>JBLNEK010000226.1:0-14788 GCA_050262635.1 Candidatus Sericytochromatia bacterium | reverse complement strand
TCGAGCATGCGGTGACCGGCGACCCGCAACGGGGCCTGCGCCAGACGGGGCCGTTGCGCGTCGAGGGCGACCCGAACCCGAACATCGAGCACGCCAACCGCGGCAAGCGCAGCATCGGGCTGGATATGTCCGTGCCCGAGGGCAAAGAAGTGCTGCTCGCGCTGGCCCGTCGTGCAGACGTTTTCCTGACCAGCTTCCTGCCGGGGCACCGCAGGAAGTTCGGCATCGACGTCGACGACATTCGCGCCGTCAACCCGAAGATCATCTATGCGCGCGGGAGCGCGCTGGGGCCCCGCGGCGAGGAGTCGGTCAAGGGCGGCTACGACATGACCGCGTTCTGGTGTCGCGCCGGCACCGCGGCGACGGTGACCCCGCCCGGCATGGAAGGCATGATCGCGCCGCCCGGGCCCGCGTACGGCGACACCATCTCCGGCACCAACCTCGCGGGCGGTATCGCGGCCGCTCTGCTCAAACGGGAGCGCACCGGCGAGCCGTCGATCGTCGACGTGTCGCTGCTGGGCAGCGGCCTGTGGTCGCTGGGTCACACCGTCGCGCTGACCAAACACCTCGGTCAGCTGATGGTCAGCCCACCGCCCGGTATCCACGGTTCGCCCATCAACCCGCTCGTCGGTGTGTACCCGACGGCGGACGGCCGCTACATCTCGTTCGTGATGATGCAGGCCTCCAAGTTCTGGGCCGATGTATGCAAGCACATGGACCTCGAGGAGTTCATCGACGACCCGCGGTTCGCCGGTGACGAGCAGATCGCCGCGAACACCGCAGATGCCGTCGAAATCCTGAAGGCGGCCATGTCCAAGCGGCCGTTGGTGGAGTGGAGCAAGCGGTTCGCCACTTTGGCCGGGCCCTGGGCGCCGGTTCAGGACACCTTGCAGGCGGCCGAGGACGCTCAAGTCCGTGCCAACGAATACCTGGTGCGCGCGGGCGAACTCGAGCTCGTGGCCAACCCGGTGCAGTTCGACGTCGCCGCCCCTCAGACCGGCCCGGCACCCGGATTCGCCGAGCAGACCGACGAGATCCTTGCCGAGCTGGGCCTGGACTGGGATCGCATCATCGAGCTCAAGACGGCCGGCGCGGTCACCTAGGATTCCGGCAGCTATGCCTCACGTCGCCTCGATCGGTACATACCTGCCCGTGCTGGGAAGCCGACGGCCGCCGGGTACCCGGCGATGACGAGGACGCGATCACCCTTGCGGTCGAAGCAGGCAGGGCGGCACTCGCCGGCAGCGCGGCGGTCGAGAGAGTGGTGCTTGTCAGCCGCGACCTTCCGCTGACCGAAAGCAGCAATGCGGCGGTCCTGCTGGCCGGGCTGAGCCTGGACCCCGAACTCGAAGTCGACGAACGCCTCGGCGGCGCGCCGGCGGCGCTCGACGCGCTCAGCTCTGCCCGCCCGCGCACGTTGGTCATCGGCGTCGACCTCGACCCTGCCGGTGCGGCGGCGGCGCTGACCGCCGACAACGGCCTGCGGGTGAGGACCGCGGCGAGGGTCGCCCGCAGCCTGCCTGTGCGCACCCGCAACGCCATCGGGGGCGTGCACGACTACGGCGACCCCCGGCTGCTGCACGAGCGCGGGCTGGTCGCGTCGCTCGGAGCGGCCTGGCTTGACACGCCCGCGGCGCTGGCCGGAGTCGACCACGCCACGGCAGCCGAGCTGTGCATCGGCAATCCCCCGCCGTTGCCGACCACCGGCGCAAGTTCGGGGTTATTCGCGTTGGCGGCCATGGCCGAGACCGCCACGACCGGACCGCTGGTGGCGGTCGAGCAGGCAAGCCTGTCGGGGCTCACTGTCGTGGGCTGCGCACGTGAGGAGCAATCAAGCGCAAGAGTCGCGTGGACGCACCGGCGCGAGCCTGCGGTGCGGGCGCTGCCCGAAGGCACTGTGGTGCCCGGCGCCGAAATCCCGATCTCGTTGGCGGCCTACGAGCGGGCGTTCGAGGCCAAGGTCCGGTGGGAGGCGGGCAGGTTTGCCGACAGCGACGAACTCGACTTCCCGCCGCGCTACCGAGTCGATCCCGACGGCCGCTTGCGCACGAACTACGAGCGGGTGCCGCTACCCCGCACGGGGACCGTCTACACCGAGACGACGGTCCAAATTCCGGTTCCTGGGCTGCGCACGCCCTATTCGCTGGTGATCGTCGAACTCGACGGCGTCGGCGTCCGGGCACTCGTGAAGGTGACCGGCGCAGAGCCCGGAACGGTCACGATCGGGGCGCGCGGACGGCTGGCATTGCGTCGCGTCGCGGTCAGATCCGGGGTGCCTGATTATGGATATGCATTCGAACCCGAAACGGATGTTGCGTGAGTCATACTCTGATGACGCTTGCGAAGAAGGCTGTCCTGGCATGACACTTGGCAGCCACTGCCGCCGAGCGCAGGAGGGGATGTCATGAGGCAGGTCGCCATCGTCGGCGCCGGCATGACGCCCTTCGCTGAGCACTTTGCGCTGGGCATCAAGGATCTTTTGCCGATGGCGTTCTCCGAGTGCGCGGCGAGCGTCGACAAAGGCATCCGCAAGGCCGATCTCGAAGCGGCGTGGTTCGGCGCGATGGGCACCACCGACGGGTTCCCGTCGGGCATCCTCGCCGACACGCTGGGTTTGCCAGACCTGCCCGTCACGCGCGTCGAGAACTCCTGCGCCACCGGCAACGACGCGGTGCGCAACGCGCTCTACGGGGTCGCCTCCGGAGCCTGCGACGTCGCCCTGGTGATGGGCGCGGACAAGATCCGCGAAACGTCCACCAAAGACATGGTGTGGGAGTGGGAAGCCATGGCCCGCGACATGGCCTGGGACTACCCGCTCGGGTTGGTGTCGCCCGCCGGGTTCGCCCTCCACGTGGCGCGCTATCTGGCCGAGTCGCCGGCGACCGCCGAGCACATGGCCATGGTGGCGGTGAAGAACCACCGGCACGGGGTGAGCAACCCGAAGGCGCGGCTGCGGTTCGAGATCACGATGGAGCAGGCGATGAACGCGCCGATCGTCGTCACGCCGTTCCGCCTGTACGACTGCGCTCCGCAGAGCGACGGTGCGGCGGCATTGGTGCTCGCCGCCGAGGACGTGGTCGACCGGTTCACCGACCGCCCGGTGTGGATCCGAGGTGTCGGACTGGGCCTGGACTCGGTGATGCACCAGCACAAGGTGGACATGACGACGTTCCCGGCCACCGTGCGCGCGGCGAAGCGGGCGTTCTCCATGGCCGGGCTGACCCCGGCCGACGTGGACGTCGCGGAAGTGCACGACTTCTTCACCGGCATCGAGCTGATGAGCTACGAGGACCTCGGCTTCGCAGACCGCTTCGGTGCGTACAAGCTCGTCGAGGCCGACGTCACCACCATCGGCGGGTCGCTGCCGGTGAACCCGAGTGGGGGATTGAAGTCAAAGGGCCATCCCCCCGGGGCAACGGGCGTCGCGCAGTGCGTGGAACTCTTCAGCCAGTTGCGCGCAGAAGCCGTCAACCAGGTGGACGGCGCCCGAATCGCGTTGGCGCACAACATCGGTGGTCCTACCGCTGTGTCGGCCGTCACGATTCTGGAAGGGCCTGGAACCTGATGGCGATCAAGACGAAAGGGCCCGATCGCTGGAGCACGGGTATATCGCTGGGCCGAGGCTCGAAGCCGGCGCAGGCCATCGGCGGATTCTTCGCGATGTCGGCGGACGCGATCATGTTCGTCTTTCGCCGGCCGTTCCAGTGGCGTGAGTTCTTGGAGCAGTCCTGGTTCGTCGCCCGGGTGTCGCTGCTGCCCACGGTGATGGTGGCGATACCGCTGACGGTGCTGGTCAGCTTCACACTCAACATCTTGTTGCGCGAACTGGGTGCAGCCGACCTGAGTGGCGCGGGCGCCGCGTTCGGGGCGGTCACTCAGGTGGGCCCACTGGTGACTGTGCTCATCGTTGCGGGAGCCGGCGCGACGGCGATGTGCGCCGACCTCGGGTCGCGCACGATCCGCGAAGAGATCGACGCGATGGAGGTCCTGGGGATCAACCCGGTGCAGCGGCTGGTCACGCCCAGGATGCTGGCCGCCGGCCTGGTGGCGCTGCTTCTGAACAGCTTGGTGGTCATCATCGGCATTCTCGGCGGCTACATCTTCTCGGTCTTCATCCAAGACGTGAACCCGGGCGCGTTTGCGGCCGGCATCACCTTGCTCACGGGCATCCCCGAGCTGATCATCTCGTGCGTAAAGGCTGCGCTGTTCGGGCTTATCGCGGGCCTCGTCGCCTGCTACCGCGGGCTGATCATCACCGGTGGTGGCGCGAAGGCGGTAGGCAACGCCGTCAACGAAACCGTCGTCTACGCGTTCATGGCCCTGTTCGTCGTCAATGTCGTGGTCACCGCGATCGGCATCCGTGCGACGGTGAAGTGACGGGGGCCGTGTGATGGCATTGCGCGCCGTGTATCCGCGGTTCTTTCGCTTCCTCGACCAATTCCGGCGACCGGTCGACGTACTGGGCCGAGTCGGTGACCACGCCACGTTCTACGGTCGCGCGATCGCCGGGATACCCCATGCCCTCAAGCACTTTCGGATGGAGATCATCCGCCTCATCGCCGAGATCAGCATGGGCGCAGGGACGTTGGCATTGATCGGCGGCACCGTGGTGATCGTCGGGTTCTTGACGTTGGCTGCCGGCGGCACGCTGGCCGTCCAGGGTTACAGCTCGCTGGGCAACATCGGCATCGAGGCGCTCACCGGGTTCTTGGCCGCGTTCATCAATGTGCGCATCTCCGCGCCGGTGGTGGCGGGCATCGGCTTGGCTGCGACTTTTGGCGCCGGGGTGACCGCGCAGCTGGGCGCCATGCGCATCAACGAGGAGATCGACGCCCTCGAGTCGATGGCGATTCGGCCCATCGAGTATCTGGTGAGCACCCGCATCATCGCCGGGATGATCGCCGTCACTCCGCTGTACTCGATCGCGGTGATTCTCTCGTTCTTGGCGAGCAAGTTCACCACCGTGGTGATCTTCGGTCAGTCGTCCGGCCTGTACAACCATTATTTCTCAACGTTTCTCAACCCCATCGACCTGTTGTGGTCGTTCCTTCAAGCGGTCCTGATGGCTTTAGCAATACTTCTCGTCCACACCTACTTCGGCTACTTCGCACAGGGCGGACCATCCGGTGTCGGTGTGGCTGTGGGTAACGCGGTGCGAGCGTCGCTAATCACTGTGGTGTCCGTGACACTGCTTGTGTCACTGGCCATTTACGGTTCCAATGGGAACTTCAATCTGTCGGGATAGGGGAGGAGGTCGATGAAGCCGAGTGTGAAGCGCCCCCTAATCGGGTTGGTCAGCGTCCTGCTGATCCTCGCGATAGTCGGCGTTGCCCTGAACCTGTTCCGCGGCGGGTTCACCACCTCCGTACCGGTGACGGTCGTGTCGCCCCGCGCCGGATTGGTGATGAACCCCGATGCCAAGGTGAAGATGCGGGGGGTCCAAGTCGGCAAGGTGGACTCCATCGAGGAGCGCAGAGACGGACAGGCCGTCCTTCATCTGGCGATGGATCCAGGTGCCCTCAAGTACATTCCGAAAAATGTGCTGGTGAACGTCGCGTCGAGCACCGTATTCGGCGCCAAGTACGTGCAATTGGTGACGCCGAAGAATCCGTCGGCGGACACAATCAAGCCCGGTAGCGTGCTCGACGCGAAGAACGTCACGGTGGAGTTCAATACAGTGTTCGAACAACTGTCCGCGCTGCTGTCGAAGATCCAGCCCGAGAAGCTCAATGAGACGCTGGGCGCGATCGCCACCGCTCTGAACGGCCGGGGCCAGAAGATCGGTCAGATGCTGGCCGACCTCGACGACTTTCTGGCCAAGACCTACCCGAGCCTGGACGGGCTGCGCCACGACCTCGAAGTCGCGCCCGCGGTGTTCGACACCTACGCCGAGGCCGCCCCTGACCTCATCGACACCGCCCGCAATGCGACCACCATCAGCCAGTCGATCGTCGAGGAGCAAAACAACCTCGATGCATTCTTGATGAGCGCAATTGGGTTGGCAGACATAGGCAACGATGTGATTGGCAGCAATGAGCAAGCGCTCACGGAGGTCCTGCACCTGTTGGTGCCGACGACCGATCTGCTGAACGAATACAACCCCGCCTTAACGTGTGCATTGCAGGGCATCGGCGTCATCACACACCAGCCGCCGTTGCCACTTCCGGGCATCGTGGTGTCGGTGGGTCTGACACTGGGTATCGAGCGCTACCGCTATCCGACGAACCTGCCGAAGGTGGCCGCGACAGGCGGACCGCACTGCATGACTCTGCCGGACGTGCCGAAGGATACTCAGCCGCCGTTCTTGATCACCGACGACGGCGCCAATCCCGAGCAGTACGGGAACCCCGGAATCCTGCTCAACTCAGACGGTCTCAAGCAGTTGTTGTACGGCCCGATCGCAGGACCGCCGCGCAACACGGCACAGATCGGAATGCCCGGATGAGAAGTGGATGGCGTCGCACCCTGGCCAAGTTCCTCATCTTCGCAGTGGTGATGATCTTCTTGACCGCATCGTTGTTCTTCATCTTCGGCAAGTACCGGACCGGCTCGACCAACGGATATTCCGCGGTGTTCACGGACGTGTCCCGGCTGAAGACGGGGGATACGGTGCGCGTAGCCGGCATCCGAGTCGGCACCGTCAAAGGCGTGTCGTTACGCGAGGACAAGAAGGTGGTGGTGAAGTTCGACGCCGACAGAAGCGTCGCGCTCACCACCGGAACACGGGCGATGGTGCGTTACCTCAACCTCGTCGGCGACCGCTATCTGGAGCTCACCGAGGGCTCGGGGTCGACCAGTATCCTACCGGCAGGATCACAAATTCCGGTCGACCGGACAGCGGGCGCACTCGATCTCGACCTGCTGCTCGGCGGGCTCAAGCCGGTGATCCAAGGTCTGAACGCGCAAGACGTCAACTCGCTCACGCAGTCCTTGATTCAAATCTTTCAAGGCCAGGGCGGCACGCTGGAGTCGTTGTTCTCGAAGACGTCGTCGTTCACGAACGCGTTGGCGGACAACAGCGATCTGATTCAGCGGCTGATCGACAATCTCAACACGACCATTGCCACCCTGTCCAAGAACGGCGATCAGTTCAAGGACACGCTGGATCGCCTTCAGAAACTCGTCAGTGGACTGTCGCAGGACCGTGATCCGATAGGCAATGCCATCGTCCAGCTGGACAACGGAACCGCGTCGATCGCCGATCTGCTGACCAATGCGCGGCCGCCCCTCGCCGGCACGATCGACCAGCTCTACCAGCTGGCTCCAATGCTTGACGACGGCAAGGACATCCTCGACGCCAACATTCAGAAGATGCCGGAGAACTATCGCAAGCTCGTGCGGCTGGGATCCTATGGCGGCTGGTACAACTACTACCTCTGCGGCGTCATCTGGCGAGCTACGACGACTGACCCGTCGAGCCGGCCTGTGGTGTTCCCCTGGATCCTCCAGACCGGCGGAAGGTGCGCGGAACGCTGATGCAAAAGTATCGCGGAGGCAAACTCATTCGCGCCGGATTCATCGGCGTGGTGTTGATACTGCTTATCATCGCCGTCGGTCTGCAACCCGAACAGCTCCGGTCGATCGCGTCATCCATCCGTTACCAGGCGTTGTTCACCGAGGCCGGCGGTCTCGCCAACGGAAATCCCGTGACCGTATCGGGCGTGAAGGTCGGAACGGTCTCCGGCATCGAGCTGAAAAACGGCGAAGCGCTAGTGACTTTCAACGTTCCTGCTCGGATTGTGCTCGGCAGCGACACCACCGCGCACATCAGAACCGGCACGCTGTTGGGCGAGCGAGTTCTGACGCTGGAGTCCGGCGGCAGCGGACGGATGAAGCCGCTGGACGTCATACCCACCTCACGCACCGGATCTCCCTATTCGCTGACCGATGCCGTCACCGATCTGACCACCAACGTGGCCGGGACCAACACCGAAAGCCTCAACCAGTCGCTGGATACGTTGTCGGCGACGCTTGACCAGATTGCACCGCAGCTCGGGCCGGCGTTCGACGGTGTCAGCCGATTGTCGAAAGCCATCAACGGGCGCAACGAGTCTCTGCGCGATTTGCTCAAGAGCGCCACCAACGTCACCGGAATCTTGTCCGAGCGCAGCCAACAGATCAACGCACTGCTGCTGGATGCCAACAGCCTCCTGGCGGTTCTCGTCGACAAGCGCAACGCGATCGTGCAACTGCTGGCCAACACGTCGGCGGTGTCGCGGCAACTCACCGGACTGGTTCACGACAACGAGGCGGAGCTGGCGCCCAGCTTGGAGCGGTTGAATCGGGTGAACGCGATGCTGGAGAAGAACCGCGACAACATCGCCAAGGCGCTGCCGGGGCTGGCGAAATACCAGATCACTCAAGGCGAGGCCGTCGCCAACGGCTTCTACTACAACGCATTCATTCCGAACCTCAACCCGGCGCAAATACTCCAGCCGTTCTTGGATTACATCTTCGGTTTCCGGCGCGGTGTCGATGCCGGGCAGCCACCGGACAATGCGGGGCCGAGGGCCGAAATACCGTTCCCCTACAACGGAATTCCTCAGCCTTACGAGCAGTGGGGACCGGGACGATGACGTCGAGGAAGCGAGTGCTTACGGGTGTCACGATCGTGCTCGTCGGGCTGCTGGTCGCGGCGGCGATATTCGTGGTCCGCCAGACGTTCTTCAAGCCGAAGACGATCACTGCGTACTTCACCACAGCAACCGCCATCTACCCCGGCGACGAGGTGCGCGTCTCCGGGGTGAAGGTCGGCAACATCGCGTCGCTTGAGCCGCAGGGCACGCAGACCAAGATGGTGATGCATGTCGACAAGGACGTGCCGATTCCCGAGGACGCGAAAGCGGTGATCATCGCGCAGAACCTGGTCGCGGCACGGTATGTCCAACTCGCGCCGGCATACAGATCGCGCGGCCCCCAGATGAAGGATGGTGCCGTGATACCGCGCGAGCGCACCGCGGTACCCGTCGAGTGGGACGAAGTCAAAGACCAATTGATGCGGCTCTCAACGGAACTCGGGCCGAACGCCAACGTGTCGACTCCCTCGGTGGCGCGGTTTATTGACAGCGCGGCCGACGCGTTGCAGGGCAACGGCGAGAAGCTTCGGCAAACGATCACTCAGCTGTCAGGTGTGGCGCGCGTCCTGGCAGAGGGCAGCGGGAACATCGCCGACATCATCAAGAACTTGCAGACTTTCGTTACCGCGCTGCGGGACAGCAACACTCAGATCGTGCAGTTCGAGAATCGGCTCGCGACCCTCACCAGCGTCATCGACGACAACCGCTCCGATCTGGATGCTGCGCTTTCGGACCTGTCCGTCGCCGTTGGCGAGGTGCAGCGGTTCATCGCCGGGAGCCGCGACCAGACCAGCGAGCAGATCCAACGGCTGGCCAATGTCACCCAAAACCT
The DNA here is from genome assembly GCA_050262635.1 of Candidatus Sericytochromatia bacterium. Classification (GTDB taxonomy): domain Bacteria; phylum Actinomycetota; class Actinomycetes; order Mycobacteriales; family Mycobacteriaceae; genus Mycobacterium. The sequence goes on along the minus strand of JBLNEK010000226.1, from coordinate 5,380 downwards.
CGTCGATCACAGGATGGACATCGAGAACGTCCTACACCTCGCGCCGACCGCGTTCTCGAACTTCTACCACATCTACAATCCCGACACCGGCAGCCAGGTCGGCGCTCCCGTACTGAACTCCTTACTGGGGAATCCAGTCTGGTTCTGGTGCGGAATGATCGGGGCGATCGAAAACGTCACCGGTCCGGAAACGGCGAAACTATGTGAGCAGTACCTGGGCCCCGCGCTGCGGTTGGTCAACATCAACAACTTGCCGCTGCCGATCAACCCGTTCCTGATGCCCGCGTACTCGCCGGACCGTGTCGTCTATTCGGAGCCGCGGTTGGCTCCTGGCGGCGAAGGACCCAAGCCGGTACCGCCGGAAATCCCACCTGCCGTCTCTGCGTATACGGGTCTACCGGGGGATTACCCGTCGGCAGCACCGCCACCGCCGCCACCCGCACGCATCCCTGGTGTGTCGAACCCGGCACCGACCGAACCGGCTGCACCTCCGCCCGCACCCGGCATGTCAGCACCGCCGCCTAGTCCAAGCCTGCCCGACTTGCTGCTGCCCGCGGAGAGGCCACCGTCATGACGCGTGGGAAACACCTCCGCCCAGCCACCGTGGTCGCCATCTGCGCCGCGGCGACGATTACCGGATGCTCGTTCCAGGGGGTGAACTCGCTACCGCTGCCCGGCGCAGTCGGCCGGGGACCGGACGCGAAGACGTACCACGTCGAAATCGCGAACGTCGGAACGCTCGAATCGAATTCGCCGGTCATGATCGACGACGTCATCGTCGGCAGCGTCGGAAAGATGACGGTGAAGGGCTGGCACGCCAACGTCGACGTGTCGGTGCGACCCGACGTGGTGGTTCCGGCCAACGCCGTTGCGAGTGTGGGACAGACCAGCCTGCTGGGCTCAATGCACCTTCAGTTGGACCCGCCGCTTGGCGAGTCGCCGCGCGGGCGGCTTGAACCCGGAGCGACGATCCCACTGAGCAAGGCGTCGACTTACCCGTCGACCGAGCAGACTCTGTCATCGCTGTCGCTCGTGATCAATTCAGGCGGGCTGACGCAACTCGGCGACATCGTTCACAACTTCAACGCCGCGCTGTCCGGACGACAGGAGAAGATCCGCGACCTGCTGACCCGCCTCGACGATTTCGTCGGCGTGCTGGATCAACAGCGGGACAACATCATCGCGTCGATCCAGTCCCTGAATCGGCTCGCGAACACCTTCGCCGGGCAGCGAGACGTGATCACCGACGCGTTGAACAGGATTCCGCCGGCGTTGGACGTGCTGGTCAAAGAGCGGCCGACCATTACCACTGCCCTGGAGAAATTGGGCACCTTCAGCGACACCGCGACACAACTGGTCAACGACAGCCAGGCGTACCTGGTCCGGAATCTGCAGAACCTCGAGCCGATCATCCGGTCACTCGTGGACGTGGGGCCGGACCTCGCCGCAGCACTTGCCTACGTGCCGCACTTCCCGTACAGCCAGGATCTGATCGACCGGGCCGTCAGAGGCGATTACGCGAATTTGTTTGCCGTGTTTGACATTTCGAGGGAGCGGCTTAAGCGAACACTGCTCCTCGGCACCCGGTGGGGTGTGCCCGGGATGGTGCTGCCGCCGGCACCCGGGGAACCCTACTTCATGCGGGACATGTTCGACCCGGTCAATCCCGTCAACACCGCCCTCAGTGCCGGCATGGTTCCGCAGCAGCCCGACACGCCCCCGGGACTCGCGCCCGCACCGGTGGCGCAGACGGCGGCACAAGCCCCGCAGGCGCCCGCCCCACCTCCGGCGCAAGACGCCCCGCCCGCGGCTGAGACGCCGTTCCCGCCATCGCAAATGGATGTGGGTAGCTGATGCTTACGCGTTTTGTCCGAATCCAGCTGACGATCTTCACGATTGCGTCCATCATCGGCGTACTCGCGATGATCTTCTTCTACATTCAAGTTCCGACGTTGCTGGGTATCGGCCGCATGACCGTGACACTCGAGCTGCCGGCAGCCGGCGGCCTCTACCGCTTCAGCAATGTGACCTACCGTGGTGTGGAGGTCGGCAAGGTGACCTCCGTCGAGCTGACCCGCGACGGCGCCAAAGCAGTGATGTCGCTGAACAGTTCGCCAAAGATCCCAGCCAACCTGGAAGCACAGGTGCGAAGCATCTCTGCTGTGGGCGAGCAATACGTGGACTTACGTCCGCGGACCAACTCCGGCCCCTACCTTCACAACGGATCCGTTATCGCGAAGAGCGACACCACGATTCCTCAAGACGTCGGACCAATGCTCGACCAGGTGAGTGCACTGATCAACAGCATTCCCAAGGACAGAATCAGCGCATTGCTCGACGAGTCATTCAAAGGCTTCAACGGGGCGGGATACGACCTCGGCTCGCTAACGGATTCGGCGGCCCAGCTCTCCGGCGACCTCAACCGCGTCGGCGATAACACCCGCGACCTCTACAACGACAGCGGCCCGCTGCTGGATTCGCAAGCCGAAACCAGTGACTCCATCAAGACGTGGTCGCGGAGCCTGGCCGGCATCACTCAGCAGCTCGTGACCGACGACCCCCAATTCCGGACAGTACTGCGCAACGGGCCGGGAGCGTTTGACGAAGCCTCTGCGCTGCTGTCACAGATCAAGCCGACGCTGCCGGTGTTGCTCGCCAATCTCACCACGCTGAGCCAGATTCTCGTCTTGTACCACGCTTCGGTGGAACAACTGCTGGTGATACTTCCGCCGGATGTTGCCGGTATCCAGGCCGTCGCACCGGCGAAGAACCAGACCGGGTGGGCACTGGGTGACTTCTCCATCGACATCAGCGACCCCGTGCCGTGCACCGTCGGCTTCCTGCCGCCGTCGCTGTGGCGTAGCCCCGCGGACACGACGACCATCGACACACCTGACGGGTTGTACTGCAAGCTGCCCCAAGACGCGCCGATCGCGGTTCGCGGTGCCCGCAACGCTCCGTGCATGGGCGTTCCCGGGAAGCGTGCGCCTACGGTCGAGATCTGCAACAGCGACAAGCCGTACGAGCCCCTTGCCATGCGTCAGCACTCGCTGGGCCCGTACCCGTTCGACCCCAACACCGCCGGCCAGGGTGTGCCGCTCGACGAGCGGGTCACCTTCGGCGACCAGATCTTCGCCCCTACCCAGGGAACCCCGATGCCGCCCGGACTGGGGCCGCCGGCGATGCCACCTCCGTCCAGTGCCGCTGACAGTCTGTCGCCACCAACATCGAATCCCCTTGCGCCAGCGTCAGATGCAACCCCACCCGGCGCGAACGTCGCACCGCCGCCCGCGGGTCCGCTGCCCGGTCCAGCGCTGGAGGCGGTGGCGCCACCGGCTGCACCGAATGCGTTCGCGGGTTCCACGCCTGGTCCGACAGCTGCTGTCGCCCAATATGATCCGCGCACCGGGCGCTACTTCGCTCCGGACGGGCAGCTTTACCAGCAGACGGATGTGGTGACGTCGGGACCGAAGACCTGGCAGGACATGCTGCCCAAATAGGCAGCGCCGGTCAGGAGATCTTCACCAGCTTGAAGGGCAACCTGATGGTCAGCAACCAGTTCTTGCCGCAGGCGCCGCTGGGGCCGGTGGTCGCGTCTTCGCCCGCCAATATCGGCGATCCGGCTGTCATGAGGCCGGTCTCCGGATCGACCGGGTAGAACCGGTACACCTGCTGGCCGGTGGCTGATGTGCCGTCAGCACAGGTTTCCCAGCCGGGCAGCTCACGGTGAACAAGCCATGATCCGGAGACAAACGACATATCCGCTGTCCAGCCCTGGTCGCTGGTGACGGTGCCAGTGCAGGTTAGGGGGTTGCTACATTGCGACGCGATCGTCCATGTGCTTCGGACAGTCGCCTCGTCGTGGTAGCTGTCGTTCGTTCTGGCCCACTCCCCGTTCGACGTCGCGCTGTAGGTGCCGTTGATCGCCGGGTTGTTGTCCGCCCCAGCACCGCCCACGAACGGCCCGCCGACTGCTGCGGCAGCCACCAGCGTTGCTCCTGCTATCGCACCGACCAAACGCACCAATCGCTCCTCACGGGGAATGGCATTCTCAGGAAGCGAGAATATCAGCGAGCCAGTTCACTGCGGTTCGAACTTCGAGATCAGCCATGAACCGTTGACCTTGCTGAGCGTGACCAAAACGGTCGCTGGGTTCGGTGCCGGAGCGGGCTGCGCCTTGCTCGCTGAGTACTTGTCGACGAAGACGAGCACGACCGCCGAGTTCGGTTTCATGTCTTGTACGGCCGCCCGCACGACGTTTGCTGTGGTCTTGATCTGCTGGTCGCGTGCGGCTGAGGCCATGACCTTATGAGTGAAATCGCTGTAGTACGAGAGGAACTCGCCAGTGAGGTGTGACTTCGCATTGGCGATGTCTTGGTCCAAAGTGTCGGGCGAGTAGGACAACACCGCTACGGCACCTTCTGTCGCCGCATCCTTGGCCGCTTGTTGTTGAGTCTGGTCGGTCTGCTGATCCGGACGGTATTGAACGAAGTACACCCCGCTGGCGAGCGCGACAGAGAGGACGAGGAGCGCGGCAAGAATGAGTGGCCGCCAGTTCGATACACACCAACCGGCCACACGACTGAGGATCCCGGATGTTCCCGTCTGCGCCGGCCTAACGGCTGCGGCGTCGTCGAGTTCGTCTTGGGAAGATTCGGCGGTCAATTGACGAACTCGAACTGTTCGGTCTTCAGCTGCCCGCCTTCGTCTTTGAGAGACACGCTGATACGCCACGTCGCCGATGGCAGCTTCTGGTTGTCCTTGGTGGTGCCGTCCGATGTCGCTGCGACGAGCACGACTGCCGAGTCGTCGGTCATCGACTCGACCGCTGCCCCTTTCACATTGAGCGTCGTCCGTACGCCGGACTGCTCCACTCCCTTGGCGATCTCGTCGGCCCCGCCCGCCTGCAGCGCGTCCTTGAACTTGCCCGTCGAATTGTCGACCACGCGCTGCATCTCTTGTCTCACCGTGGCCGGATCCAGCGACATCATCGTCACCACACTTTGGCGGGCCGCCGCCGTGAACTGCGCCTCGCGCTGCCGCTGACGGTCGACGTCACGGTGATGCCACATCATCAGAGCGGTGAGCGTCACCGACACACCGATCAACAGCAGGGCGATACCTACGGCCGCTGGCTTGAGGAGCGCTCGCCGGCCCGACTGCCTCCGGGCGCGGCGCTCGGAACGGGCCGCATCATCGAATTGCCGGCGCAACTCGTCTGCCCGAGCACGGGCCGCCTCGGCGCGCGTCTGTGCCTCCGAAGCCGCGGCGGCGGCATCTTCTACCGACGTTGCCTCATCTGTCGCGGGGGGCCCCGGTGGGGGGAGCGGTGTAGGGGGCAACGTGTTTTTTGGTGCGAACGGGCGCCGGGGGGGCCCCC
>JBLNEK010000225.1:0-39232 GCA_050262635.1 Candidatus Sericytochromatia bacterium | reverse complement strand
GCGTTTGCGGGACGACGGACAAGAAGTCGGCCAGCATCGACTCACTCACTTCGTCAATCCACTGCGCATCCTCGATGATGAACAGCGCCGGTTCGATGCGCGCCAGCGACGCGGCGTTTATCAGTACGGTCAACCGTCGCCGCCGCGCATCCGGGTCGATCTGAGGCAGCGGTACGTCGGGGTCGGCGATGCCGAGTAGATCATCAAGCAGCAGCAGATCCTGCGGGTCAGCGTCTGCAAGTTGTTCCCGGACCCGGGTGCGGGCGGCGTCGGCGTCGACGTCGCCCACGCCGGTGCCCGCGCGCAGCAGTCGCGCCACCACACCGAAGGAAATGTCGCTGGCGTGCGATTCGCAGAAGGTCCAAAACACTTCGGCCCCCCGACCGGCCGCCGCCTCCGCGGCCTCCCGCGCCATGCGGGTCTTGCCGATGCCCGGCGGTCCCACCACATTCACCACAGCACCGCGGCCACCGATGGTGCGGTCCAGAAGGGCGTCGAGGGCCGCCATCTCCCAGCGCCGACCCACCAGGCTCGCCTCGGCGCGCCCGACCAGCCCATCGCGCGGGCCGATCGCCAGCAGGCGGCGCACGCGCACCGGCTCCTCGGCGCCCTTGATGCGCACCCATTCCGGTTCGGCCAGCACCACGGTGTGCTCGACCAGCCGCGCGGTCGACTCCGACAGCATCACCCCGCCCGGGGGCGCCACCGATTCCATCCGCTGCGCAAACCCAACCTGCTCCCCGATCGCGGCGTAACCCGAGACACCCGAGCCGATCTCACCGGCAACAACCTGACCCGAGTTCAGGCCCACCCGCACCTGCAGCGAGATACCGTCACGGTGTTGCACCTCGCCCGCCAACCGGTTCGTCTCCTGCTGGATGGCCAGCGCCGCCAGGCACGCCCGAAAAGCGTGATCCTCCAACGCCACCGGCGCCCCGAACAACGCCATCAGGCCATCACCGGTGAACTTTTCCATCGTGCCGCCATATCGTTGCACCGCGGCCCCACCACGGGCGACCAGCTCGGCCATGATCTCGCGCAGCCGCTCCGCCCCCACCGCGGCAGCGATGGCCATCGACCGCACCACATCGGCGAACAAAACGGTGACCTGCTTGTACTCCGCCGGTGTCGCGGCTGGCGTGATCGGTGCGCCGCACTTGTTGCAGAACCGGGAGTCCGGCGGCAGCTCAGTCCCGCACGCCGAGCAGGGCAAACCCGTCGCGGTCAGCCCACCGCCACCATCCCCGCCGGGGTCCACATCAGTATCGTGTCACCGCCGGCAATCACGAGGTGCTATATCGCGGCGACGACACATCCGAACTGAGCGGCTGCCCTATATCCGGCCGACCGCTACAACGGGCAAGAAGCGCGTGTCAAGGGGACAGGGTGCTAGGCGACGGCCAACTGGGCGGCCGGGCCGCCACCGCCAGGCGGCGCGCTGGCCTGATCCTCGGAAAGCACGCAGGTAGTCGATGGTGTGGTTGCGGCCGAGCGACCAAGACCGTTCCCAATATTGGCCGCCCTCGGGCTGGACTAGGGAGCACGTAGTCGCTTGGCGGACCGGTGGTGCAATCTGTGGGCGGCTAAATTGACGGCTATGCACCTAGTCACGCGCGGCGTCTTGGCGTCGGGCAGGATCAGCGACTCGGTGGTGGAACTGCTGCGCGGCAATGATGAGCCGGTGCGGGTGATGGTGCGCCGCGACGACAGCCCCGCCGAGCGGCTTCGCCAACTGGGGGCCGAGGTCGTGGTGGGTGATCTGTGCAGTGCCGTCGACGTCGATGAGGCGATGCGCGGCGTGACGGGGATGTTCTTCAACACCTATATCTCGTTTGACTACCTGCAGGAGACGGCCACGGTCTGCGCGGCGGCCCGTGAGCACGGCGAGCTGAGAATGATTGTCAACATGTCGCAGATGGCGGTCTCCCAGACGCCACCGAGCAGCGCCGAAGCGTATCGCCCGCAGCGGCTGTTTTGGCTTGCTGAGCAGATCATGAACTGGTCGGGTGTGCCGGTGACCCACGTGCGCCCCACGGTGTTGCTGGATAGCCCGCTGTTCACGGTGCTGGCCCGGCGATCGGTACGCGAGCGCGATGTCCTGGCTCTACCGTTCGGTACCGGACGCACGTCGCCGATCGCCGCCCAGGACGTGGCCCGCGTCGTCGCTGCTCTGCTGCTGAACCCGCCCCCGGCTGGGCAGGTCTACGGACTGACCGGTCCGCAGGTACTTGACCTGAAAGGTTTGGCCGAGCAGTACTCTCGCGCGCTGGGACGGACGATCAGCGCCGACGACATCGGCTACGACGACTGGGTGCGCCGATACTTGCGGAACTCGGGACTGTCCGACCTTGTGCAGCAATACCTGGCGACGGTGGCGCGCCTGCACCGCGAGAACCGCTACGACCGCTGTACCCATGACGTCGAACAAGTCACCGGTCAACGCCCGCAGACCGTGGAGCAATACGTCGCCGCCCATCCCGAACTGTTTGCCTAATGCCGTTCCCACTGTCGCGGTGATCGGGAGGTATTGCCCGTCGACATGTGCTGGGGCTGGTCAGTAACTGCGACGAGGACCCCGCACCTGCGCGGTGCGGCCAGGCGTAGGTCAGGCGGGGCGCTCGGTCATGACAATTCCGCCTGCGCGGCGGATGTTGTCCTGCTCGTGATAGGCGGCGTTCGGGCACCAGATGATCGGCCAGTCACAGACGTCCAGCCATTCGGGATCGCTGGCGCTGGCAGGGGAAAGGACCAACACCTGATCGTTGTCGGTCAACATCACCCGATAGCCAGCGGGGATACACACCGCCAACGCGCCACGAACGGGGTCCCGGCGAACCGTGCCGATCGGTTCATTTCCCTGACCGCTCATCGGGACCTCTCTTTCACGCTCGTCCCGGCAGACGTTTGCTAGCGGCTGCCGTAGGAAAGGCTTCTCCAGCGTATCTCTGAAGTATGCAGTCGGGTCGACTAACACGGCACTACCGATCTTCGGGCAGGAGCATTGCTCCGTTTGACGACGGCCATGGCTTGTCACCGGCTACTGCATACAGGACGAGAACAGCGAGGCTGCGAAAGACGCAGCGTCAGGTGGTGTCAGCTGGTGGTGTGCACGATCAGGACGTCGGTCTTAGCCCTGCGGGAGACATTGCCGGGGACGGAAAATATCCGTCCGATGATGGCGTCCAGTCCCACCCGGCCGACGACGAGCAGACCGGCGTTGACCTGCTGGGCGAGACCCCAGGGCGTCTACCGCAGCACCGGGAATCGACTGCTGCTCAATGTCGTTCACCCCGGCCGCTTTAGCTCGCTGGGCTGGCCTTGTGCAAGATTGCCGACGACCTGTGCACGCCCGATGAGCGCGAGTGGCCGGTCGCAATGATGAGCTTCGCCTTGGACTCGGCGGCAACCGTGCCCGCGCGGTCGACCGCACGCAACGACGTCTCTGAGCCGTCGGTCCCGACCACCACCGTCTGATAGGCACCCATTTTTCCTCCGTTACGAATCACCCGGCGCGCCGGTGGTGGGCGGGCCAGCGGTGCAACTGACGTTCGAGGAAGAGCCGCGCGTCGGCAACCTGCTCAGCGGTGGCGTGGGGATGTGCGCTGGCGATTGCCCTAAGCGCACCCAGGACTTGCCAGTCGAACGGATGCTCGGCGGGAACAGGCTTTCCCTTGAGCGCCAACTCATTTAGCACGCGCTCGAACTCGCCGCGCACTTCCTCGTCATAGACGTGACGCGACCTCATGCCAGCCGCCTTCCATGGAAGGAATAGAAGTTTTGGGAGTTCCCGCGCGCGACCGGCTGAAACACCGGTGCGGTGTTCTGTCCCCGAGGGCGCGGTGGTCACCGCACATCTAAACCGACCAGGTTGGATTAGCCGAATGCGGTCTGACGGGCATGCTCCCGCATCGATGGCGAACGCGATGAGCACCCGTAGTGGTGCGCATGGAACCAGAACTGGTAGACACCACCATGGCCCACCAGGACACCCACAGGTCCGTTTCGGGGTTATGCCGCCATTGCCGTGCAAACGTCCGACGCGAGCGTCCGAGGGGCGACTCGACCGCGAATCCGGGCTGCGTCGCGATCGCAGCTACCGAAAGTGCAGCACCTCGCTGCCCCACGCGGAGCGGATGTTCGCGTCGACGTCGTAGGCGATCGTATCCTGCTTGTCGATGATCAGGCAGGCGCGATCGGTCAACCGATACGGCGGCCACTGCGGTTCCCCCTGCGGGCCAACGGGCCTGGACTGGGTGGCTAGATTCAGCCAGCGGGTTCGCATCCGGGATGACACCGCTCTGCCGGTCTTCATGCCGCCGAGCCGGGAAACGATGGACTCCCTCACAGCATTGCCCCACACGCAAGGCAATTCGGTGGCGTGGGCGGCACCGATGCGCAGCAGCCGCAGCATCGGCGTGGTCATGTCGAAGCGGTATAGGTACACCGGTGCGACCGCGCTGTGGCCTTCGGCGAACCATACCGACGGCATCCGAAAGCCGATGTCGCTGGCAAGCCCCATTCCACGTGCCTTCACACCTAGTCCGGTGTAGGCGAAGCCGATCTGCTCTTCGGTCGGCAGCGCCACTTCTGGTTGCTCGGCGGCGATTTCAGCGAACATGGACTTGATCGCCGACGGCGTGATGGGCATCAGCGGCGACTTCATCCATCGGAAGAGCGCGGCTTCGTGTTTGTTGGTGCCGATGATCAACGGCACCGGATGCGAACGGCCTTCGCGGGCGAGCTTGACCGGATAGTCGGGAACAATCTCGCCATCGACGATCGGGACGAACGCCAACATGCCCGGATTTTGCGCAGGGACTTCATGGAACACCTGCGCCGTCGCGGCGATGATGGCGCCGATCGGCACGTCTACCAACCGGTCCACGTCAGATTGCGCGACGCCCAGTAGGCCGAGGATGCGGTCGGCGACCCGCCGCGCCCGGCCGTGGCCGTAAACCGACGTGGCCGGTGAACTCTGCGCGATCGCCGCAACGAACAGGCCCGTAGCCGCCGGGGAAGCCAACAGCGTCGTGACGATACCGCCACCGCCCGATTCGCCGAATAGGGTGACCCGCCCCGGATCGCCGCCGAACGCGGCGATGTTGTCACGTACCCAGTGCAACGCGAACAGCACATCGCGCAGCCCAATGTTGGAGTCAAAACGCCGCCGTGGATTATTGAACGACGACAGGTCCAGAAAACCCAGTGCCCCAAGGCGATAGTTGAGCGTCACCACCACGACCTCGCCGCTGGACGCCAGCACCGCGCCGTCGTAGAGCGGTTGGCTGGTCGAACCAATCAGCTGGCTGCTCGACTCACTGGCTGCTCGAGACGTAGGCGCTACCGTGGACCCACACCATCACCGGCTTCGCATCGCCGGGTTCGGTGCCCGACGGTACTGCTGGCATTGTGGAGGTAGAGGTCGAGTTGCGGGCGGCAATGCACCTACTGCTCGCCGGTCTGGCCTGTCGATGTTTCCGTTTCCGGCATCAGGGTAGGCAAATGGTCTAGCGGCCCCTACGCCCGTGCCCGTGCCTGTTCCTGTTGTCGAGAAAGGCTCATTCGTTATGCCCACCGGGCTCATGCTTTTGCCCAATCGGCTCACGCCATATTTTGAGGACGTGCAGGCCCACTACGACTTGTCCGACGAGTTCTACCGGCTTTTCCTGGACCCCACCCAGACCTACAGCTGCGCGTTCTTCGAGCGTGACGACATGAGCCTGGAGGAGGCGCAGATCGCCAAGATCGACCTCGCGCTGGGCAAACTGGGACTGGAGCCTGGGATGACGCTGCTTGACATCGGCTGCAGCTGGGGTGCCACGATGCGTCGAGCGATAGAGAAGTACGACGTCAACGTCGTCGGGCTGACGTTGTCGAAAAACCAGGCCATCCACGTCCAGAAAATGTTCGGCGAGATGGACAGCCCCCGCAGCAGACGGGTCTTGCTGGAGGGCTGGGAACGATTCCACCAACCCGTCGACCGTATCGTCTCCATCGGTGCCTTCGAGCACTTCGGCCTAGAGCGCTACCGGGCCTTTTTCAAAATGGCTTACCAAGCGCTGCCCGCAGACGGGGTCATGCTGCTGCACACCATCGTTCGGCTGACCATCCAGGAGGGCAAGCAGATCGGCCTGGCGTTGACACGTGAGCTGCTCCGCTTCTGCCAATTCATCTTGTCCGAGATCTTCCCCGGCGGCTACCTGCCGTCCACCCCGATGGTCGAGGACCGTGCTGCCGACGTGGGGTTCAAAGTGACGCGGATCCAGGCGCTGCAGCCCCACTATGCAAGGACCCTGCAAACGTGGGCAGCCAACCTGGAAGCGAACAAGGATCAGGCCATCGCAATCCAGTCGCAAGAAGCCTATGACCGCTACATGAAGTACCTGACCGGCTGTGCAAAGTTATTCCGCGACGGCTACATCGACGTCAAACAGTTCACGTTGCAGAAATAGCTTTAACACACCGAAATACGCCGTCCGATGACCGCTGCCGCATTCCCGAGTAGGCGGTCACCGCTTTCTGATCAGGAGCCTGCTGTGAGGGCCAGTTCGGCCAGGGCAACCCGGTATTGCTCGTCGGTCATCGCCTGCGACGCTGTCGTGGTGCTCACGCTTTCTCCCAGAACTCGTTTTTATGTGGCTGTTGGGGACGGACTCCCCAGCCCGGGGGCGAACCCTGGGCCTATCCACTGATTGAGCTGGTGGCGCAAACCACAGCACGGCCGACGTTGTAGCTACTCTGGGACGGATACTTCTGAAACCCATCGGGGTTGTCGTGGTGTGAGTGGAAGGGCAGGCCACCTACTACGACCTGGAGACCGAGGGGCGCGGCGCGCCGAAAGCGCGTGCAGCTACCTGAAGCCCCGGCCTAGGATTCGAGCCGATCCCTGGCGGGGCGGTGATGGCCGCCCTGGTTGATCGCTGCACCGTTAATGGCGAGAGGTCGTTCCGCAACCGGGCGGCTTCTACGGCGGTTGAATCACCAGCGGGATCGTCGGGCCGTTCAACGGAATCCCCCGGCGCGCAGGGCTGGTAGCGAGATCATTGTTGCTGCGCGGACCTTGTGACAACAGTCCGCAACCTGGTGTCAACACTCGTCGGCTATCTCACTGAACTCGGCGGGATCAAAGCGGTCATCAGCCTCGTCGAGGGCTTCCATCTGGACCTCGAGCGCCGGGGTGCTGCATGTGCCTGCTTCAGCTTCTCGACGATGTCGCCCCACATCTCCTCAGGGACCGCAGACTTCCCGACGTTGACGATGTGGTCGAGCCGAGTTGGAGCATCATCGGACGTTGGTTTCCATGCTCAGGCGTCGAGCACGGACTGCAGCTTTCGGCTGCCCCGTAGGTCTGCGCGGTGTATCCATACGGTGTCCTCCGACACCGTATTTTGCGTAGCTTCTACGTACCCCACCACGCGGTCATCGCAGCTAGCACGGCATTCCTCGGTACTCGCGGAGCGAACCCGAGCCCTCGCGGCGTGGTACTCGAACCGACCGTCGTGCCATCTCACTCCCAAGTGCCCGAGCTGCGACATCAATGTGTAGGTAGTGGCACCTCATGTCTGCTACCACCCCTGCGCAGAGAGGTCCAGCAGTGTCAGCCAACCCCAATCGAATCCTCGCCTCGCTCGACATCGAGCCGACCTACTCCGCCCAGGAGGCCGCCGCCTTCCTCGGGCGCTCCTACAGTTGGCTCGACCAGCGGCTACGGGCAGGCGATTTCGTCCTGCCCGACGGCAGCCCGATCCAGCCGACGCGCACGCCGACCGGATACCGGCGCTTCACCCTCAAAATGCTGCAAGACATCGCCACGTACTGCTGGGCGCGGGGCTGGTTTTCGATGGCCGACCTGGAGTACACCGTACGCGAGTTGCTCGTAGCGGCGTATCTCATGACGGGCAAGTGGCAAATTCCGGAGTAGAACCGCCGCCTTCAAGGACTGCTGGACCCTCGAACGCGATCGGCTCGCCTCTCGTTGCCTTTCCCACCCGGCGCAGCGCCCCCAGTGCGTCCTTAGAGCGGGACATCGGTACCTCGGTCCTGCCAGCCCGTAGGCCCTTGAAAGCAACTGAAAGCCAGAGAGTCCTCCCCGGGGGTATCTCTTGAAGAAGCCAGGAAGTGTTCTGCTGTAGCTGATTTCCCTGTGGCTACTTATCTTCCTTGTTCCTGAACAACGGGTTTTCCGGTTCCGGTCCTCCGGGGGCTAAAGCCCCCCGGACCGGAAGGAATCCGGGTTTCCGGGAGAACCTTCCGGAAAGTCGTTGGAAGTGCGGAAGCTCCTACCCCCTTGATTCATCATTCGTCCCCCTCCGCAGCTACATAGCGGTGCCTCTTCTCGCTGCCGACGTTCTGGATGCGACCCTCTTGGAACAGCGAGTTGATAGCTTCGTAGGCAGCGGTCTTCCCGACGTTGACGCCCTTGGCGATGTCGATGATCTCTGGGCGCGAAAGGCCCTCGGGCGGTGCCGATTTCCGGATAACTTCCAGCACTGCCCGCTTGGAATGAGGGCCGAGATCGAATGTTCCGGCTGCTTTTCCGAAGCGGCTGAGCACCAAGGTGGTCCGCTGGTCCTCCTCGTGTCCCGGCATGAGGCTCTCGGAGACGGTGTGTTCGACGAAGCCGAACTGGTGGTCACAGCCGGATGAAGCGTCCTTGTGCTTCTCACAGTGCACCTTGGCCGTAAGCCCATCGCGTGTCATGCGCAAGTCGCTCCACACCGCCCCGTCCCAGGCGTTTGACCCCCGGCCTGCGTTGCCAGAGCGCGGCGTGTGGTGCAGCGCCAATGCCGTGCACTGCCTGGCCCGTCTGATCTTCTCGGCGGCCTCGATGGCCGCGCCCTGCTGGGTGGCCGAGTTCTCGTCTAGCCCGACGGTGCACCGTGCCCTGGTGTCGAGCACCACCAGGTCGGCCTCCACCTCGTTGATCACCTCGATGATCTCAGCGACGTCGGAGTTTTCCTCGTCGAGCTGAATCGGAGCAGGCAAGATATGTAGCCGCTTAAGGACCTCCGCCGGGTCCGCCCGGTGCGCCTCGCACCAGGCCATGAGGCGCGGCTTCAGCCCCTCGGCTCCCTCGGCGGCGACGTAGACAACTACGCCAGGACGGGACACCCGGAATGGGCCTAGATCGCGCCCCAGGGCCAACGAGCAGCAGAGCGCGATGGCCAGGAACGACTTGAAGCAGCCGGGCGGTCCCGACAGTTGCGCCAGGGTGTTGCGGTAGAGCAGCTTGTCGATTAGCGGCTCGACCGGTAGCAGCGCCATCAGGTCCTCGACGCTGTGAATCAGCAAGTCCCGCAGGTGCGTGTGGTCGCCGGTCCTACCGACCTGCTCTATCACTTCACCGGTATTTTTGTGTAACTGCCGCAGCGACCCGGCGGGGTCGTCATTACAGGTCTCGGCGGCCTCCATCAGCAGCTGCTGCGCCTTGTTCGTGATGAAGCGCTTCTGGAGCCGTTCGATCAACCAGTCGGCGGTTTCTTCCACATCGGCGGGGGACTGCTTCAGGAAGGACAGGCCGGGGTACTCGGCGGCAAACATGGCCATGGTGGGTGGCTTCTGATGCTTGGCCCAGTGCCTCATTGCAAACTCGAAGACCGCGTAGTGTATGGGCTCCTCGAATACCGCGCCGCGCATCCGGGTATCGGCCACTTCGTTAATCCCCTCCGGGGTGGTCATGAGAAGCAGGAGATTTACCTCGATGTCACTCATCGGCAGACCACCTGCCCGCAGCTCTCGCTGGTATCAGGGCCATCGTCTACGCTTGCACCCTTGCCGGGATAAGCCGCTCCGGGGTTTTCGCCGCCTGGGCGGCTTTTTTCTTTCCTCATGGGGCATCACCTCCCTCCCCGAAATCGAGCAGCGGGGGGAGGAAACATCGAGACGAGCAGCAGTGATTGGTCGGCGTTCAGCGCGGCCTCGTTGGGCGCGGCGTCGTGGTCGTTGACCATCACTCGTCACCGCGTCGGGTCTCGTGGTCGTAGGCGCTGGACGGCCATCCCCAGCCGGTCCAGTGCGGCTTGGTGACCGGCACGAGCCCTGCGCCCGCCGGGTCGAGGCACTGGCCGTGGCGGCGGTGTGCGTCAAAGGCTGAAATGCAGGTGAATGTCTGGTGGCAGCCCTTGGCGGCGCAGTGGCATGTGCGGTATCCGGTCCACTCGGCTCCGCAACGGCAGGAGCCATACCCAGATACATGCGTTACTGGCTTAACGCGCGAGGAATCAGCGCCTTTCGGGCTGTCTGCGGAGTCGTCATGCCGGAGAGGCTTGGAGCGCTCGGTCATCACTTATCACCGCCCGGTCCGGCGGCGCGCAGATGCCTGGCGAGAAGCGGCCAGCCGGATGCGCTCTAGGTGCGCTGCTTGGGCGTTGTGTGCGCGCTTGAGGCGCTCTGACTCTGGCAGCTTGTGCTCCGGGTCGACCTCGTCGAGCAGCTTCTCGAATGAGGCACGGCGACCGGGAGCCGTTGCGCTCAGACGGTCCGGCTCCTTCGCCCAGCGCGCATGTGCAGCAATGCGGGCACGCTGGGATCGCTGCATGGGGGTTAACGGGTTGATGGACATGCGGCAGCTACCCTTTCGGGTCGCGGGCCGCTCTCACCCAGATTGCTGCCGCGTGCAGCGCCGTTCGCAGGAGCCGAACCAGTAGTGCGATTGTTCCTTCCGGCCCATGCTACCCCATGCTCGTCGAGCCAGCCCAAAGTCCTTCTGGCCTAACGGAACACGGACAAGGCGGCACGCCCGTCGAACCGCATGGAGCGCCGTGCCTGCCCTATCAGCTCGTCGAGTTCCTCTCCGTCCGGCAGCTCTACCGGCGGATCACAACGGCACCGCCTCCGATGACGACTGCGCCAGGCTCCCGCACCGGTGCTGTCAGCACACCAGACGCCAGCTGTCCGGTGGCACCGGCGGCAACGCACCAACACCAGCGGCACCGGCATTTGATCAAACCCGATCCTGAAATCCGGTCTCATACGCGGTCTCCCCGACGCAGTCGACGGGCGGCCTCCCGTGCCCGGTGGTCGGCCGCGCTAGCGCCGTAGCGGCTCAGCATGGCCTCGGACCGCCAGCCCAGCAGCCGCATCAGATCACGCTCTTGCCCCCCGGCCAGCAGGAAGTCGTGGGCGTGGGTGTGCCTAAATCGGTGCGGGTGCACGAGCGCGGGGTCCAGGCCCGCCTGCTCGGCGCGGACCTTGAGGCGCTCGCGCACCCCATCGGCAGTGAACCGTCCCCGCTCCCCGAGGAACAGCACCGCATCGGCGGCGTGGCGGTGGCCACGACGCACACGCAGGTAGCGGTCCAGTGCCAGCCCAGTCTTGCTGCCGAAGTAGGCCAAGCGCACGCGGGAGCCTTTCCCGGTGACCTTGACCGATTCGCCGTCGAGGTCGAGGTCGTCGATGTTGATGCCAGTCAACTCTCCCACCCGCAACCCGCAGTCGATTAGCAGCCGGATCACCGCTGCATCACGCAGATCGTTAAATCCTTTGCCGCGACAGGCCCTGAGCAGTGAGGCAAGCTCCACGTCGGTGAATACTGGCACGGGCGAAGGCTCGGGCTTTTCGACCGCAATTCCTCCCAGGGGGTCGGTGGCCATGATGTCCTCGGCGAGCAGCCAGTTGACGAACCGGCGCAGGCCGCGCCAGCGGGTGCGAATGGTGCCGTCGGTAAGAGCGCGTGCCCGCAAGCTCGCCAGCCAGTCCAGGACGTTGTCTCTGGTCAGCGCCGATAGGTCTGCGGTCAGGCCTTGCTCGGCGAGCCATCCAGAAAAGTACGTGATGGATTGTCCGTAAAGGACGAGAGTGCGGTCGGCCTTCCCCTCCACCCGTAGGGAGCGGTTGAAGCTGGCGCGCAGGGATTCCAGCGTCTCGGGCACGCATCAAGGTTATCGGGCAAGTGCGCGCCATGCTATGGGGCCTTGCCATCATCCCGAGGTGTTCCCCCTCTTCAGGTCCGCATCCCGGGATGGCTGAACACGTTTCGGCTCGCCTGGCATCTTCGGATAGTTGGGCGGATACGGCATGTCGCCGAGGCCCCGCTCCTCGTCCGCCTCCACCATCTCCAGCAGCGACTCGATCGACTGCCTGTCCGCGTCGATGCCCGCCCACGGATCTTCCCGCCGCGCAACGAGATCCGGCACCGTCGCAATCGTGTAGTCGTCGGGGTCGGCCGTGGCAAGCTCGTCCCACGACAGCGGAGTCGACACCGTCGCGATCTGGGTGCGCCGCACCGAATACGCCGACGCGAAGGTGCGGTCGCGCGCGTTCTGGTTGAAGTCGACAAACACCCGCTTGCCGCGCTCTTCCTTCCACCACGACGTCGTCACCAGATCGGGTGCCCGTCTTTCGATTTCCCGCGCCAGCGCGATCCCGGCCCGCCGCACCGCGATGAAATCCCAGTCGGCCCTGATCCTCAGAAAAACGTGCACCCCGCGGCCCCCGGACGTCTTCGGATGTCCGGTGAGGCCCAATTCGTCGAGCAGCGGTTTCAACACCTCGACTGCGATGGTGCTGGCCTCCTTGAATCCGGTGCCCGGTTGGGGATCGAGGTCGACGCGCAGCTCGTCGGGATGTTCGGTGTCCGGGCACCGCACCTGCCACGGATGCAGCGTGACCGTGCCCATCTGGGCCGCCCAGACGATCGCCGACGGATGCGTGATCATCAGCGCGTCCGCGGTGCGCCCGGACGGGAACGTGATCCGGCACGTCTTCAGATAGTCGGGATGGTGCGTGGGAATTCGCTTCTGGTAGATCTCTTCTCCGTCGATGCCGTCGGGGAACCGCTGCAGATGGGTCGGGCGGTCGCGCAGCGCGGTGAGCATGGGGCCGGTCCCGACTGCCCGGTAGTACTCCACCAGTCTGCGTTTCGTGCCGTTGCTTCCCAGCTTCGGGAAGTACACCTTGTCCGGGTTGGTCAGCCTGACCGCGACCCCGTCAACGTCGAGTTCCTCTGCGGTAGTTGCCATTACGACTCCAAGACGTCGTACAGGTCGTAGTTCAGCGGCACGTCCAGCTGGTCGAACGTGCAGCTTCTCGGGTCGCGGTCGGGGCGCCAGCGCACGAACCGCACCGCATGGCGGAACCTCTCCCCTTCCATCTGGTCGTAAGCGACCTCGGCGACCTTCTCCGGCCGAACGGGAATCCAGCGCTTGTCGGCGGCGGAGTTCCACCGGCTGGGCTCGCCGTCGTACACGAGATCCTCGCCTCTTCTCAGCGGCTGCAGTTCGGCTAACAACTTCAGCCGGTCCCTGGCAGTGAAAGATGCCGCGCCGCCGACCATTTGGAGCTCGCCGTCATCACGGTAGAGGCCGAGCAGGAGCGAGCCGACACCTTCGCCGCTCTTGTGCACTCGGTACCCGATCGCGACGCAGTCGGCGTCGCGGGCGTGTTTGACTTTCACCATCTCGCGCTTGCCCGGCAGGTACGGGCCGTCGATCCGTTTGGCGATCACGCCGTCGAGACCGGCGCCCTCGAACGTCGTCAGCCACTTCGCACCCTGCTCGGGATCTTCGGTGGTGCGAGTGACATGGCACCACTTCTCTTCGGTGATCAGCCCGGTGAGAGCCTGCCGACGGGCGCGAAACGGCTCACGCATCAGCGACGCGTCGCCGAGGGCGAGCGCGTCGAAACCGATGAAGTGCGCGGGTGTCTGCTCAGCCAGCATCGCGATGCGGCTCTGCGCGGGGTGGATGCGCTGGCTCAGCGACTCCCAGTCCAGCCTGACGCGTCCGCCGATCTCCCGCGGCACCACGACCTCGCCGTCCAGCACGCACCTCGGGGCGGTTTCGTCGCGCAGCGCGTCGAGCAGTTCGGGAAAGTACCGGCCCAGATCCTTGCCGTTGCGCGACTGCATGACGACGTCGTCGCCGTCGCGAAACACGAGCGCCCGGAAGCCGTCCCACTTCGGCTCGTAGGACCAGACGCCCGCTTCGTCGGGCACCTTGGCCTGGGCCTTGGCCAGCATCGGCTCGATCGGTGGCTGCACCGGTAGGTCCACGTCTCCATCCTGGTTCGTCCGGGTGATACCGAGCTAGACCGGTGCAGGATCGCAAACTCATCGCGGTCATGTCCCGGACTGAGGTAGTCGCCTACTTTATGCCTCCCGACCTCACCGACGAGATGCTCGCCTCGGCCCCGGAGCCACAACACCATGTATAAGCCGGCGCGAGGGCGGGCATACCAGACGTATGTCTGTGACAGCTTTTCAAGATCTGCCCCTGGCCGACCGTGACCGTGAGTGGGACGGTGACGCCGCCGAGAAACGCGTACGGAAATGGGCGGGTGCCGAAGACGAGCCGAACGAGAAGTACCGCGACGCGCACGTCTGGTACGACAGCGACAAGAAGCAGAACTTCACCGCGTACAAGCTGCTCATCGCAGACGTCGTCGACGGCAAGCTCAAAGCGGTGCCGCGCGGCGTGATGGCGGCGGGGGCGATCATGCAGGGCTCGCGCGGCGGCGTCGACCTGCCGAAGGACGACATCGACCGCGTGAAGAGCCATCTCGCGAAGTACTACAACAAGATGGGCGACGAGGCGCCTTGGGAGCGCTGAGCTGAGTCTTTGGAGTCAGAGGAACTTGTTAAGCGACGAGGCGAACTGAACCCGGGCTTTACTTTGCACTTGTGCGCCTAGGTTTGTGCCGATCGCCGTCACAAAGTCGAAGTGTGCCTTCGGATTTGACCAGTCGCCCCATTCCGGGTCGACGGGCGGGGCCTTGCGTGCGGCAGCGAGGAGGACGTCCTCGCTGATCCCGTGCAGCGGGTCTGCCGTATCGGTGCCGAGCCCCGCGTCCTGGCCGCGGGTGGCTCCGCGGCGCACGGCCAGCCGGTAGGCCCGGGCCACGATGTCACTGACGCCGGTGTCGTTGCCGAGGTTATCGGTCGGCTGGTTGGGGTCGTCAAAGTGGCCGAGCGCGGATGCGGCCAAGGCCGGCAGCAGCGCGAGCGGTCCGCTACTGCCGCCGTCCCACCCCAGGCCTGGGTAGCCGCCGGTGTCGTCGCCGCCCTCGCCGTCGCCGACGGGAGCACCTTCCTCTTCCCCCGATTCCTGCTCGCCGCTACCGGACTCGCCGCCGTGGTCATCGTCGTTGTCACGACTATTGCCGTTTTCTCGGTGCGAGCCGGAATCCTCGTCGCTTCCCGAGCTGCCCGAGCCGGCCGTCGGCGGGTCCGGCTCGTAAACCTTTCCGATGTCACCGGGCCGGTGATACGTCCCGTCGGGCAAATGGATGCTGCCGGCCGTCGTGGTGTCTGAGATCGCCTCCCCGTTGGGTCCGGTGGTCACCGTGTGCTGTTCACCGCGGTGAGTCTGGTTGTCCCAGGTCGTCGTTTGCGTAGTGATCGAATGGTCAGGGTTCTCGGTACTTGTGGTCATCGAGCTGCCTTCGGGACCCATGACCCACTCCCCGCGCTCGACGGTCTTGGAACCGTCTGCCGCCGTGGTGGTCTTGGTCCAGCTGGCGCCGTCCGGGCGGTCGACGGTCTGCTCCGACGTCGACGTCGCTGTCGGACGACCAGGACCCATGCCGGGAAAGAACTCGTCCTTCTTCGTGATCGAGTGGACCTCCCGCCCGTCGACCTTATTGCTGCCGTAGGTGGTCGTCTCCCGTGACACAGCGCCGGTCCCACGTTCGACGATCTCCTGCACAACCTCACGATTACCTATGCCGCCCGGCAGTGGTGTCATCTTCGAGAAGCCGTCCTTGCCGGGCCCGGCGTCGAACCGGTCCCAGCCCGCATGGCTGTCCTCGATCAGGCGTCGCGTGCCGATCGAGCCCGCGACGACATGCGTCGAAAACGAACCGGCGCCCCCGCCGGCATACTTGACCGTTCCGGTGGTCACCCGCACAAACCGAGTTCCGCCAGAGTCGACCACGTTGAATCGTGTCCTGGCGTCCGCGGTCCACAGCTTCTCGCCGCGACGAGAACGAGTGCGCCGCAACTTGATTGGCTGGTCGGGCTTGTGCAGGCTGCCGACGGCTTCGGTGCGCTCGGCCCGGACTCCACCACCGAACTCCAGCGGCCATCGGGCTGGATGCGCAGGCTCGCGGTAAACGCACCGGGGCCGCGGGACTCGGCATGCCCGACAAGGGTGCCGTCGTCCAGCAGCCCCGCGGCGCGGAAGACCGTCGACCCGTCGTCGTCCACCACGACATCGGCATCTCGCCAACTCGTACCGCCGCCGGTGAGCTGGTGATAACCGCTGCTGCTGACGGCCACGCGGTCCTCGTTGTCGGTGTCGGTGTCGTCACTGTGTACGCCCAAGATCACGAGAGCACCGGCGTCGGCGTTTGCCCCGTCAAGGAGGTCCATCTCCGTCATGAATGCATTCTTGCCGCCTCGATGGGCTCCTGAGTTAGATTTCGCCGCATGCGCCCTGCCGGTCGATTCGCGCCGAGCCCGTCGGCCGACCTGCACATCGGCAATCTGCGCACCGCGGTCCTGGCGTGGCTCTTCGCCCGGTCGACGGACCGGCGATTCCTGATCCGGGTCGACGATCTCGACGACCGCACCCGAACCGACATCGGTGAGCGCCAACTCGTCGACCTCGCCGCTATCGGGATGACGTGGGACGAGCCGCCGCTGTGGCAGACGCAGCACCGGGGCCGCTACGACGACGTGATCGGTTCTCTGACCGCGCGCGGTTTGCTTTACGAATGCTATTGCAGCAGAAGGGATATCCAGCAGGCGCCGCGAGCTCCCCACGCGCCGCAGGGTGCCTACCCGGGGACGTGTCGCGATCTGTCCGACGCGCAACGGGCGCTGCTTGGGGAGGCGACCGGCCGCCCGCCCGCACTGCGCTTACGTGCGGACGTCAGCCACTACACAGTGCATGACCTGTTGCATGGCAACTACACCGGCGTGGTCGACGATTTCGTGGTCCGCCGCGGAGACGGGGTGCCGGCCTACAACTTGGCGGTGGTTGCCGACGACGCTGCGCAAGGGGTCGACCAGGTCGTGCGCGGCGACGACCTACTGCCGTCCTCGCCTCGCCAGGCTTATCTCGCCGACGTGCTCGGCTATCGGCAGCCGGCCTACGCCCACGTGCCACTGGTGCTCAATCAGGACGGCAATCGCCTGGCCAAGCGCGACGGTGCCGTCACGCTTGCGGAGATCGGCGTCGAGCGCGCGATCGCTGAGATCTCGGCCTCACTCGGCTGGCCCTCACGGAATCTCGAAGAGCTTCTGGACCGGTTCGACCTGTTGCGGTTACCTCGCGGGCCGTGGATCTATGAGGCGGTTTGAGTTGCATCACGCAACAGGAGACCGGCCCTTCGAAGCGCGCTCGGCGGCCGCCAGGAGTTCGTCGCGGAACTGAGGGTGTGCGATGGCCGCCAGCGCCTCGCCACGCTCCCGCACAGTCTTGCCCTCCAGTTCGGCGGCGCCATACTCCGTGACGATCACGTCGACTTGATGTCTCGGCGTCGTGATGACGGCTCCGGGGGCGAACCACGGCACGATCCGCGACTGCAGTCGGTCATCCGCCTCGAAGGTCGACGGCAGGCAGATCAGCGATCGGTCCGACAGCTCGAGCCCGGCACCAGCCACGAAGTCCTCCGCGCCCCCTATGCCGCTGAACTGATCGCCGGCGATCGTGTCGGCGACGACCTGGCCATGGACGTCGACGGCGAGGGCACCGTTGATCGAGATCATGTCGTTGTTGGCGGCGATGACTTCCGGTGCATTGACGATCTCGACCGGGAGGAATGCGACGGCCTCATTGCCGTCCAGCCACCCGTAGAGCTCCGTCGAGCCGAACGCGAACGTCGTCACGCTCACCCCGTCGTACTGGCCCTTGTGAGCGTTGGTGACCTTGCCCGCGCGGTGCAGCCTCATGCAGCCGTCGGTGAACATCTCGCTGTGCAGCCCGTAGTCGCCGCCGCCGCCCTCGGCCAACAGCGTCGCGATCTGGCTGGGAATCGAACCGATCCCCGTCTGCAGGGTGGCGCCCGACGGGATGAACGCGACGGCGTGCCGCGCGATCGCTTTGTCGACGCCTGTGGGTGGCATTTCCGGTAGCGCAGGCGGTTCCTCCTTCGAGCGCACCAGGATGTCGATGTCGTCGAGGTGCAGCGCGTGGCGCTGCTCGCGCAGCCCGAACGTACGGGGATAGGAGTCTGAGATCTCGACGACAAGCAACCGTTGGGGGTTGGCGCCCGCACGGCGCAATTCGCGCTCCGTGCCGCCGGCGTGCAGCGACAACGAACACCATCCGTCGGTATCGGGCGGCGTCGCGACGGTGGCCATCACGCGCGGGGCCTGTCGCTCGAGCAACGGTCCGAAGCGACGGAAGTCCGCGGGAGTGAATTCGATGTCGGCACTCGCCTGCCGTAGCGCTCGCTCGAGCGGACCGAAGAAGCCCGAGAAGTAGTGAACGCCCCTGCGAGAGAACAGGTCTGTGCCTACCACGAGCAGCGCTCCGTAGACGCGCAGATTGGTCCAGTCGTCGCGTTCACCGAGCGCACGCATGAACGCCGGCGGCTGACCCGGCCCGAGCGGGATACCCAACGTGTCGTCCCTCGCCAGGCGTGCGGCGGCTTGCCCGGCGGTCAATTGGTCAGGCATGGCACCCCTCCTTCCGGGCCAAGTTGCACGTTGTGACAGGCCGGTCGCCGAGCGTGTTGACTACGCATTCGGCGGGAGTTCCATTTGCCCCCACGGCGAGCCGTAGGCCGTCAGCAGGTCGAGGAACGGCACCGCATCGAATGCCTCCGGCCCCAGCACACCGTCGCCGCTCCACGTTCCGTTCGCCAGAAGCTCCAGTGCGACAACGGGATTGATTGCGGTCTGCCACACCACGCACTGGTGGCCGTACTCGTCCATCGTCCACGCGTTGTCGACGACGTGGTACAGGTACGTGGAGCGCGGCTTGCCGTCCTTGCCCGTGCCGGTGACCCAGGGGCCGGCGCAGGTGTTGCCTTGCATCGACGAGCCCAGCGTCGCCGGATGCGGCAGGCACGCCACGACGACGTCGCGGGGGCTCACCTTCACACCGTTCACGTCGACCTTCTCGGTGCGGTCGAGCCCGAGCTTGTGCAATGTCTTGAGGACATCGATGAACTCTTCGCCCAGGCCGTACTTGAACGTCACCCGTTTCGCCTTGACCCAGCGTGGCATCAACAGCACCTCCTCGTGCTCGACGTTCACGCACTCGACCGGCCCGATGCCGCCCGGGAAGTCGAAAACCTCTGGCTCGCTGAAGGGTTCGGTGGTGAACCAGCCGCGGTCGGCCTCCCAGATGACGGGCGGGTTCAGGCATTCTTCGATCGTCGTCCAGATCGAGAATGAGGGTGCGAAGTCGTATCCCCCGACCGTGAGGTTGGAGCCGTCGCGAGTGCCGAGTTCGTCGATCTCGTCGAAGAGATGGTCCTGCGCGTAGCGCGCGAACACGTCGGAAAGCCCGGACTCCACGCCCATCCCGACCAACGCCAACCGCCCGGCGGCTCGCCAACGCTCTTCCATCGCGAACTGCTCGTCACCGAGTTTGACGCCGGTGAGCCGGAACGGCTCGTCGGGGTGCGGCTTGGACAGGCTCATCGCCATGTCGAGGTAGTCGGCGCCGCCGGCCAGCGCGCCGTCGAAGATCGGCATCACGAACCTCGGGTCAACCGCGTTCATCACGTGGGTGATCCGGTGCCGCCGGATCAGGCCGGCCACCGACTGCACCGATGACGCGTCCACGCGGGCAGACGAAAAGCGCTCGTCGCCAACGGATTCGGCGGCCCACGCGGCCCTGGCTTCGTCGTAGTCGCAGACGACGACGGCCTCGAAGAAGCTCCGTCGCGACGCGATGCCGCAGAACGCCGAGCCGACTCCGCCGGCGCCGATCAGCAAGATTCGCATGGGCTAGACCGTAGCGGGTTGCGTCGAAACTGCGCAGAGATCGCGCCGGGCCTCGATTCGACGAACTCTGCGCAGTCTCAACGACTGGGCTACAGCGCGACGGCCAGGGTTTGCAGTCCGCGCAACGTGACGTTCGGCTTGTACACCGGCTCACCACCAAGCCGGGCGTGCGGGAACCTGGCCGTCACGGCCGACAACGCGACCGACGCCTCCAGCCGGGCCAGCGGCGCGCCAAGGCAGAAGTGCGGGCCGTGGCCGAATGCCAAGTGGCGGATTGCTTTTCGGTCAGGATCGAACTCGTCGGGCCGATCGTTGACGGAGGGGTCGCGCTGCGCGGCGGCGAGCAGCAGCACCATCGTGTCGCCCTTCGGCACGGTGATGTCGCCGATCGTCATGTCCTCGCCGGCGATTCGTCCCACCAGCTGCACGGGCGGGTCATAGCGCAGGGTCTCCTCGACCACCGCCGCCGCCCGCGCGGGGTCGTTCGCCAAGGCCGTCCACTGCCTGGGGGCAACTCCCGCTCGCAGGGAAGGTTCACGGAGCATGGCCAGAATCGCGTTTCCGATGAGGTTCACGGTGGTCTCGTGCCCTGCGATGAGCAGCAGGTTGCACGTCGCGATGATCTCCTCTTCGGTGAGCTGGTCGCCGGCTTCCTCCACCGCGATCAGTGCGGACATCAGGTCGTCGCCGGGCCGGCTACGACGTAGTTCGATCAAGTCGGCCAGATACCCGCGCAGCCACAGACCGGCCCGTCTGCGCTCCTCGAAGTCGTCCGGCAACTCCCCCGTGAACGTGATGAACGGGTCAAGTCCGCGTGCCAGCAGTGCCGAGGCCCAGCTGAACTTCGGCTCGTCCTCGATCGGCACCCCGAGCAGTCGACAGATCACCGCGACCGGCAGCGGGTACGCCAGGTCAGCGACCACATCAAAGGAGCCGGCGGCCTCCACGTCATCGAGCAGCGCGGTCACCAGCGCGGTGATGTCCGGTTCGAGCGCCTTGACCACCTTCGGGGTGAACGCCTTGCTCACCAACTGGCGCAGCCGGGTGTGGTCGGGCGGGTCGAGGAACAAAAAGCCCGGCTGGCCGAACGGCCGCGGCGCCTCGCCGGCGGCGATCGCCCGCTGCGCGACAGTCGATTTCAGCCGGTCGCTGGCCGACGCCGGATGCCGGAGCACCTCGTGGCAGTCGTAAAACGAGCTGAACACCGCGCGGTTGGCCTCCCGCAACTGCAGCGGTCCGCATTCGCGGATCTGCCGGTACACCGGGTAGGGGTTCGCGCGGGTCGCCGGGTCGAGAAGCGCAAGTAGCAGGGCCTCCGAATCGGCCACGGTCGTCATCGTCTCATTCTGCCTGCGCCGCGTAGTAGCGGCCGAGGACGTGTTCGCGCAGGTCGTCGAACCGGCCCTGGTAGATGGAGTCACGGATCTGGTCGACGAGGCGGATTACGAAGCGCACGTTGTGGATGGTGCCGAGCGTCGCGGCCAGGATCTCCTTGCTTTTGTGCAGATGGTGCAGGTAAGCGCGCGTGTAGTTCGCGCAGGTGTAGCAGTCGCAATCGGGGTCGAGGGGCGTGAAGTCGCGCCGGTAGCGCGAATTCGTGACGTTGAACCGCCCGGTCGGCGAGTACACCGCTGCGTTGCGCGCGACCCGCGACGGGGACACGCAGTCGAACGTGTCGGCGCCGGCGGCGACGGCCGCGAAGAGGTCGTCGGGCTCGCTGATGCCGAGCAAATGGCGTGGCTTGTGGTCCGGCAATTCCGAGGTGACCCAGGCGATGATCGTCGCGAGGTTCTGCTTCTCCAGCGCGCCGCCGATCCCGTAGCCGTCGAAGTCGAGCTCGCGCAGCCCCGCCGCCGCGCTGCGGCGTAGATCCTCGTACTGCGCCCCCTGCACCACACCGAACAGTGCCTGCGACCCCCCGAGCCGGCGGTGTTCGGCGAGGCAGCGCACCGCCCAGTCGTGCGTGCGCCGCACGGAGCGCTCCTGGTAGCCGCGGGTGTTGACGAGCGTGGTCAGCTCGTCGAACGCGAAGATGATGTCGGCACCGAGCTGGTGCTGCACACGCATCGACAGCTCGGGGGTGAAGCGGTGCGACGACCCGTCCAGATGCGAGCGAAACGTCACCCCGTCGTCGTCGACCACCGCTAGCCGCTCCTTGCCCGCCGCGATCACGTCGTCGGCCTGCACCCGCTCGGTGTCCATGGCGAGCACCTTGCGAAAACCCGCGCCCAGTGACAGCACCTGGAAGCCGCCGCTGTCCGTGAATGTCGGGCCGGACCAGTTCATGAACGCGCCCAGGCCGCCGGCCTGTTCGACGACGTCGGCGCCCGGCTGCAGGTACAGGTGGTACGCATTGGCCAGAATGGCTTGCGCGCCAAGGTTTTTCATCGTCTCCGGCAGCACGCCCTTGACGGTCGCCTGTGTGCCGACCGCGATGAACGACGGAGTGTCGATGTCGCCGTGCGGGGTGTGGATAACGCCGCAGCGGCCGCGCCGGCCGGGCAGCGACGCGGTGATCGTGAAGATGTCACTGCCCTGCTCGGCCACTGACGTATTCAACCAATCCGCAGGATTTGCTTTCGGTTCGGCACAGCCGCCGATAGATTTGCCGCGTGCAGAACCGTTTCGTCGTCGCAGCCGGGACAGCTATTTGCGGAGTCGCCGTGCTCGCGGGGTGCTCGTCCGAGCCCGGCACGTCGCCGCAGCCGCCGGGCTCGCTGCCGCCGGTCACCGCGTCCGTCACCATCAACGGCAAGTCCGCCGGTACGACGAACAAGGTGCGCTGCTGGCAGGACGGCTGGCTGAACACCATCGAGACCGGCGACCAGAACTCCGGCGTGCGCGTCGTCGTCACCAGCGGGGACCAGCTCAAGGCCGAGTCGGTGACGATCAACAACGTCGGCGACTTCAACGGCAGCGCGTGGCAGAACAACATCGGCAGGGCTCAGGCCTCGATGATCGGCTCCACGTTCCGCGTCACCGGTACCGCCGAGGGCGCGACCACGTCCGACCCGACCAAGCGCATCACCGCGAACTTCGACATCAAGGCGAACTGCTGACCGCTGGGGCAGCGCGACCGTGAGCCGTGCGCATTCGCGCTAGGTCTTCAGAAACTCGACGATGTGGCGCGCCAACTCCTCCCCCGCGTCCTCCTGCAGGAAGTGCCCGGCGTTGTCGATGACGGGATGCTGCCGGCCCGCGGCACCGCGCATCTGACTGCGGAAGATCGGCGCCATGCCACCGGTGATGGGGTCCTTGTCGCTGAACGCCACCAGCATCGGCGTGGGGCTTTCCCGCAACGCGGCCCAGGCCGTCCGGTTGGCCGCCGACGCAGGGTCGTCAGGTGCGGTCGGCACCAGTCCCGGCATCGCGCGCGGGCCCGCGCAGTAGGCGTCCTCGGGAAAGGGCGCGTTGTAGGCGGCCCGCACGTCGTCGCTCATCGGGCGCGCGCAGCCGGACTCCACGAACTTGCCGACGTCGATCGTCGGCGCGTTCTGGATCGCCTCACGGAACCGCCACCAGATGCCGGGCATCGGGATGTCACCGGTCGGCAGGCCGGTATTGGCGACGACGATGCGGGCGATTCGGTCGGGATGCTCGGCGGCCATGCGCAGCCCGATCAGCCCACCCCAGTCCTGGCCGACCAGCGTGAAGCGCTCGAGGTCCAGCACGTCGAACGCCAGGGTGCGCATCCATTCGACGTGCCCGGCGTAGGTGTGATCTTCACGCAGGGTGGGCTTGTCGGAGCGCCCGAAGCCGACGAGGTCCGGGCAGACGACGCGATGCCCGGCCGCCACCAGCACCGGGATCATCTTGCGGTAGAGGAATGACCAGGACGGTTCGCCGTGCAGCATCAGGACGGGATCGGCGTCCTTTGGGCCGTCGGCCACCCACGCGACGCGAAGCGTCCCGCCGTCGCCGTCGGGAATATCGGAATAGCTTGGCACGTAGGGAAATTGCGGCAGGTCCACGAACTGATTGTCGGGCGTGCGCAGGATCTGCATTCCGGTGAACCTACCTTCGCGCCGTGGTGTATTTCGCCAAACCCATGCCCATCGATGACGGGGAGAACCATACTTCTTGGCGATGGTTCGCCGACTTTGACGGACCACGACAACGAAGAGGAGAGCAGTGTGAAGCGTGGTTTCGTGGTCGCCGTCGGTGGCGCGGCCATTGTGGTTGCAGGCCTGGCGGGCTGTTCGAGCAGCAAGTCAAGCGAGGCCACCCAGACGGCCGCATCGGGAACGGGCAAGGCGAAGGTCACGGTCGACGGACAGGACAAGCCTGTCCAGGGCAACATCGCCTGCGTGACGCAGGGCAACACCGTCAACATCGCGCTCGGTGATGCGGCCGGCGGGCTCAGCACACAGCTGACCACGGACGATCCGCCAAAGGTCAACGCTGTGGCGCTGGGTTCCTTCAACGGCCAACCGCTTGCCGTCGGCCCCGGCGCCGGCGACGCGACGGCGGAGAAGGACGGCAAGACCTACAAGATCAAGGGCAACGCGATCGCGGGTGTCGACATGTCGAACCCGATGGCCGGGCCGCAGACGAAGCCTTTCGAGATCGAGGTGACCTGCCCGTAGCGCAGACAACCAGACCAGCAAGGCGGCGGCGGCGTCCGAGGGGCGCCGCCGCCTTCTGCTATTCCTCGCGCAGTCCCGCCGCGAGTGGGTGCGCCATCAACCGGTCCAGGATGGGCCGGTGGCCGTTGAGCAGCTTGACGCGGGCGTCGGCCACCGCGAACCACTGAACCCGGTCGATCTCCGGGAACGCCTGCAACCTTCCCGATCCGCGTGGCCACTCGATCTCGAACGTGTTGCTGTGCGCGTCGCTGACGTCGACGTCGGTGTGCACCGCGAACGCGGTGAGCACCTTGCCGCTCGGCTGGCGCACCGGTTCGAAGTCGATGCGCGGGCCCGCCGGCGGGGCCAGACCGGTCTCCTCGGTGAACTCGCGCTGGGCAACCTCCCACGGGTCTTCGCCGTCGGTGTACTCACCCTTGAGGATCGACCACGCCCCGTCGTCCTTCTTCGCCCAGAACGGCGCGCCGGGGTGCCCGATCAGGACTTCGACGACGTCGTCACGGACCCGGAACGGCAGCAGCCCGGCGCTGTACTTCGGCATCCGTCAGACGCCGGCGGCCCGTTCCAGGTCCTTCAGCGCCGTCTCGAGGTGGCCGAGCAGGTGCTGAAGATGGGGGATGCTGCGCCGGCAGCCGACGAGCCCAAAGTCGAGGTTGTCGGCGTTGTTGGTCAGCGTCATGTTGAGCGCCTGACCGTCCAGGGCGATCGACAGTGGGTAGTTGCCGTCGAGGCGGGCACCCTTCCAGTACAACGGCACCCGCGGGCCGGGCACGTTCGAGATGACGATGTTGAACGGCGGCGGCGCGTTGGACACGAAGCCCGGCACCAGCGCCAGCGCCACCCCGCCGGTCAGGAACGCGGACAGCGCGAGTTGCTGGATGTGCGGCAACTGGGTGAACACCTTCTTGTTCTCGGTCATCGACTCGTGGATCGCGTCCAGGCGCTGCGCGGGGTCGTCGAGATGCGTGGCGAGGCTGCACAGGATCGTGCCGACCATGTTGCCGCTGCGGTCGTCGTCCTTTTCGGTCCGCAGGCTCACCGGCACCATCGCGACCAGCGGTGTCTCCGGCAGCGCGTTGTGGTCGAGCAGATAGGCCCGCAGCGCGCCCGCGCACATCGCGAGCACGACGTCGTTGACGGTCACCCCGCCGGCGGCGGCCTTGACCCTCTTGAACCGCTCCAGCGACCACGACTGTGCCGCGACGCGCCGGGCGCCGCCGATGCGGACGTTGAACATCGTCTTGGGCGCACGGAAGGGCAGAGTGAGCTGCTGCTCCAGCAGCGCCGAGCGCGCCAGCCCCAGCGTCGACGGACCGAGGGCGGCAACCGAACCAACGGTCCTGGTCAACATCTCCAGCGGTGACGGGCCGCTGCCGGACCCCTTCGAGCGGCGGGGCTTGAGCGCCCACGACACCCGCAGTTCGTCGTCGTCGGGGTCGGGGGTCAGTGTCTTCTGCATAAGCCGCTGCGCCGAGACGCCGTCGATCAGTGAGTGGTGCACTTTCACGTACAGCGCGTATCGCCCGTCCTCGAGACCCTCGACTAGGTGCGCCTCCCACAACGGGCGGTGCCGGTCGAGCAGCGTGCCGTGCAGCCGCGACGTCAGCTCCAGCAGTTCGCGGACCCGGCCCGGCCTGGGAAGCGCCGAGCGACGCAGGTGGTATTCGAGATCGACATCCTTGTCCGCGGACCAGGCGACGTTGGTGATCCCGCCGAGGAACGCCGGGTGCTTGCGGAACGTCGGCTGCACGTCGGTGGCATTCAGCATCGCGTCGAATGCATCGCGCACGAATTCCGGCCCCGCGTCCTCGGGCGGCTCGAACAGCTGCAGGCCGCCCACGTGCATGGGATGCTCGCGGGACTCGCCGAGCAGGAAGATGTTGTCGAGAGGTGAGATCAGCTCCATCGCGCGCCCCGTCGGTTGAATTGGCTTTCCCCACATTTGTAGCCGCGGCCGGCCCCTGAATGTGACGTTTGGTGATTCGGGTTTGCTCGTGGCCGGCTGCGGGCAGGCATCTCGGGTGGGACTCAGCGTGGCCGTGACGGGGCCGACCGGCGAGATCGGCATTGCGGCAGTGACGGCGCTGGAGCGCGAGCCGACGGTGGAGCGGATCGTCGGGATGGCCCGCCGGCCGTTCGACCCGGCCGCGCAGGGCTGGACCAAGACCACCTACCAACAGGGCGACATCCTCGACCGCGAGGCGGTCGAGGACCTGGTGGCCGACGCCGACGTGGTGATCCACCTCGCGTTCATCATCATGGGATCGCGCGAGGAGAGCGCCCGGATCAACCTGCAGGGCACCCGTAACGTCTTCGAGTCCACCGTGGCGGCCAAACGTCCCCGCCGACTGGTGTACACGTCGTCGGTTGCCGCCTACGGCTACCACTCCGACAACCCCGTGCCGATCACCGAGGACGTGCCGCCGCGCGGCTCGCCGGAGCACTACTACTCCGAACAGAAGGCGGCGTGCGAGGCGGCGCTGGCCGAGATCACCGAAGGCTCGCCGCTGGAGGTGTTCATCCTGCGGCCGTGCATCGTCGCCGGGCCGAACGCGCCCGCGCTCGCCGACGCGATGCCGTGGAACCAGCTGCCCGCCCCGGTGCGGACGATCGCGAAGGCACTGCCGGTGCTCAAACCGGTGGTGCCGGATCCCGGCTATCCGTTGCAGCTCGTCCATCACGACGACGTCGCCGCGGCCATCGCATTGGCCGCCGTCGCGCCCGCTCCCCCGGGTGCCTACAACATCGCGGGCGACGGCCTCGTCACGGTGTCGGATGTGGCCAGGGCGCTGGGCGGGCGGCCCGTCCGGGTTCCCGGGGCTGCCGCGTCGGCGGCGTCGGCGGCACTGTCCCGGTTGCCGTTCGTTCCGTCAGTTCTCGAGTGGCTGCATGTGGCCCGGACATCGGTGGTGATGGACACCTCGAAGGCGAAACGGGATCTCGGCTGGGAGCCCACCTACACGTCGGCGGAGACGCTGGCCGCGCTCGCGGCGGCGGTCTGAGCCGGGTGGCGCTGTAACCGCTACAGCGCCTTGGTCAGCCAGCCCTCGACGGTGGACCGGTCACGGGTGTGGGTCAGCATGTGCAGGTCTTCGTAGAGTGAGCCGCCTGCGAGCTTGTCCTCGGTGAAGATCACCTCTACTTCCCGGACGCCTCGGCGGTAGAAGTCGGTGCGGTCGACTTGTCGGCGCTGCCAGCCCGACTGCTCAGCGATCTCGGACAATGCCTGACGGTCGTTAATCGCGCTCATGGGGGGCAGGGTATAGCAGCGCATGCGTCGTGCCCGAACAGGTCCGACGATCGCTTCAGCCGGCTAGGGCATCGCACGAAGGAGGGCCGCTCGGCCCTTGACGTGGAGCTTCTCGATCCTGGATTCGCGGAGTTGCTCCATACGCCCGACCATTTCGTCGCCAAGCGCGTCGAGCATGTCCTCGCTCAGGTCCACCGGCGGTGGGCACAGGTCGCGTTCTTCTTCGTCGGCGTGTGCATCCAGGACGGTGACGAACGACTGCCACTCGTCCTCGTACTTGGGCGCGGTAGGAGATGTTCGAAGAAGCGCGGTGAGTTGCTCCCAGACCTGGCGATGTTCGGCGTGCGCGATCGCGACGAGCCTGCTGGCCGCCGACACCGCGGGATAAAACAGGTCGTCCTCGATACGCATGTGGATGTCCAGTTCCAGCAGCAGCTCGTCGAGGGCGTGTTCCCGTTCGTCAGAGTCGGGTGCAGCAGCCGTGATCTTCTTGCACAGACCACGAAGAACGTCGTGGTGCTCGAAAAGAACGTCGTAGCCGTTCACTGCGTCACCTCGTTCGCGCGGACCTCGACGATGCCGTGGCGCACCCTTGTCGGATATCGGGGCAGCGCAGCGGTGGCTGGGCCACGCAGCACGTCACCCGACCCACACTCGAACCGCGAACCATGCCAAGGGCACACGATCTGAGCACGGTCGACCCAACCGTCAGACATTGGGGCACCTAAATGCGGGCAGTACGCCCCGACCGCAAAAACGTCATCGCCGCTTCGGTACACAACGATGCCGATATCGGCTACCTGCACCCGCTTTGGCCGACCGTCCAATTGCGCCAATGGGATGGCCGGCGTCCAGTCCGTCACGCTCAATCGGGCTCCGGATTGGTCGACCCCGGTGCCCGATCCGTACACCAGCGCGGCCCCGAGATAGCCGCTGCTCAGGGTGAGTCCGTATCCAAGCGTGCTGCCGATGACCCCGCGAGCATGGCGGCCTCTGCGGCGGTCGCGCCAGGACATCACATATAACGCGGTCGCAACCGCGTTGAGGACGCCGTGCACCGCACCGATTCGTCGTGACTTCTCATGGGTGTACTGCCAGTCGGTCACTCCTGTCGCAGCGGCACCGAGGCTTCCGAGAATTCCGATTCCGAGCGAGAACCTCGATGCGTCACGCAGTGACAGGCCGCGGCCCGGCACCATAGAGGCCGCATCCATCGCGACTGTCGTCGCGACGGCGCCGGTGGGTAGCGACGTCAACGCCGGGTGCAGCGGATGACCCAGCCAGGTTCCGTGCAGCGCATTGGTGACCCGTTCCCGATGTCGGCCGAGGGCTGCAAACACGAAGGTGAGGCCATGTTCGAGCCGGTAACTCGGCCGATCCAGCCATTCTTGCCGCCCGGCCCCGTCGATCACCCGGCCCCCAGCCTCGCGGAACCGATTTTCGGCCTTGTGCGATGGCTGGACCGCCGCGCTTTCCCTTGCCGACGCGCGCCTCGGAAAGTTTCCGGACCCCCGGGCCTCCACACTTGTGGTACGTACGAGCGCAGAGGCTGGTTCAATCCGGTCTCCGGAGCCTGATGGCGAACCACAGAGCGCCGTCGACCGTTTCGCGGACGGCCCGCAGCGGGTGGAGTTGTTAGTCTCAGACAATCTTTTACTTCGTAGGAGCAGCATGAGCGAGCGCGAATGGGGCGCGCCGGGTCATGTCGGCCCCGACGTGCTCAGGCAGGCGCTGACCGAACACACCGCACCGGAGCGGTTGGTCATCGCGCGCGGCTTGTTCGCCGGGCCCAGCCCGAGAGTGCCAGATCAGCTCTACGCGCGGGTGTTGCGCGGTAAGGCCCAGCGCGAGCGGCACGCGCTGCACCTCAAGCAGGGCGCGACCGTCGACACCAACACCTACTTCGGCCGGCTGCCCGCCAGCTACTTCCAGCGGTGGACCACCGTCACCGAAGTGCAGTTGAAGCTGACGATCGACACATCGACGCCGGCGCGACTGCGGCTGAAGGCGTCAGACGCGCACGGCGCCGACCGGACCGTCGCGAGCGCCGAGGTCGACGGCGCCGGCGCGGCGGTTCTGTCGGCTCGCATCAACGAGTTCTTCGACGGCGGTGCGCTGTGGATGGAGTGCAGCGCCGTCGGCGGCCCACTGACGATCACCGACCTCGAGTGGACCGTGCCCGCACCGCCGACGATCCGCCCCACCGCGATCGCCATCTGCACATTCAACCGGGCTGACGATTGTGCGGCCACTGTTGCGGCTATTGCCAGCGACAAGACATTGCTGGCCGGCATCGACGCGATCTATGTGACCGACCAGGGCACTGACGCCGTCGCCACCCGGCCGCTCTTCAACGACGTGGCCGCGCAACTCGGCGACAAGCTCGTGTACCTGCGGCAGCCGAATCTCGGTGGAGCGGGCGGCTTTACGCGTGGCCTGTACGAGGTTTCCAGCATTGCCGACCACGCGAACGTGATCCTGATGGATGACGACATCCTCTGCGAGCCGGAATCGATATTGCGGCTCAACGCTTTTGCGAACCTGACGCCGACGCCGACATGCGTCGGGGCGCAGATGCTTTTGTTGAGGGACCCGCGAAAGCTGCTGACCAGTGCCGAAGAGACGGACCTGGTGAAGCTGCGGTCTGGCCGGTGGGTGGCGAACTCGCTGAGTTTCACCGACATGGTCAAGAACCGGCAGGAAAAGCGCGTCGACGCCGAGTACAACGCGTGGTGGTCATGCCTGATCCCATCCGAGGTGATCGCCGCGATCGGGCTGCCTCTTCCGCTGTTCTTCCAGTGGGACGACATCGAGTACGGCCTACGCGCTCGGGCCGCGGGTTTTCCCACGGTCACCTTGCCCAACGCCGGAGTGTGGCACGCGGAATTCCACTGGAAGGATCGCGACGACTTCACGCGCTACTTCCAGATCCGCAACGCGCTGATCACCTATGCGCTGCGTGCCGAAATGGACGCACGCGCCACCAGCAGGTCGTTGGCACGTGAGATCGCCCACCACCTGGTTTCGATGCAATATGGCTTGGCGCACACGGTGATTCGCGGAATTGAGGACTTCCTCGAAGGACCCGATGTCCTGCGGGACGGCGGGGTTGCGGCGCTGGCCAGGATTCGCCAGGAGCGCTCGCAGTACCCGGAGACCGTGACACAGCCGGCCGCGAAGATCAGTGAGCTCACCGGCGCGGTGCCGCGGGTGCGACCGCGCGGCTACCTTCCTCGCCGCGACAGGCTGGACCTGGTGCTGCTCAAACGCGCGGTGTACCAGTGGCTCGGACGCACCATCCACGGACCCGTCGCGATTACTTCCGATGACAACGCGTGGTGGCACATCTCGCTGTTCGACCACGTCGTCGTCACCGACGCGTCACAAGCCGGTGTTCGGATCCGGCGGCGCGACAAGCGCAAGCTGGCGGCCCTCACCCGGCGAGCGACCAAGGCGCTCAAGAGATTCCGCGCGCAGGCACCGACGCTTCAGGAAAGGTACCGCTCCGCCTTTCCGGAGCTGATCAGCCGGGAGAACTGGGTGCGGCTGTTCGACAGCTGACCACGCTCGCCTCTCCGCGAAACCCGACTTTCGCAGGTTTCTTCTCGCACTTTCTCAGCGAAACTCCGGTTTCGCCGAACGGCGGGGCGGTCAGTGCAGGCGGATCGCGACCTGTTCGTTGTTGCCGGTGTACCCGAGATACTCGAAGGTGCGTGACGTGGCGTCGGCCAATTCCTGAAAAGCCCGGTACTCGTGGGCCTGCCAGCCCGGGTAGTTGAAGAATTCGTCGAACAGCAGCACCGCGTCGGGGACCAGCCGGTCGCCGATCAGGTCGAGCACCGTCTTCGTCGACGAGTACAGGTCCGCGTCCAGATGCACGAACGCGACAGGTTCGTCATGCTCAGCCAGGAAGCCGGGCAGCGAGTCTTCGAACAAGCCCGTCACCACTGTGGCGCCGGGGATGTCCTTCGGTGGCTGCTGCGCGAATTCGCCGGCCTCGAAACCGGTGCGCCAGGTTTCGGGCAGACCGTCGAAGCTGTCGAACCCGAAGACCGCGCGGTCGCCGGCCACCGCGTCGGCGATGATTGCCAGCGTCATGCCCGTCGCCACCCCGAACTCCAGCGCAAGCCCGGGGCCTTTGATCTCACCCAGAGCGAACCGCAGGGTGTCGTGCGGGTGCCAGAACACCTGAGCCGTGGGCATGTGCTCGGACACGAACGCGGCGGTCTCGGCGGTCACCCGCAGATCCTGCGCATACCAGATGTCGCGTCGGGCCCGGAATTCCAGTTCGTTCTGGCGGCGGATGACCTCGTCGACGCGGCCCCGCACGTCGCCGAGTCGCTCGGCGATCTCGCGCACGTTGTGGCTCAGCGCCTCGATCGCGGCCAGCACCTTGGCCTGCGAGTCGTGCTGCGACCGTTGAGAGCGGGCGTGTTCGTCCTCGACCACTTCGGCGACCGCGCGTTGGAGCTTGTCGCGAGCCGTCGCCTTCAGCCGTTCGAACATGTCTTGCACCTTACGATGTGACGCGGCGCGGCGAGTGTGACCGGCTACGCTCGAGCGGTGCTCGCGCAGAAGCCTGAGGGCAGACGCCGGTTGGGCAGCACCACTCGTACCGCCGCTCAGACCCGAATCCTCAAGGCCGCGTTGGACTTGTTCGCCGAGCACGGGGTCAGCGCGACGTCGCTGCAGATGATCGCCGACGCCATCGGGGTGACCAAGGCCGCGGTCTATCACCAGTTCAAGACCAAAGAGGAAATCGTCATCGCGGTCACGGAGATGGAATTGGCGAACCTCGAGGACGCGCTGCAGGCGGCCGAGGCCGAAGCGGATCCGCTGCGCGCACGCAAGGTGCTGCTGACGCGGGTGATCGAGACGGCGGTCCAGCGGCGCGGTCTGGTCAGGATGCTGCAGAACGACCCAGTGATCGTTCGACTGCTCGGGGAGTACGAGCCGTTCCGTCAGTTCGTCAGTCGGCTGTACGGCATCCTGCTTGACGAATCCGACGACACCGAGGCACGCATCTCGGCGGCGCTGTTCTCCGGGGCGATCGCAGGCGGCATCATCAACCCGCTTGTCGATGACATCGACGCCGCCACGCTGCGCGGCGCGCTGATCCAGCTGATGCAGCGGATGCTCAACCTACCGGACTGACCATTGATCGACAGCCGGCCCGTCGCTATCCTCGGAGGCTAGCCGATCGGCTACCCAGTCGGAATCGAGGTTCGATGCAGATTCTTGCCGAGGCCGAAGACCTCCCGAAGACCGCCAACATCAAGACCCAGCTGATCGCTCTCTGGAGCGTGCCGGTGTTCGGGGCGGTGCTACTGATCGCCTTCATGGCGTTCCCCGGTTTCTTCCCGCCGATGTCGCCCGACATGCCGGCCGATCAGGTCGCGGCGTTCTACCGGGACAACGCGCCGATGATCCGGTTCTCGATGATCACCTTCAACCTGTGCGGGATCATGCTGCTGCCGATGTTCATGGTGATCGTGGTCCATATGAAGCGGATGGCGACGCAGAGCCACGTCTTCGCGTACTGCTACCTGACGGCCGCCGTCAGTGGCGCAACACTGTTCGCCCTCGCCGACATCTTCTATCTCGTCGCCGCATTCCGGCCGGATCGCAATCCCGAACTTGTGGTGCTGCTCAACGACATGGCGTGGATGATCTTCATCGCGCCGGTGGGCGCGGTCGTCGCGATGAACCTGCTGCTGGCGGCCGCAATCTACTTCGACGACGACCCAAGTCCAGTCTTTGCGCGGTGGGTGGGCCACTACTCGCTGGCGACGGCGCTGGCGATGGCCCCGGCAGTCGCCGCGGCCATCTTCCGGAGCGGCCCGTTGGCCTGGGACGGCGCCGTGTCGTTCTGGCTTCGCAACGGCGCGTTCGCGCTGTTCGTGCTCGTGATGTTCTTCGTGCTCAGGGCGATGCTGCGGCGCCAGGCCGTCGAGGAAGGCGTCGCGGCGTGAGCAGCGCGACGTCCACACTGGCCCTCGGCCGTTCCGTCAACTCCGGCGCCAAACCCGCCGGTAAGCGCGACGTGTGGATCGTGTTCTGGATCGTCCCCGCGTTCTACACCGCCTTCGGTGTCATCTTTTTCGCGCTGGCCAGGGTGATGCCTCCGCCCCGACCGGACGTCACCACCGCGCAGAAGGTCGACTTCTTCGCCGCTCACGCCACGACGATCCAGATCGGATTCGGCATCCTGATCCTGATCGTCGGCGGTGCCGGCGTGGCCAACGGCATCGTGATGTACCACATGAAGCGCATGTCCGTGGGTTCCGTTCTGGCCTACGCATACATGGGTTCCCTGGCGATCGGCGCGTTGCCGGGTTGCCTGCTGGTGGCGTTCTGCTTCCTCACCGCGGTGTACCGCCCCGATCGCAACCCCGAACTGCTCGCGCTTCTCTACGACCTCGGGCTGCTGTCCTATGTCGGCTCGCTCGGCTGCTTCACCACGGCCTGGATCGCTCTAGCGATCGCGATCCTGTACGACAGGAACGCGATCTTCCCGAAATGGCTTGCGTACGTGACGGTCTGGCAGATCGTCACCGAGATCATGGCCATCCCGGTGTTCGTGTCGAAGGCGGGCCCGTTCGCGTGGAACGGCTCGATCGCGTTCTGGGAGGGCACGATCATTTTCGGCTTCTGGCTGTCGTGCTTGATCGTCTTCCTCAAGAAGGCCAACGAGCTTCAGCCGGCCGACGAGGCGCCCCTGCCATGACCGCCACTGCCGAGCGGCCGCAGTCAGCTTCACGCACCATCCATCTGCCCGGCGACGGACACATGTGGGTGATGGTGCTGGGCGACCTCATCATCTTCGGTGGCTACTTCGTCATCTTCATGATCCACCGCGCGATGTCGCCACAGGAGTTCCTGGCGTCCCAGCAGCACCTCAACCTCAACATCGGTGCGCTCAATACCCTTGTGCTGCTGGCCAGTTCGTGGTTCGTCGCACGCAGCGTGCAAGTGCTTCGAGGCGGCGACTGGGCGCGCGCGCTGCGCCTGACGTATCTCGGCGGCCTGTGTGGGGTGGTGTTCATCGCGCTGAAGGCCTATGAGTGGACTGCCAAGATCGCGCAGGGCTACACGATGCCCGCCGACCAGTTCTTCATGTTCTACTACATGCTCACCGGCGTGCATCTGTTCCACGTCGCGCTGGGGCTGCTGATCCTGGGAATCGTCGCGCGGGAACTGCGCAACCCGCGACGTCGTCGCGTTTCGATGGCCGAGTCCGCTGCCACCTACTGGCACATGGTCGACCTGCTGTGGATCGTCATCTTCGCTCTGCTCTACGTGATGAGGTGAGCTCATGACCACTACCGCCCGCGCGACCTATGCGTGGATCATCCTGTCCGCAATCACGATCCTGTCATGGTGGCTGGCACCCGCCCACGGGGCGCCTGCGGGCCCCAGCGTCGTGGTCACCGCCGTGGTGATCGCATTGGCGTTCATCAAGGGGCGCATGGTGATCCGCTACTTCATGGAGGTGCGCACCGCCCCGCGCTGGCTCAAGCTAGCCACCGACGGATGGCTCGCCGTGCTGTGGGCTGCGGTCTTCGTCATCTACCTCTTCTGACATGTGCCTCGAAACTGCGGGGAGATCGTGGTTTTCGCTCGTTTCGCGATCTGCCCGCAGCCTCGAGGGACACGAGGAGCTGCCATGCCGATGATTGACCTGACCTACGTGCGCGGTTCGCTTGACGACGCGGCACTGGCCCGCTTGACCGACGAGCTCGTCACCGTGCTGCTTCGGGCCGAACGCGTGCCCGATACCCCGTTCATGCGCGACAACACGATCGTCTACGTCCACGCGCTGGACCCGGCCGCTCAGTCGGTGGGCGGCCGCGGGCCCGGCGAGCCCCGGTTCCGTATCGAGCTGACCGTGTTCGAGGGCGCGCTGCCGCGGGATCGCAAGGAGCAACTCGCTGCCGACGTGCATGCGGCCGTGTGCGGCGCGGCGGGAATCGACCCCGGAGGCTCGCGGGAGTTTTACGTGTGGACGCTGATTCACGAGATCCCGGAAGGCAGTTGGGCCGGCGGCGGAAAAATCATCTACTACCGCAGAGTCAAAGGACTGGTCGCCGACGACTAACGTGTCGCAGATGGACGGCGTAGCCGAACTGGTCCCGGTGCTGCCTGCGCACCGCATCGACGAACACGCTCTCGCCCGGCACCTGCGCCATAAGCTGCCGGGCTTCGACGGTGAGCTTCAGATCCGCCAGTTCCAAGGCGGCCAAAGCAACCCGACGTACCACCTGAGCACCGCCGGCGGCGAGTACGTGATGCGCAAGAAACCGCCCGGCAAGCTGTTGCCGCGCGCGCACGAGGTGGAGCGCGAACACCGGGTCATGTCGGCGTTGACCGGCTCCGCCGTGCCGGTGCCCCGGATGCGATTGCTGTGCCAGGACGAATCCGTCGTCGGCACAGCCTTTTTCGTGATGGATTACTTTCCCGGGCGTATCTTCCACGACCCCGGGCTACTGGAGCTTTCGCCGAGCGATCGCGCGGCGATCTACGAGGACCTCGCCCGCGTGCTCGCCGCATTGCACCGAGTCGACTGGCGGGCCGTCGGTTTGGAGGGCTACGGCAGGCCGGAAGGCTACATGCAACGCCAGGTCGCGCTGTGGACGAGGCAGTGGCAGGCCGCGCAGGTGGAGGAGATGCCGACGATGGACCTGCTGGCGCAGTGGCTGCCCGAGCACCTGCCGGCCGATGACGAACCGGCAACCATCGCGCACGGCGACTATCGCCTGGGCAACGTGCTCATCCATCCCACCGAACCGCGGATCGTCGCGGTGCTGGACTGGGAGCTCTCGACCATCGGCCACCCGTTGGCCGACCTCGGCTACACCTGCCTGACGTACCATCTGCCGGCCCACTTCAGCGGCTCCAGAGGCGTTGCCGGCGAAGACCTCGCCGGCACCGGCATTCCCGACGAGAACGCGTTCGTCGCAAGCTACTGCCGCCATGTGGGCCGACCGGTTCCGAAGTCGCTCGACGTGTTCGTCGTATTCTCGATGTTCCGGCTGGCCTCCATCACCGCCGGCGTCTGGCGGCGCGGCCTGGACGGGAACGCTGCCGACGCGAGGGCGGCAACGTCGGAGTTCCGCGACCGCTACCACGCCCTGGCACAGATGGGCTGGGAACTGGCGCAACAAATTCCGGCGCGCAATTCATAACGATACGGTCACTATCGACATCACGGTCCATTAAGACTTCCGC
Source organism: Candidatus Sericytochromatia bacterium (assembly GCA_050262635.1). Taxonomy (GTDB): domain Bacteria; phylum Actinomycetota; class Actinomycetes; order Mycobacteriales; family Mycobacteriaceae; genus Mycobacterium. The sequence continues at coordinate 2,331 of JBLNEK010000225.1, read as the reverse complement.
CTTTTGCGTAAGGGATTTCAGCCTCGTCCCAACCGTTTTGAGGATGGCGAACCAAAGTATGCACGAATTGCGGCGAATGTCACACTGATTCGGTGTAACGCCGCAATGCGTGGGTGTGATCGCCATCTCGCGCTCGATTCCGGCCGATTTCGTTCCGCTACTTTGGATTTCGGGTCTGGGGAAACAGCGACCCATTCGCGACAAGAAGGAAATGACGATGAAAATCAATGGAACTAATGCGCGCGGAAAAGTCGCCGGCATCGGTTGTCTGCTCGGCGGACTCACCGCGGCGATTCTCTTCGCGCCGTCAGCGGCGGCAGCGCCGGCCCAGTGCGACGCCAGCGCAGTGGCGAACACCGTCAGCTCGGTCACGGGCTCGGCACATCAGTACCTGGCCGACCACCCGGGCGCGAACAGGGTGGTGACCGCTGCCATGAATCAGCCGCGACCGCAGGCCGAGTCCGACCTGCGCGTCTACTTCACGGCGAACCCGCAGGAGTACTACGACCTGCGTGGCATCCTGTCGCCGATCGGCGACACGCAGCGCCAGTGCAACGTCTCGGTGCTGCCGGCTGATCTGGCGTCGGCGTACGACCAGTTCATGGCCGGCTGAGTTCTCTGACACGACGGCCCGGCGCGGTATCTTGCGCGCCGGGCCGTTTGCCGTCCGCATCCCGTCGGCCGCTCATAGGGTCGACCAATGACGATCGAGTTGTCGTGCGGGTTGCCGCCGGGCCCACAGTTCGCCGAACTGGCCGTCCTGGCCGAGGAATTGGGCTATTCCCGGGTCTGGATCTTCGACTCCGTCCCGCTGTGGGAAGACCCGTTCGTCCACCTCGCGCTTGCCGCGCAACGGACGTCGCACATCGGCCTCGGGACGGCCGTGCTGATTCCCTCCGAGAGGTCGGAGATGGCGATGGCGTCGGCGATTGCGACTATCGTCCGGCTGTCGAACGGCCGCTTACGCGCTTGCTTCGGCACCGGCGGCACCGCGCGCCGCACCATGGGCAAACGCCCGCTGACCTTGCGCGCGCTGACCAACTATGTGGGCACCGTGCGCGCCTTGCTCGCCGGTGAGACCGTCACGATCGACGGACAACCCGCCCGGATGCTGCATGCAGAGGGTCTCGCTCTTCCACGTCCGGTCGCGGTCGAGATTTGGCTCAGCGCGTTCGGCCCGAAAGCCGTCGCCCTTGCCGCGCGGATCGCCGACGGGATCGTCGGCAATCCGGCACGTCACGCGCTACCCACCGCCACGATGCTGGCCGGGACGGTGCTGGAGACGGGTGAGCAGCCGGATGACGAGCGGGTCAGAACAGCGGTCGGCCCGTGGAAGGCGGTCGGGTATCACGATGCTTATGCGATCGGCGGGCCTTCGGTCGTGGATGCGATGCCGGGCGGACGAGCGTGGCGCACGGAGCTCGAGAGTCTGGCGCCGCCCGGCCAACGCCATCTGCTGACGTACGAGGGACATGTCACCCAGTTCACGCAGCGGGATCGTTCCTTGCTCGATCACGACAGCGTGTTCCCGATGGTCATCGGATCACCGGATGTGGTCAAGGACCGCCTGTCTCGTCTGGGCAGTCGGGGCGTGCAGGAGGTGATCTACACGCCGAGTGGCCCGGCGGTGGCGCGGGAACTTGCCGCGTTCTGCGCAGCCGCCCGAGGTTAGGCCCGCTCAGTTGAGGCGAAGGCACGACTGGATAACGTCCCGGCAGCCGCGGGGCCCGGACGCCCGCGATGTCGTCGAGCGGCACAGATAATCTGTGCTCATGTTCGAGGAGGAGCGCCCGGCGACGAGGGCAACCGTCGTCAAGTTGCTGTGGTGCTGCCTGCTGGCCGGAGTGGTGGCGGCCGGCCTGATGTTCCCCTTCGTCGGGGGGATCGGGCTGCTGTCCAACCGCGCGTCCGACGTCGTCGCCAACGGATCCGCCCAGCTGATTGAGGGCGACGTGCCACAGGTCTCTACGATGGTCGACGCGGCCGGCAATCCGATCGCCTGGCTTTACAGCCAGCGCCGGTTCGAGGTGCCGACCGACAAGATCGCCGACACGATGAAGCTGGCCATCGTCTCGATCGAGGACAAGCGGTTCGCCGAGCACAACGGCGTGGACTGGCAGGGCACGCTGACCGGCCTGCACGGCTACCTGTCCGGCGATCTCGACACGCGGGGCGGCTCGACCATCGAGCAGCAGTATGTGAAGAACTATCAGCTGCTGGTGACCGCGCAGACCGACGCCGAGCGGCGCGCCGCGGTCGAGACCACTCCGGCGCGCAAGCTGCGCGAGATCCGGATGGCGCTGACGCTGGACAAGACGTTCTCCAAGCCGG
>JBLNEK010000224.1:0-2877 GCA_050262635.1 Candidatus Sericytochromatia bacterium | reverse complement strand
CCGTAGCGTTCGGCGGAAGAAACTCCACCCGTCATAAGCACTGCCGCACGTGCTGGCACCGGATTCGCGAAGGACGTTTTAAGCACACACCACGGCACCCGTTCTGCACGCCCCCGCAGTCGTCGCGCCGAACCAGGCTAGCGTCACCGCCACCAAAGGCGGCAAAGACCGACCCGTCACGGCGATCTCACGAAAAGCCCTGCATCGTCCGGCTTACCGCGCTCGGGGAGAGCGCCAACGCGGCGCGGCTGACAGCCGTGCCGCTCTCGGAAGCCGGTCTAGTAGTGGGGGTTCAGACCGGGTTGCTGCTGCAGGGTCGCTGCTGCCGGGCATAATTAGTTCCCGCACGACGAAGCTCCTAAAGAAGCGGGCCCAGCCGGTGCGGGCTGTCGACGACGTGCTCTTAACGAGGCGCGCCATCTGTGGGAGAACCCTGAGTCGGAGGGCCAACAAGACTGGAATTTCCGAGCGCTGTGGGCGCGGGCCGCACCGCTCGACCGTGAACCATGCGCATAAACCGCGCAGGGGAGCTTGGGACTGCTTGGTCATGTCGGGTGGTCTGCAGGCCGAAACCGGAATCGGCGATCGCACCCTCGGTGTCGCGGTGCATGTGACAGTTGCCGAACAGCCGTGGCCAACCCGTCGCATCGGCCAGTCGCTGCAGCCGTCCTGGCATGCCATCGCTGGCGACATGTTCCAGATAGCGCAGCTGCCCGACGGGTCGCAGCAACGAAAACACTTGGCGCAGCATCCTATTCGGATTGTCGACCCGGCACAGCACCAACGAACACACCGCCGCATCGAACGGTTCGACGGGGTCGAACATCTCGATCGTGCGGTCGGTCACCGTCACCGGGACGGGAGCGGACTTCGCCGCCGCACGCGCGATCTCGGCGAGCCGCCGCTCCGACTCAATGGCAATCACTTCGGTCACCGTACTGGGATACAACGCGAAGTTCGTCCCAGTGCCCGCGCCGATCTCCAGCACCCGACCGGACAGGTCGGCCAGATTCTCGCGTCGCCAGGCCTGCATAGGTTCAGATTCATGGCGCGACATGAAACGATAGAACCAGGCGAAGAACCGATGGTCCACGCTGGCTTGACCGGTCATACCTTGACCTCCAGCACATCCCGAGGGGCCGCTACTTCTCCATCCGACACCCCCCGCATGCGCACAGGTAGGGAACAAAGCCACCTATCCCGGCCACCGCAAGACCGGACCCCGCCCTACGACAGCCTGCTCACACCTGACCGCTAGGCTGCGGATGAATGGACTGGGACAAAGACTGGGCGGGGCGGCCCGTGTACTACGACCGCGCGGGCAACCCGATGACGCGGCAACAGTGGGCACAAAAGCTCGACGACGAGGACTATCGCCACATCGCCCGCGATGTGATCGGCCCTAGGGAGCCGCTCGATCCTGCTCCCCTGATCACCGTGTCGACCTTCTGGCTGGGCCTCAATCACGACTGGCGCAGCGAGGAGCCGCTGATCTACGAGACCATCATCGGCGGCGGCGAGCACGACACGACCGGCATGCGGTACGCGACAGAGAGCCAGGCGCGAGAAGGCCACCGGCGCGTGGTCGACGAGCTGCGGACCGCGCAACATAGTCCGCCCAGAACGCCGCCCCTGGACCCGCCAGCCACTGCCGACAATCCGACCGCTGAGTGGCACATCCCGAGAATTTCGGTTACCGCCGATCCTCATCGGTCTCATGGCAGGCATGCCCAGCATCCCTGAGTCGATCTAGTCAACAGTTGGCGGGGCGAGTCTGCCAGACACTGAATCCCGCGCATAAAACGTTGATGATCAACACCACCAGCACCGCCACCACGAACGCCGACCGCGCGAATAATGCCAGCTCCAGGGCCGGATTCTCTACCCGTCGTTCATGGCGCACAAACGCCGCCAGCGCGAGCGCGGCGCCGAGCAGCGGGATCCAGGCCTGCGGGGCGGTGAGCCCGTTTTGCGCTGCGCTGACCCCGTAGATCACACCGAGCAGCGCCACACCGAACAGGCCCACACCGACGAGGTCGAACCCGTGTGCCGGCTGGCGCGGCGACTCGCTGACATAGCGGGCGGTCAGCACCAGCGCCACCAGCGCCAGCACCGGCGAGACCACAAACAATCCCCGCCAGCCGAGGACCCCGACGAGCCAACCGCCGACCAGCGGGCTCACCCCGAACAAGATCGCGTCGGTGGCCATGAAGATGCCGATCGCCACCGGCCGGATCCGCGGCGGCACCGACACGGTGAGCAGCGCCAACGACAACCCGGCCAGCGCGGTCAATGCGAACCCATCGAGTACGCGCATCACCAGCAAAAATGCGTAGTTGGGGGACATTGCGGCAAGGAGCCCGACAACGACATTGGCCAGCAACCCGTAGATCAGCAGGCGTTTGAGCCCGTAGGTGTCTCCGAGATTTCCCACCGCCAGGACCGCGGCGGCCGCCACCAGCGTAGCCACGCTGGCCAGCAAACCGACCTGGGTGGTCGGGATGTTAAGCCCGCGGCTGATCTTCGACAGATTCAAGGTGAGCAGCAGCGGATCGACGACCGGCAACGCGAAGGCGATCGCCAGCCCCAACGCGGTCAAAACCATCCCCGCTGTCATCGGTGGACGCCGTTGATTCCCGGCGCTAGAGCCACCACCCATCGGCATATTCAAACCCGAGCCCAAGGCCGCTCGAAGCCAAACGACGACAGCTGGGCACGGCGTCGGGCTCAGCGCAACACGGCGGCGTGGCGACGACGCCTAACCCAGCAACAGCGTGCGCCGCTGCTCAGCTCGTCTCTTGAGCGGGTGGGTTAGCTGTGAGGATGCTGTCGTAGGTCGGGGTTAGACATCCCAGGACCGTAAGTTGTCAAGCCGCT
>JBLNEK010000223.1:0-3179 GCA_050262635.1 Candidatus Sericytochromatia bacterium | reverse complement strand
CCGGAAGTGCCTTTCGGAACTGGGCCTAGATTGTTGTGTGAGAACTACAATCATCCCAGCTCAGAGGGCACTTTCCTCATTGCGACACCCCAGCCACCCTCAACTGATCGGTGGATCGAGGCTAAATGTGCCTGTGCGCCTGGCCCATCGAATGGGCATCAACCGGCACGAGTACTTCGCGGTCTCCGTGCGCGTGATGTCGATCCCAGAGAGATCGCGGGCACCGTCGGTGAGGAAGACTCGGATTGCCGAGGAAGACCGCCGAGCACGTCCCTTATCACTCCTTGATGTGTTAGTGTTGATCCTATTGACCGACACTTGAACGTCTCCGTGTAGGTTTGTGCCGCCGCTGCAGAAATGACGAGACAGCGGACCGGCAATCATCGAATTTCGTTGGCGCGAGGGGTTTTACATCTCGCAAATGCAGTTCTTCTGCTGAGTTGCTCTCTAACTCGTAGCGACAGTCGTCAAGCAAGCCTGAGCCAGCAGGCTCCGATAGCCATTTTTCGATAGTGATATGGAGCAACATGATTGAGCGTTTGACCGGTCTGGACGGCGTCACATTGCACGGCGAAACATCGGTGATGCCCACCCACGTACTTGCTGTGCTGTTCTGCGACCCGGCAACCCATGGTGAGTTCACAGCTGAGGTGGTCCTGAGGCTACTGGCTGAGCGGACCGCCGCGACAAAGGGTTTCCGCCAGCGTCTGCTGGCAAAACCCTTCGGACTAGGCCAGCCGCTATGGGTCGAGGACCCGGCGTTAAATGTCGAGGACCATTTGCATCTTGTGCGACTGCCGAAACCGGGCACCATGGGCGAGCTGGCGGCGCTGGTTGACCAACTGCACGCGCAGCCTCTGGACCGTGATCGCCCACTGTGGGATGCCTGGGTTGTCGAGGGTCTCTGCGACGGCAGGCTGGTCGTCGTGATGAAGTTCGCCCACGCGATGAGCGATGGTGTGGGCGCGGTCACCGCGATGCTGCCCCGACTGATGACCACCGATCAAGACGCCGAGTTCCCGGCGGCGCCCGAGTGGATCCCTGCCAGGATGCCCGGCGTGGCGTCGGTGATGCGCGACATCGTCGACGAGATCGCCGTCAACACCGCCGGTGGTGTTCGGATTTGGGCCAGGGTTGTTCCCGGTGCAGTGAAGTCGGGGTTGGGAACCGTCCTGGGATCGGTCCGCCAGCTGCTCCCTGCCGGCCGTCAAAGACCAGGTGCTCCCAAGTCTGATGTGGACCAGAGGTCGCCGCGGACACTGTTGAACTCCCCGATCACCGCGCGGCGCAGCGTTGCTTTCGCCGCGGTGGCGATGGATGATCTGCGCGCCATCACGGAAGCGTTCGAGGTCACCATCAACGATGTATTCCTCGCCGCAGTAACGTCGGCGGTGCGGCGATGGCTGAAAACGCACGATGCGGTGCCCGACCAGCCACTGCGCACCTTGATGCCGATCTCGACCCGGGGCGTCGATGACAACGCGTCCAATAGGTGGTCGCCGACCATCCTAAAACTGCCGGTCTATCTTGCCGACCCGGTGGAGCAGTTGGCCTGCATTCACGCCGCGACATCGCGGATCAAGAACGGACGGCGAATGGCGCCGCCCGTCAACCTCGCCGACGTCATCGATCTGGTCCCACCGGTGGTCATCGGGCTCGTGGCGAGACTGTACACGGGTCTGAAACTGTCGCGATTTCATCCGCCGGTGGCGCACATGATTACCTCCAACGTTTCGGGCCCGCCCCACGAACTCTATTGCGCCGGAGCACATATCCTGGGCATTCACGCCATGGCCCCACTATTCGAGGGCGCCAACCTCAACATCACCGCCGTGTCCTACGGCGGTACGTTCGCCGTGGGCATCGTCGCCTGCCCCGACAACGTCGACGACGTCTCATCAATTGCGCGCGGGATGGAAGCTGTAGTGGGTGAGCTGAAGAAAGCTGCCCAAGAAATGACGGGACAAAGCCTCGACTTGGCCAGCACAAGACCACCGGCGCACACCGCGAAGTCCACGGCCACAACGCATTCTGTTTCCGCTTCGGAGCAGGCTGGCGTGAAGAGCGGGACCCCGTCACCGCCTTTGTGACAGAGATTCAACAGCGAAAGCCGAAGGGCGCAGACTAACTGACATGTCGTGGCCGCCGCGAGGCTGTCAGCGCTGCCGACCGACGAGATCGCCGGCGCCCAGCTAGGGCTGCTTGCTGCCGGGATGGGCCTGCCACCGGCCAGCGGAGGCCCGCACCGGTCGAGCTGCAATTGTGCGCCGTCAGGGTTACGAACCCGGACCCGCTGATTAAGAGAACGCGGCTCAGTTAACCGTCACCTGCCAGGATCGTCATTCGTCACTGCGGCTGACTTTCGGTTATAGGCGACATCCGGCGACTTGCGGTTGACCTACGGAGGACTTCAGTGATCTGTAACCGCCCCGAGCGTGGAGGCTCTGTGGAGGCTTCGGACTGTTTGCTAGCCCAGCCGTTCACCGCGTGTCCATGCTGGCGGGGTCTCGTCGGCGTATCCGCATGCGAATTCACGGAAGGGTCGATAGAAGCACGGGTTGGCTTCTATGTCGCTGAGACCCTGACAGTGACCCCGGTCTGCGACATCCTTTCGACGCGGGGCGGCGGTTTCACCGCTATGGACTGTAAATCCGTCGGCTTACGCCTACGCAGGTTCGAATCCTGCACCTGCCACACATGCACCTGCCACACACTGCCGGGGGCGCCGCAGCGACCATCAGCCGTTGTCCGTCCACGATCTTCGCGGGCAAGGCAAGCCTTAACGACGAGCACCGCAGCCCGGCTGAGCAGAGGATCAGTTCGACAGGACCACCTGATCTCCGCTGAGCGCAATCCGCCGAATTCGAACGGCCGCGGCGGCCCCGCGATGGAGCGCCGCGCACCAACCACGACTTTTCAGGTGTTAGTAATTAGCACGCTATGGCCGAGCCCGAACGTATCGACGAACGTGGTTTGCGTCTGACTTCGCCGCAGGGATCGGGGTAAGAAATTACTCAAGGCTGGCAGTCTTCTCGGGTGATCCGAGAGGAGTTGTTCGTGCCCGATGCCAATGGCGGTCGGCGTCCGTCGAAGCTGTCGGCGGAGACGAAGTGGGAGATGTTCTTACAGGTCACTGCCGGGGAGATCACCCAGGCCGAGGCCGCCCGCAAGTGGCACGT
>JBLNEK010000222.1:0-3145 GCA_050262635.1 Candidatus Sericytochromatia bacterium | reverse complement strand
ACCGCGATATACCTCCCTTGACAATCGACGGACGTCGCAACGAGCTATGACGCCCCACGCCTATTTCTTCAATCCGGGTGCCATCGAAGATGTTCCCGGCGAAGTGACCCCGTCGTCTCCGTACCCGGCGTCAAACGGGCACAAACGTCAGGGGCGGCGCACTGTCAACCTCAGTCGACGTCAGCCTGCGCAAGTGCCCCCGGCAAGATTCAAACTTGCGACACCCACGATTGACGACGATGCCGCTGGGGCTCGACGTGCCGCCTCAACAGATTTGCTCCTACTTGACTGACCCCGGCAAGGGCGCCGTCGGCCCGTCTGGGGCTGGCGGCGGCACCATCACAGTGGTGGGAATGCTGGCGGGATACCGCTGCCGAGAAGGTTGGGCGTCCGCAGCTGGCGCGTAGCACTCGTCGTCGTGGACACTCCACACCCCACCGGATTCATCGCAGCAGCCCATCTGAATGGCATGTACTTCGTCAATGGTCAAAGCTCCGCGCTGGTATTGCCAAGCGTCTTCGCGGTCCCGCACGCAGTTGTCGTAGGCCTCGATGTCCCATTCGTGCACGGTGCTGGTGTCGTTGTCCTTGGCATTGGCGACCGCGGTGTGGCCCGGGGCGCCGGCTCCAAACACAAGCGCGGCCGCGATCGAGCCGATAGCGACCGTAGAGGCAAGGGGGATGCGGGTCATTTGGTATCTCCTTCTGTTCTCGACGACCCCGTTCATGTGTCGCCGCCACAGGTAGGAGCACTGAGTGGCGAAATGGTGACGCTTTCACGTTCCGCCGTAACCCGGCTTTGACGTGAGCGCCTGAACCGCCGCCCAGCGCGGTTGGAAGCCGTTCTTCTGCGAGCAAGCCATGATCTTCTCGTCGACGGCGGGCAGGCTTCGCGATCCGGAGAACGTCGGGCGCGCGGTCGTGCAAGGCCCGCGGCGGCTCGCGATGTGCCCGACTCGCAAGAACGATCGCTCAAAATAGCCTCTGACGTGCCCCCGGCAAGATTCGAACTTGCGACACCGGCTTTTGAAGTCAACGGTTCGCGACGGTTGCAGCCCATTGCCGGTAGTAAGGCCCGAACTGCGCGTTCAACATAGTGCAACCGTTCGCTGGTTGCCGACGACTCTCGTTGATTCTCGGCCATAAACGGTGAATAAACGATGAGTCCATTAGCCGTGCGCGGGCCGTTTACCCGGCGACGAATGCGCGCCTCGGAGACGTCCGATGCCCTGGACAATAGAAACGCTCACACGCACATCCGTCGCGGCGTGGGATACCGGGAAACAGCAGCTACACGAACTACGTTCACGCCGTGATCGGCTCGCAGCCCAACAGCCGCGCCAGCCAATGAAACTCGGCCGGCGCCCATAACGCCCCACAGCCCAAACACGTACACCCGGCCTCCGACACCCGCAGGCACCGCACCCGCACCGACTCGCCGCTGTCGTCGCGGCGGTACGTGAACCGGGCACCGCAGCGCGGGCACGACTGGCGCCGAAACACTCTCGGTGTCTCGGTGAGCAGTTCGGTCCCGGCCAGCGTCCACCCCTCGATCTGGCTGCAGTGGTCATCGAGCAAAGTGCAGATCCCCTGCGGCCGCCATCCGCGGGTGGTAAGCGCGTGCAGGCGCTCGATGGTGTCGCCCTTCTCCTCAGGCGTCCACGAGACCACCGTGCCGTCGATCTCGGCGAAGGAGGCCAAAGCGGCGGTCGCCGGGCAGTGAGTCCGCGCCAGCGCTTCGGCTACCATCACCCAGGATGTGGACCCCGATGCGAGGAGCGAGGTCTGCCGAGCGGTCACCGGTGCAGCCGCCGCTGAATCTTTCCGTCATCGCGCTAAGCGTCTGCGTGGTCGCGTCGTTATCGGCAGAATTCATATTGCTGAAAGATGCGCTCATCGACGACGCTTACATCGGCCTCGACTACGCCCGTAATCTCGGCCTGCATTTTCACTGGGGACTCGTCGAATCGGCGCCGTCCAACACCGCCACATCGGTTCTGAACGTCGTAGTGACCGGCGCTGTGACCGCGATAGTCCGCGACGCCGTAGTGGCTTGTGGAATAGTCTATGTCGCTTGTGGGCTACTCTCAGTCCTCGCGCTGCGCTCGGTTTTCCGAACGCTCGATATGCCAGGTTACGGCGGGGTGATCGCCGCAATCCTGGTGATGTTCAATCCGGTGATGATGTCGACGATTGGAATGGAGAGCGCGATGCTCGTCGCTCTCCTAGCGGTCGGGTTGGTATACGCGGTGATTAACCGGCCTGTCTCGTTCGCCGTGGTTTCCGCCTTGCTGGTGCTGACCAGACCCGACACGATCCTGTTGGCGGTGCCGATGGCGTTTTTTATGAAAGCTTCGCGTGCCGACTGGCGCAAAGCCCTGGTGGCGTTCGTCATGCTTGTTGCTGGGTGGTACCTGATGAGTTGGGCGTACATGGGGTCGGTCGTCCCAGACACGTTTCTCATAAAGGCTGCGCAGCGCTCCTGGGACGGCGTGACCTTCGCAAGCGGTGTCTCTTTCTTCTTGAGTCGCAATACCGCGATGACGATGCTGGCTTTGCTTGTGCCAGCTGCGGGTCTTCTCGCATTTGCGGTGTGGGCAGTTAGTGCAATTACGAATCGGCATTTCGAGCGGAAGCTCCTCATTTTTGGATATGCAGTGATCGGCGGGCTTCTGATTTACGTTGCCTATACAGTCATCAGCGTCCCGCCATACCACTGGTATTACGTTCCCACGATGGCCGTCTTGTCCGTTTTTATGGCCGCATTTATCTGCGCCGCCCGGAATCGGATTCTTCACACCATCGGAGTGGCGGCAATGGCAGTTATCATTGTCGGCATTCTCGTAACGGTCGCCGTCCGTCCCGATAAGTCGGTTCCGCCCTTCACAACAAATTGGACGTCGGCGCAGCAGTATCAGGCGCTGGGGCGTGAGCTGCGGTCCCTCGTGGGCCAGCAGTCGGTGATGCTGGAAGGAGAAGCTGGCACCATCACGTACTACTGCGAGTGTGAGACCGTCAATGTATTTTCCGACCGCGGGTTGATGACCCGTCGGATCACCGAGCGAAGCGCCATGATTCCTTCGCCGGTTCGCTGGCTGGTCGATTTGAACTGGCACTTCCGGGATTGGGGCGAAGACCCTCTAGCG
>JBLNEK010000221.1:0-33416 GCA_050262635.1 Candidatus Sericytochromatia bacterium | reverse complement strand
CCTGTCCGTCGTCCACGTTCCCTACCCTGCTCCGCGCGACTGGACCCGCAGGACATTGACATGCGGTGTCGCGCTGCAATGTTCGCCGTCGAAGGAGCGCCTCGCCCGCTACCACCTAGAGGATTTGTCGGGCCGCGAACGTCGAGCGCTGACCATCGTCGAAGCGAGCGTCGCGTTGCGATGGATCGCATCGAGGTGGCCTGGCCTGCTCACCGAAGTGCAGCGGGTACTGCCCGATCTCGAAACTGCCGACGAGGACATGGACGGCACGGTGATGCTCGACCGCGCGATCCAGTTGGCCCGAAAACCGCAGCCCCTTGCTGACCATCCGCTGCTCGGCACGCTGCCGTCCGGCTTCTGCGCTCCACGAGGGCTTGTCAGCGCGCTTCGGCGCTATGGCAGGATGCCATGGACCAGCACCCAAAAGCGCCGTCCGCGGCCCTACTCCGTACCGGTCGGGGGTGACGGTGGCGTACGCAACCCCAACCTGCCCCCGCCGAGCAGGCCCGAGGAAGACGACCTCGACATCACGCCCGACCGACGGCCGGGTATTCCCTACCCCGAGTGGAACACGTGGACTCAGAGCTTCCTGGCGAATCACGTCGCCGTGCTCGAGCGCGTCCGCATCGACTGTCCTCGCGAATCCGTCACGGTGTCCACCGATCTGCGCAAGTGGTTCGAAGAACGCACCTATCGGGCGATGACCAACGGCCTGGAGGACGGGGCGGACCTCGACGTCGACTCGTACGTCGCGCATTACATCGACATGGCGACCGGCGAGTCAAAAGAGCCGCGCATCTTCCGGGAACTGCTGCCCAGCGGCCGGGACGTGACGACCGCGTTGTTGCTCGATGCAAGCTCGTCACTGGGGGTCCACGGCGGCCGCATCTTCCGGTTGGAACTGGCGTGCGCCGACGCGTTGTCACGCGCGATGACCAATGCCCGTGAACGCCATGGCATTTTCGCGTTCACCGGCAACACCCGCCACCACGTCGAGGTGCACTGCCTGAAGGACTTCACGGACCGCCGGTTCGTCCCTCCTAGTGCTCTGGGCTTGACGGCCGGCGGTTACACGAGGCTCGGCGCACCGATACGGCATTTGACCAGCCGACTGCTGGCGCAGCCGTCCGAACGCCGGCTGCTCATCTTGATCGGTGACGGACTGATGTCCGACGAGGGCTACGAGGGCCGTTACGCGTGGGCGGACGTCGCGCACGCAGTCGACGAAGCCAACGACGCAGGCGTGTCCGTGTATTACATCGGTGTAGGACCCACCCGGGTCGATCCGCTACCCGAAGTCTTCGGATCCCGCCGTTCGCAACGGATCCGACGTGTCGAAGACCTTCCACGAGTACTGGCTCACGCCCATCGCGAACTGGTGGCGCCATGACCGATCTCTATCTCGCGAGCGGCAACGAGGTCCAGCTCTTCGAGCAGGCATATCGGCAGCGCATACCGGTCATGCTCACCGGCCCGACAGGATGCGGTAAGACCCGGCTCGTCGAACACGTGGGGCTGCTGCTCGAAAGGCCCGTGGTCACGATCAGCTGCCATGACGATCTCACGAGTTCCGACCTGGTCGGCCGATTCATGGTTGCGGGCGGCGACGTCGTGTGGATTGACGGGCCACTCACCAAGGCGGTCAAGTCCGGCGCGATCTGTTACCTGGACGAGGTCGTGGAGGCGCGCCACGACTCACTGGCGATCTTGCACTCGCTCACCGACCACCGGCGTGCGCTCTATTTGGACCGTGCGGGTGAGGTCGTCATCGCCCCGGACTCGTTCATGCTCGTGTGCTCGTACAACCCGGCCTACCGCAGTTCTCTCAAAGAGCTGAAACCGTCGTTCCGGCAGCGGTTCGCCACGCTGACGATGAACTACCTAGCGCCGGAACGCGAGGCCGAAGTAATCGTCGCCGAAGCCGGCGTCGACCGGGCGACCGCACACCGACTTGTACAGTGCGCCACTGCCATCCGCACCGCGGACGAGGTCTTCCACTTCGAGCCGCCGTCGACGCGCGCTCTGGTCACCGCCGCACAGCTGATTGCAGCCGGCTCCAGCGAAATGGACGCGGCGGAGGCATGCATCCTCGCGCCGCTGACCACCGACGGCGCGATTTACGACGGGTTGCGTGAAGTCGCCGCCGCGAGCTTGCTCACACTAGCGAAGGGAATGTGCCATGGATCAGCAAGAACGTAAGCGCAAGAGGGCGCTCATCGTCTTTCAGGTCTTCATCTACGGCTATCTGCTGGTGATGTTCCTGATCCAGCTCTACATGTCCTTCGCGAGGGGATGGTGGCAATTGTGAATCTGCCTGTGCTGAACCGTCGTTCGTCAGATGGCCCCGCCAGCCTCGCGGCCCATCACGACGAGTCGCGGGATGCCCAGCGCCGGGCCGACAAGTGGATGATCACCGGTGCCGCGCTGATGGGGATGTGGGCGCCCGGAATCATCGGGCTTCCGATCTTCATGCGCGGGGTGTGGTTGCAGCGGCAGGCGCTACGTGCCGGGCTGTCGGTGCGCCCGATGATCGTGACGCTGATCGGGTACCTGGTGCTGATCGACGGCGCGCTGAACAGCCTTGGCTGGGCATTGGATCTCGTCGCCGACCACACGCTGATCAATCGAGTGCTGATGGTCGGCTGGGGCAGCATGTTCGACGCCGGCTACTTCTGGCACTACAACGAACTGTGGGTCGGCGGTGCCGCGGGCCCGGGCGAAAAGGCCTGGGTCGCTGGGCTGATCCTGTCGGTCTTCTCGATGCGGTGTGCCGCGGCGATCGGCTTCCTGCAGATGAAGCGGTGGGGCCATCAGTGGATGATCGTCACCTGCTGGATGGGCGTGGTCATCTGGATCGGCTACGTGTTCAACATGACCATGTACGCCGACGTGCGCTACGCCGGCGTCGTGTTTCCGGTCATCGGCTGGTGGCTCTACGACATCTTCTACATCACCCCATTCCTCGCGATCCCCTACCTACACACCGTCAACCGCGAGATCTTCTCTGACTGAATCCTGCTGAGGGAGAACAACGATGACGACATCGATGGTCGAGGAGGCACAGAAGCTTCCACCGGGCACGACGCCCTACTACGCGCGAATGCACAAGTGGATCAAGCGGGCGGTGCTGGTATGCCTGGTCGCGCTCGTCGTCGAGGGTGCGTTCACGCTGCCGTTCATGGCGATCTACTACGGGTATCCGACGCTGAGCCTCACCGAGATTTGCAGCGAGTTGCTGAAGGTCCGCTATTCCGACGACACCCTGGAGTGCAAGTACCCGTACCCGCCGTTGGGGGCGCCCGAGGGCGCCGAGGGTAAGGACACCGCACAGGATCAGTGGGGCATCCAGCCTGTGCCAAAGTACCACCGCATCGGGTTCCGCGAGCTCGTGCGCATCCACAACGAACGGCTGGCTCGTCAGGCAGCGCAGAACCCGTGACCTGCTCGAGATTGGAGTAGTCGACTACGCATGCCAGCCGGACCGACCGGACATAGTTTCGGCTCACCAGCCGAACGAGAAAGGCCAGTCCGATGTCGATTGCATCTACGACGACGCGTTGGTGGACGCGCACCCCGCGGTCCAAGGCTCCCAAGCGCCGCTACCCACCGCGGGCGAGCTACTTCGAGGCCTCGGTGGTGGACCGCGGAATGCGCCGAAGCTGAACGGTTATCCGGCTCGCCGGCCGAGAGCGCGAACATGCGGA
The DNA here is from genome assembly GCA_050262635.1 of Candidatus Sericytochromatia bacterium. Classification (GTDB taxonomy): domain Bacteria; phylum Actinomycetota; class Actinomycetes; order Mycobacteriales; family Mycobacteriaceae; genus Mycobacterium. Next base: position 29,712 of record JBLNEK010000221.1, on the reverse strand, counting down.
TTTGTACGAAACACTCGGCGCGCCGCGTACGAACTCGCACAGTCGAGTGCGAGCGGAGGTGCGGGCGGAGGGACTCGAACCCTCACGCTCTTTCGAGCACGGGGACCTAAACCCCGCGTGTATGCCAAATTTCACCACGCCCGCGGCTTGGCGATCGTACCGCTTGGACCTAACGGCCCCAGTCCGCGAACGTGAATTGTCTGCGGACGGCACCGGCGTGCGGTTGCAGCCAGTTCGCACTCGGGGGATCCCGACGAATTCGCCGGGCCGAAGTGCGCAGCGGTACCGTCAAAGCATGCCCACTACACGGCGTAGAAGGCCAGCGCTGATCGTGCTGGTGATCGTCGCCGCGCTGGCCTGCCTCGCGCTCGGCTGGTGGCAGTGGGAACGCTACGAGTCGGCCTCGGGCAGCGGCCAGAACCTGGGCTACGCCTTGCAGTGGCCGGTCTTCGCAGCATTCGTCGTCTACGCCTACCGTAAGTTTGTCCGGTACGAGGAAGAGCCGCCGCAGCTGACCAAGCCCGACACCGTCACCGAGATCCCTGCGGACCTGCTACCCGAACGCCCGAAGCCGACGATCGAAGAGCCCAGCGACGCGACGCTCACCGAGTACAACGCCTTCCTCGCCGAACTCGCCAAAGAAGACAAGGAAAACAGAACGAACTCATGAGCTCTCAAAGCCCCACCGACACAAGCAGTATCCGCACCGCGCTCACCGCATACCGCGTGATGGCCTGGGCCACCGGCATCTGGCTGATCGCACTGTGCTACGAGATCGTGCTGAAGTACGTCGTCCAGGTCGAAGACCCGCCGTCCTGGATCGGCGTCGTGCATGGCTGGGTGTATTTCGTCTATCTGCTGGCCACGCTGAACCTGGCGATCAAGGTGCGATGGCCGCTGTGGAAGACCGTCGGCACCCTGCTGGCCGGCACCATCCCATTGCTGGGCATCATCCTCGAGCACTACCGCACCCAGCAGGTCAAGGAGCAGTTCAACCTGCAAGCGCCCGCAACGCCGGCACCAACCGAGCCAGCGCCCGACCGCGGTGTGACCGAGCGTCCTTCTCACCCGGGCTGAGCTGGGCAGCGCTGCACTCCAGTCCCTCCGGGATAAATACCGGGTCGTACCCGAATCCGCCCTCGCCCCGCGGCTCCAACGCGATCCGGCCCGGCCACCGCCCGCGTACCACGACCTCCCCCGCGGCCGACACCAGCGCACACGCGGACACGAACGCGGCGCCGCGACGCTCGGCAGGTACGTCGCACAACTGAGCCAGTAGCAAAGCGTTGTTGGCGGCGTCGTCGCCGTGAACGCCGGCCCACCGCGCAGACAGCACGCCGGGCATGCCGTTCAGCGCGTCGACCTCCAGACCGGAGTCGTCCGCGACGGACGGCAACCCCGTCGCCGCGAACGCGTCGCGCGCCTTGGCCAACGCGTTGTCCTCGAATGTCGCGCCGGTCTCGGGCGCCTCGTCGAAAGTCGGCACATCGGAAAGCGATACCAGTTCGAACGCGAGCCCCGCCCCGTCCAGCACCCGCCGCAACTCCGCCAATTTCTTGCGGTTGCGGCTCGCGACGAGCAAGCGACTCACGTCAGCTGCCGAACGCCTTCTTCGGCGGCGGCCCTTCGGGCAGCATGCCGGGATAGGGCAACTCCAGCGAGGACCGCTGAATATCGAACAGCTTCTCGGTGGCGCCCAGTGCCGCGTCGAGCAGCTTGTCCAGCGTCGAGCGCGGGAACGTCGCACCTTCACCCGTACCTTGAATCTCGACCAGCGTTCCGGTGTCGGTGGCCACGACGTTCATGTCGACCTCGGCCCGCGAGTCCTCTTCATAGGGCAGATCGACGCGCACCCTGCCGTCGACCACGCCGACGCTCACCGCGGCGATCATGCACGACAGCGGCCGCGGGTCCGACAACTTGCCCGCCGCCGACAGATACGTCACCGCGTCAGCCAGCGCGACGTAGGCGCCGGTGATCGCGGCGGTGCGAGTGCCGCCGTCGGCCTGCAGCACGTCACAGTCGACCGCGATCGTGTTCTCGCCGAGCGCGGCCAAGTCGATGCACGCCCTCAGCGAGCGCCCGACCAGCCGGCTGATCTCCTGCGTCCGCCCGCCGAGCCTGCCACGCACCGACTCCCGATCGGATCGGGTATGTGTGGCCGCCGGCAGCATCGCGTACTCCGCGGTCAACCAACCCTCGCCAGTTCCCTTGCGCCACCGCGGAACTCCCTCGGTGACGCTGGCGGTGCACATCACCCTGGTCTCTCCGAATTCGACCAGGACCGAACCCGCCGGATGAGAAGTGAATCCGCGGGTGATGGTCACCGGCCTCAGCTCGTCGTCGAGGCGGCCGTCTTCTCGGCTCGACATCTAGTGCGTGACCTCGAACGTCTCCTGGCACACCACGGCCCGCACCGGCCCGTCGAACGCCGCTTTCGCCTCCGTGATGACGTCCTCACGCGATGTCCACGGCGGGATGTGTGTGAGCAGCAATTCGCCCACCCCCGCGCTCGCGGCGATCTGGCCCGCCTCGGTGCCCGACAGGTGCAGATGCTCGGGCCGCTGTCCGGGCGCATGCGTCCACGACGCCTCGCACAGGAACACGTCGGCGCCCCGCGCGAGGTCGACGACGGCGTCGCACACCCCGGTGTCACCGCTGAAGGTGAAGACCGCGCCCGCGGAATCGGTGATCCGCAACCCGTACGCCTCGGTGGGGTGGGCGACCGCCCGCGGCAGCACGCGCAGCGATCCGAACTCGACTTCCTCGCCGTCGTTCCAGTGCCGCACCTCGAAGATGTCGGAGAAGTCGTCGACCTCACCGCCGAAGGGCGACGACGCCTGAGCCAGTCGCGACCAGGTGTCGCTCGGCCCGTACATCAACGCCTTACCGACGGCCGGGATCGGGTGATACCGACGCCACACGAACAGCGACGGCAGATCGATGCAGTGGTCAGCGTGCAGATGAGACAAGAGGACGTTTACCGCGTTCGGGTCTGCGTGGCGCTGCAGCGAACCCAGGACCCCGTTGCCGAAGTCGAGCACCAGTGGTGGCGCGCCGGGCGCTGTCAGCAGATATCCGGACGCCGGCGAATCAGGACCGGTGACGCTGCCCGAGCAACCGAGCACGGTGATTCGCACAGCCACTAGCTTGCCACGACGTCTGTCGTGTTGACGAAGAGTCGGCAGCAAAAGGAGATGCGACTCATGACGGCGCACCGACGTGACGGCGGACAGGTCTGACCCCGTCGAGCGCCGGCCCCAAGAAACGCGCCGCGAGCTTGGTAAACGCCTCAGGGTCACCCGTCGCTTCATAGATCCGGGTAGCCGGACCAGCATCATGCGGTCGCAGCAGATCGAGTTCAGTCAGCACACGGACGACGTCTTTGGCGGTCTCTTCGGCGCTGGACACCAACGTGACGGCATCGCCCATCGCCAGCTGTATCAGCCCCGACAGCAACGGGTAGTGAGTGCAGCCAAGCACCAGTGTGTCTACGCCGGCCCGCTGCAACGGCTCCAGATATCCCTCGGCCAGACCGAGCACCTGCCGCCCGCTTGTGACACCGCGTTCGACGAAGTCCACGAAACGCGGACACGCCACCGCGGTGACGACGGTGTCACGGGCGGCCGCGAACGCGTCCTGATAGGCGCCCGACGAGATCGTCGCCTCGGTCCCTATGACACCGATACGCCCGTTGCGCGTCGTCGCAACCGCCCGACGCACAGCGGGCAGAATCACTTCGACCACCGGCACGTTGTACCGCTCGCGGGCATCCCGCAGGCATGCCGACGAGGCCGTGTTGCAGGCGATCACCAACGCCTTGACGCCGCGCGCCACCAGCTCGTCGCCGATCGCCAGGGCGTGCGCGCGCACCTCGGGAATCGTCAGCGGTCCGTACGGGCCGTTGGCGGTGTCGCCGACGTAGATGATGTCCTCGTCGGGCAGTTGGTCGATGATCGCCCGCGCGACGGTCAGGCCCCCGACGCCGGAATCGAAGATTCCGACGGCCGCGGTAGGGCTTTGCCCGCTGGCAGGTGAGCCGGGAGTCACGACGTCAGATATGGCGGCGTCTTTCGCCGGCGCATTTCGCGTTGCTTGCGCTCCGGTCCGGACAACAAGTAAGCGGCGAGAATGCCCGCAAGCGCTCCGGTCAGGTGACCCTGCCACGACACCCCAGGCACTCCGGGAAGCACGCCGAACAGGACGCTGCCGTAGACGAACAGCACGATCACGCCGACCACGATCTCCCAGAGCTTGCGGGTGAAGAAACCGAAGACGATCAGAAACGCCAGCCAGCCGAAGATCAGACCCGACGCGCCGATGTGATTGGTCTCGCACCGCACGCCGACATAGGGGCAGTGCGCGCCGACATTGCCGATCAGCCATGTACCGAACCCGCCGACGATCCAGATGATCACGCTGGCAAAGATGAACCGCGCCATGCCCGCCAGCGTCATCAGGAAACCCAGCACAAGAGCGGGCACCGTGTTGGCCATCAAGTGTTCCCAGTTGGAGTGCAACAGCGGCGCAAAGACGATCCCGGTCAAACCGTCGGTCTCAAGCGGCCGAATGCCGTTGTTGTCGAGCTGGTGCCGGTTCAAAGAGTCGAATAGCTCGATGACGTAGAGCAGCGCGACGAAGGACAGGATCGTGATGCCGCCGACCACCCACGCCGGCCGCTTGTTCGGCACCGGCTTCGTCGAGTAGTCCGGCTGCATCACACGCGATCCGCCTGTGCTTCTCGCTTCGCCATCACGCCCACAGCTGCCCTTCCAACGCGTCCTCGGCCTCGTCCAGGCTACCGGCGTAAGCGCCGGTCGACAGATACTTCCACCCGGCGTCGGCCACCACGAACGCGATGTCGGCGCGCTTGCCCGCCTTCACGGCCTTGGCCGCCATACCCAGCGCCGCGTGCAACACCGCGCCTGTCGAGATGCCCGCGAATATGCCCTCGGCGTCGATCAATTCGCGCGTGCGCCGCACCGCATCCGCCGACCCGACGGAGTAACGCGTGGTCAACACCCCCGCGTCATACAGCTCGGGAATGAAGCCTTCGTCGATGTTGCGCAACGCGTAGACACCCTCGCCGTATCGCGGTTCGGCGGCGACGATCTGGATGTCGGGCACATGCTCACGAAGAAATCTGCCTGTGCCCATCAGCGTGCCGGTGGTGCCCAACCCGGCGACGAAGTGCGTGATCTCCGGCAGGTCGGCGAGCAGCTCGGGGCCGGTGCCGTCGTAATGCGCCGCGGTGTTGGCCTCGTTGCCGTACTGGTACATCATCACCCACGACGGGTTCTTCGCGGCCAGCTCCTTCGCGTGTGCGACGGCGGTGTTCGAACCGCCTTCGGCCGGCGAGTAGATGATCTCCGCGCCGTAAAGTTCGAGCAGTTGGCGACGCTCGATCGAGGTGTTCTCCGGCATCACGCAAATCAGTTTGTAACCCTTCACGCGTGCGGCCATCGCGAGGGAGATCCCAGTGTTGCCACTCGTCGGTTCGAGGATGGTTGCGCCTGGCTGCAGGACGCCCTCGCGCTCGGCTTCCTCGATCATCCGCAGCGCCGGCCGGTCCTTGATGGAGCCGGTCGGGTTGCGGTCCTCGAGCTTGGCCCACAGGCGCACGTGGTCCTGGTGACCTTCCGAGTCATCCCACTTCGGGGAGAGTCGCTGCAGCCCCACCAGAGGGGTCTGTCCCACGGCCTGCAACAACGAGTCGTACCGCAACTAGCCTGCTTTCCGGTCTTCGCGCGAGCGACTCAAGATCGTCTGGACTTCGCGCAAGCGCTCATAGCCCGCCCGCCACCGCCGGCAGGATCGTCACTGTGTCCCCGTCGTTGATCTCGGTGTCGAGGCCACCCGAGAATCGCACGTCTTCGTCGTTGACGTAGATGTTGACGAACCGGTGCAACTTGCCGTTATCGACGAGCCGCTCCGAGATGCCCGAATAGTTGGACTCCAGGTCCGAGATCACCGCCTGCAGGGTGTCGCCGGTGGCATTGACGCGTTTCTCGCCGCCGGTGTGGGTCCGCAAAATGGTCGGAATCGAGACGCTGACGGTCATTGGTCACGCTCCTCCTGAAACTTCTGAAAGGCTCTCGTAGGCGTCGACAACCGCAACCGGCTCCTCGGTCACCTCGCCGTCGACGATGCGGAAGCTGCGCAACTCGTGGCGTTCCGGGTCACGAGTCGACACCAGCACGTAATGCGCGTAGGGCTCAGCGGCGAGCGAAACGTCCGTGCGGCTCGGATAAGCCTCCGTGGCGGTGTGCGAGTGGTAGATGACGACGGGCACCTCGTCGGCCTCCTCCATCTCGCGCCAGACCTTGAACTGCTCGGTCGAGTCGAAGCGGTAGAAGGTCGGCGACCGCTCGGCGTTCACCATCGCGATGTGGCGCTCCGGTCGATCCGACCCCTCTGGTCCGGCGATCACCCCGCACGCCTCGTCCGGGTGGTCGGCCCGGGCGTGGGCGACGATGGCGTCGACTAGGTCGGCGCGGATGCGCAGCACAGGTGTGCCCCTTTCACGCGAATGCTCCCGGCAACACCTCACGATATGTGGGTATTCCGGAGACCGCGCTCGCCGAGGTGACGGCCGACACGACGGCGAGGGCCAGGCAGTCGGCGGCCGCGGCCCCCACGGCACCTGTCACTTCAGCCTCTTCCGACATCGCGGCGGGAAGCGTCCCGCTCGGCGGCACATCCACGGCTCCGGTCGCAACGGCGAACACGGCGTCGCCGTCCAGCGGCGAATGCGACGGGCGGATCGCCCGGGCAAGCCCGTCGGCGGCCATGATCGCCGCGCGCCGGCATGCGGAGGGGCTGAGGGCCGCGTCGGTGGCCACCACCGCGATCGTGCTGTTGAAGGCCTGCGCGAACCGGTCCCGTTCGGCGGCCAGCGCAGCGAAGGCCGCGACCTGGGCCGGCGGTGGAGAAGCCAGACCGAGCTCGGCGGTCAGGTAGTTGGTCCAGGGCAGCCCGGTGCCCGGGTCGATGACGTCGCCGACGGAGTTGACGACGACGAGGGCGCCGACCGTGACGCCCGAACCGAGGACCCTCGACGCCGTGCCGATCCCGCCCTTGAGGACTCCGGCGCGGGCTCCGGCGCCTGCGCCCACCGAACCCACCCCGACCTCCCGACCTGCAGATCGCGCTGCCGCGTAACCGAACTCGGCCGTCGGACGGCAGCTCCAGTCACCCACCACGAGGTCATAGATGACGGCGGCCGGCACGATGGGCACCACCTTCTCGCCGACACCCTCGTCCATGACGATCCCGCGGTTCTGCTCCTCCAGCCAGCGCATCACGCCATCCGCTGCGGCCAGTCCGTACGCGCTGCCGCCGGTGAGCAGGATGGCGTCCACATAGCGCACGGTGTTCGCCGGATCGAGGAGGTCGGTTTCCCGGGTGCCCGGCGCACCGCCGCGGACCTCAACAGCCGCGACGGTGCCGGGCGGCGTCAGTACCACGGTGCTGCCGGTGGCCCATCCTGAATCGTCGAGCCGGTGATGGTGGCCGATCAGGATTCCGCCGACGTCGGTGATGGCGCCGCTCGACGAGTTCATCGCGCCATCAGCGCCGCCCCATCAACGCCAGCACCAGGTATTCCTGCATCACGGTCAACCACTGGTAGACGTCGAAATGCCCGGCCAACGGATGGTCGTCCGCCAGGCGCTCCGGACCGTTCGGCCCGATCCCCAGCATCGTGCCGAGCGCCAGCCGGATGTCGTTGATAGCCGAGACCCACGAGGTCGCCTCCTCGCGGGTCAGCTCCAGGCGGCCGCCGCCGGCCGGCACCGTGTGCATCATCCGTTCTGCGGCCTCGCGCTTGGCTGCGATGATGGCCGGCTCATGCAAGCTGCGCAGCGCGGCGTTGAGACTCTCCACTGCCGCCGAGCCCGCCGGATGGCTGCGTTCGCTGCGGTAGAAGTCCGGCAGCAACCTGCGCAGCGTCGCATCCTGCGGCCTCCTCGGGTTCCCGGCCTTGATTCCGGTGATCTGCTCCAATTCGTCTGCGGGCGCCGAAGATTCACGCTGGTCGAGCATGTCGAGCATCGACTTCACCAGACTGTCGAGCATCGAGGCCTCATGGGCGGCCAGCGACGACCGGAACCGCGGCCCATCGGCGGATTCGACCCGCTTCCATTTGCGCACGTCGCGTCCGTCGTCCTGCGCCGGTCAGCGATCCTGCTGCAGCGTCGCCCACAACCCGGCGGCATGCAGCTTCGACACGTCGGTCTCCATGGCCTCGCGGCTCCCGGCGGATACCACGGCTTTGCCCTCGTTGTGCACTTGCAGCATCAGCTTGGTGGCGTGCGGCTCGCTGTAACCGAACAGCTTCTGGAACACGTAGGTCACGTACGTCATCAGATTCACGGGGTCGTCCCAAACGATGGTCACCCAGGGCGTATCGGCCGCATCGACGACGTCGACGTCGACTTCCTCGCGAGTCCCCGGACGGGTCCGCGCCGGCGTAACCATGTCCCAAGAATAGCGACGGAGCCCGACACACTTTCTGTCCGGCACGCCACGGCCAGCCGATACGGTTGGCGGTGTGAGCACCCCGTCGGCTTCGACCGCGCTACTCACCGACAAGTACGAGCTGACGATGCTCGCCGCCGCCCTGCGCGACGGGACGGCACACCGCCAGACGACGTTCGAGCTGTTCGCCAGGAGGCTGCCGGAAGGCCGCCGCTACGGCGTGGTCGCGGGCACCACCCGGTTTCTGGAAGCGTTGAGAGCGTTCGAATTCGACACGGCCGCACTCGACTCGGTGCGCGGTTTCCTCGACCCCGACACTGTCGACTACCTCGCCCGATACCGGTTTCGCGGCGACGTCGACGGGTACGCCGAGGGCGAGCTGTACTTCCCCGGATCACCGGTGCTGACGGTGCGGGGCAGCTTCGCCGAATGCGTGGTGCTGGAAACGCTTGCTCTGTCAATCCTCAATCACGACACCGCAGTTGCGTCCGCAGCAGCACGGATGGTCACCGCCGCCGACGGTAGGCCGCTGATCGAGATGGGCTCGCGGCGCACACACGAGCAAGCCGCGATCGCCGCGGCACGCGCAGCGTACATCGCCGGCTTTGCAGGCTCGTCGAATCTTGCGGCCCAGCGCCTCTATGGCGTCCCGGCGCTAGGTACCAGCGCGCACGCGTTCACGTTGCTGTACACCGCTGCCGAGGGCCCCGAGGAACAGGCGGCGTTCCGAGCGCAGGTCGACACTCTCGGTGTCGACACGACGCTGCTGGTTGACACGTACGACATCACCACCGGCGTCGCCAATGCCGTCGCGGTGGCGGGCACGGAGCTGGGCGGAGTGCGGATCGACTCAGGGGACTTGGGCATCCTGGCCCACCAGGTGCGCCGCCAGCTCGACGACTTGGGGGCCATGCACACCCGGATCGTGGTGTCCGGCGACCTCGACGAGTTCTCGATAGCGGCGCTGCGCGTCGACCCGGTAGACAGCTTCGGTGTCGGCACGTCAGTAGTCACCGGGTCCGGTGCACCGACCGCTCACATGGTGTACAAGCTCGTCGAGGTCGATGGCACGCCGGTGGAGAAACGCAGCAGCAGCAAGGAATCTCACGGCGGCTACAAGCACGCGATGCGGCTGGCGCGGCCGACCGGCACGGTCATCGAAGAGGTGGTTTACCCCGCCGGCCGCCGGCCCATAACCAGCGAACCGAGCCGGCAGCTGACCGTGCCCCTGCTCCGCAACGGGGAAAGCGTGGCAGACGACGACCTCGCCGCCGCACGCAAGCGCGTTGCCGCCGGGCTCAGGAGCCTGCCGTGGGACGGCCTGGCGCTCTCCCGCGGCGAACCGGCGATTCCGACCAGGATGGTGCCGGCAGGCGATCCGATCGAGGAGGAACCACGCCTGCGGTCAACGTGACCGATCTGCTCGCCGCAGCCGTCGGCGCGCTCGGCGGCAGCGAGCGGGCCGGTCAGGTCGCCATGACCGAAGCGGTGGCGCAGGCCTTCGGCACCGGCGAGCATCTCGCGGTGCAGGCCGGGACCGGCACCGGCAAGTCGCTGGCATATCTTGTCCCCGCGATCGCTCGGGCGGTCGAAACCGACTGTCCCGTCGTGGTTTCCACGGCAACCATCGCACTGCAACGCCAGCTCGTCGAGCGCGACCTACCGCGACTGGCCGACTCGCTGGAGCCCGTGCTATCGCGTCGCCCCACCTTTGCGATTCTCAAGGGCCGTGGAAACTACCTGTGCCTTAACAAGATTCACAACGGTTCCGAACCCGCCGACGGCACAGAAGACGCGTTGTTCGCGCCTGCCGCCACCACCGTACTGGGTCGCGATGTGCAGCGGTTGACCGCATGGACGTCCACCAGCGACACCGGTGACCGTGACCAACTGACTCCCGGAGTGTCTGACCGGGCCTGGTCGCAGGTCAGCGTCTCGGCGCGGGAATGCCTCGGCGTGGCCCGCTGTCCGTTCGGCGCCGAGTGCTTCGCAGAGAAAGCCCGGGCGCACGCCGCGAGCGTCGACGTCGTCGTGACCAACCATGCGCTGCTGGCGATCGACGCGATCTCGGACGCCCCCGTCCTTCCCGAGCACGACCTGCTGGTCATCGACGAGGCGCACGAACTGGTCGACAGGGTGACGGCTGTTGCCACGCAAGAACTTTCGCCGACGACGCTCGCGGTTGCCGGCCGCCGGATCGCCCGGTTGGTGGAGCCGGAACTGGCCGAGCGATTCGACGCCGCGTCCACTGCGCTCACCTCCACGATCGCCGACAGTGCGCCTGGTCGCGTCGACCAGCTGGACGACGCGGTGGCTACCCACCTCGCCGCGCTGCGAGACGCCGCCACCGCCGCGCGCCGGGCGGTCCCTGCCACGTCCAGCGATCCACGAGCGAGCGCGGCCCGTTCGGATGCGCTCACAGCGCTCGACGACGTCGCCGACACGTGCACCCGCATCCTGACGTCGTTTCACACCAGCATTCCCGATCGGTCCGATATCGTATGGCTGGCTCGCGACGACGCCCGCGGCACGGCCCAATTGCGGGTCGCGCCGCTGTCGGTGGCGTCGCTGCTGCGCAACGGGGTGTTCGGCCGCGCCACCGTCGTGCTCACGTCGGCGACGCTGGCAACGGGCGGGTCGTTCGACGCGATCGCCGCGCAGTGGGGGCTCGCCGACGGCGACTCGCCCGCGCGGTGGCGCGGCATCGACGTGGGATCACCGTTTTCACACGGAAAGTCGGGCATCCTGTATGTCGCCCGACACCTGCCGGCGCCCGGCAGGGACGGTACCGGCTCTGCCGAGCAACTCGCCGAGATCGAAGCGTTGATCTCCGCGGCGCGCGGCCGCACCCTCGGCCTTTTCTCCTCCATGCGGGCCGCTGCCGCCGCCGCGGAGGAAATGCGTGAGCGACTGAGCACGCCGGTGCTGTGCCAGGGCGACGATGCCACCGCAGCGCTGGTGGAGCGGTTCGCCGCCGAGCCGGAAACGTCGTTGTTCGGCACGCTTTCCTTGTGGCAGGGCGTGGACGTGCCCGGTCCGTCGCTGTCATTGGTGATCATCGACCGGATCCCGTTTCCCCGCCCCGACGATCCACTCCTCACGGCGCGGCAGCGCGCGGTCAACGCTCGCGGCGGCAACGGCTTCATGGCTGTTGCCGCCAGTCACGCCGCGCTGCTGCTCGCGCAGGGCGCGGGCAGGCTGCTGCGACAGGTGGACGACAAAGGCGTCGTTGCCGTTCTGGACTCGCGCATGGCCACTGCCCGGTACGGCCGGTTCCTCCGGGATTCCCTGCCGCCCTACTGGTTTACCACCCACCGTGACACGGTGCTGGCTGCTCTGCAGCGGCTCACGGCCGACCCGGCCCGCGGGCATCTATCCTGACAGCCAACTTGGTCCCCTCCCGGACCGGCCGAAAGGTAGTCATGAGACGACTGTTCCCAGCCGCCGTCGTCGCGGCCAGCGCCGCGCTGGTATTCAGCGGGTGCACCAACCTGTTGGCAGGGCATCCGGTTTCCATCTTCGCCGACCCCTTCCGGGTGGCAGGGCTGCCGGCGACCGACGGTCCGTCGGGGTTGCGCCCCGACGCCGCGGCGCCGACCAGGGAGGTCGAAGACAGCGACGGCGGTAAGGAAGACGAACTCGCCGTACAGTCGGTCAGCGACGTCGAGGAGTTCTGGGACGGCGCCTACCAGCCCCCACTGGAGGGCCACTTTCAGCCCGCCACCGCGCTGGTGTCCTGGGACGCGAGGGATTTCAGCACGCAACGGTTCTGCGGCAACGAAACATACGACTTCGTCAACGCGGTCTACTGCTGGGACGACAACAACATCGGCTGGGACCGCGGGGAGTTGCTTCCGTTGCTGCGCAAGACCTTCGGCGACATCTCTATTCCCCTGGTGCTCGGCCACGAATACGGGCACGCGGTGCAGCGCCGCGCGCAGCTCGCGGGCACCGCGACGCCCTCGTTGGTCGCAGAGCAACAGGCCGACTGCTTCGCCGGCGTGTATATGCGCTGGGTGGCCGAGGGCAAGTCGCCGCGCTTCACGATGAGCACCGGCGAAGGCCTCAACAACGTTCTCGCCACAGTCATCTCGCTCCGCGATCCTGTCCAGTCCGAAGGTGAGTCGGATGGTGACGAACACGGTTCGGCGTTCGAGCGCATCTCCGCGTTCCAAATGGGCTTTACCGACGGCGCCCCTGCATGCGCCTCGATCGACAAAGACGAGATCGCAAAGCGCCGCGGTGACCTGCCCGTCGCGCTGACGCAGGACACCACCGGCGAATGGCCCGTCAGTGAGGATTCGGTGACGGCGATCGTTGATGCGATGACGCAGACCTTTTCCCCCGCCGACCCGCCCAAGCTCACCTTCGATGCATCGGAGGCAGATGCGTGCCCCGATGCGCGACCCAGCAAGCCGGCTTCGTACTGCCCGGCCGCCAACACGATCGCCGTCGATCTGGACAAGTTGGAAGAGATGGGCACACCGAGCCAAGAACGAGGCGGTTTCAACCTCCCTCTCGGCGACAACACCGCGTACTCCGTGGTGGTTTCGCGCTACATGCTCGCCATCCAGAAGCAGAAGCAGCCCAGTGTCGTGCTCGACAATGCCGCAGCCGCGCTGCGCACGGCGTGTTTGACGGGTGTCGCGACCACCAAGCTGTCCCAGCAGATCACCGTCAACGGCCACACCGTCCAATTGGCGGCTGGTGACCTCGACGAGGCGGTCTCGGGGATGCTGACGAACGGCCTGGCCGCCAGCGACGTCAACGGCGAGTCGGTGCCGTCCGGGTTCTCCCGCATCGACGCGTTCCGGGCCGGCGTGCTCGGCGATGAGAACCGCTGCTTCCAGCGGTATCCGTAACCTGTCAAACAGTTTTGGTGTTGCCGAGCCATGACAGCACCACGTCGGACTGTTCGGTCTGACGTGTCAACGTGGCGTACGAGCGAATGAACGACTGACCGACGCACCCGTCGATCTTGACGTGGAAATTGGCGATCATCACCCACGGCTCAGAGCCTTTGAACTCCTTCTTGTCCACCGGGATGATGTTGATGATGCCGGGCTTGAGGCCGACGGTCACAGCACCGTTCGCCGGCGTGGCCAGCGACGGTAGGAGGGTCGGCTCCCCCGGCAGGGCTATCACGCCCAGCGATGGGGTGAGGCCTGCGGTTCCCGCCAGCGTGACGCCGTTCGACGTGCTCATGTCGATGCCGCAGCCGATCTGGTAACCCACTTCCAGAACTCCTCGAGGGGGCTCCTCCGGGCCCGAGAGTGATGCCATGAAGGTGCCGCCCACCACATATGCCCGCGACGACAAAGCGGTGGTCAGCGGCTGGACGGGCAGCAGTGTCTCGTCCTTCGACGAGACCGTGAGCGTCCAGCCGTCGGGAGTCCTCGTTACCACCGGCTCCGCCGATGGAATCCCGCCGTGTTCGATCGGCAGGACAGCGTCGGAAGACACATTGCTCTCCGGCGCGGCGACGGTCTCAACCGACGCGTCGGAATCGCTGTCGGCGAAAGCCGGCGGCGCCGACGCCACGCAGACAGCCAGGCAGGCCAGAACCGCGGTGACGCGATGAGGCACCATGGCGCGAGCGTGGCATATCAGCGCCGGTCGGTAACGGGTCCACGCCGTTTTGGGAGAGGACCGATACCGGACGGTTAGGCGAGCGTGACCAAGCCCAGTTCGTCGTCCCCGGCCAGCAGCGGATGGTGCGGCAGTACCCGCACCGTGTACCCGACGGACCCCGCCACCGGCAGCGGGGTGGTGGTGGCGAAGGTCACGGCGCCCGTGTCCGTGCTGCCGGTGTGCGCCATCGGGACGCAGACCGGCTCGACGAGCGTGTCTTCGGTGTCGACGCGGCCGAGCACCGCTTGCACCGTGACTTCGTCGGGCGAGAGGCCGGCCAACGTCACCGTCGCAGTCAGCGTCATCTTCGAGCCCAACAGCGGGGTGTCGGGCAGGCCTGTGCTGTCCACCTCGTTGACCCGAATCTTCGGCCACGCCGCAACGACTTTGCGCCGGTAGTCGGCCAACCGGCGCGCGTTGCCGAACGGGTGTCCGTCGACCGGGTCGGTCGTGCGGCGCAGCGACTCCGCCGCCGGCGCGTAATACTGCTGCGTGTAGTCGCGGACCATCCTCGAGGCCAAGACTTTCGGGCCCAACACCTGCAGCGTGTGTCGCACCATTTCGACCCAGCGGCGTGGGATGGACCCCTCGCGTTCGTAGAACTTCGGCGCCACAGTCGATTCCAGCAGGCTGTACAGCGCGGCGGCCTCCAGGTCGTCACGGCGTTCGTCGGACACACCGTCGGCCGTCGGGATCTCCCAACCGTTTTCGCCGTCGTACCACTCGTCCCACCACCCGTCACGAATGGACAGGTTCAATCCGCCGTTGAGCGCGCTCTTCATTCCCGACGTGCCGCACGCCTCCAGCGGACGCAGCGGGTTGTTCAGCCACACGTCGCACCCCCAATACAGCAGGCGAGCCATCGACATGTCGTAGTCGGGCAAGAACGCGATCCTGTGCCGCACCTCAGGGCGGTCTGCAAACCGCACTACCTGCTGGATCAGCGCCTTGCCGCCGTCGTCGGCCGGATGCGACTTGCCCGCGACGATCATCTGAATCGGCCGTTGCTCGTCCAAGAGGAGGCTCTCCAGCCGATCGGGATCGCGCAGCATCAGCGTGAGCCGCTTGTACGTCGGGACACGGCGGGCAAACCCGATCGTCAGCACGTCGGGGTCGAAAGCGCTTGCGATCCAGCCCAATTCGGCTTCCGGGGCACCGCGCTGGCGCCACGACAGGCGTAGCCGGCGACGGACGTCGTCGACCAGCAGCTCGCGCAGCCGGCAACGGATCCACCAGAGATGGCCGGGGTCCACCTGCTGGATGCGCTCCCAGACCTCGGGCTCGCTTGGGTTGTCGGAGCCGATCAGCTCGCGGCCGAGTTCGAGCCACTGGGGCGCGGCCCACGTGTAGGCGTGCACGCCGTTGGTGACCGACCCGATGGGCACCTCGTCGGCGTCGAACCCGGGCCACAGCTCGTTGAACATATAACGGCTGACGCGGCCGTGCAGCAGCGATACGCCGTTGGCGCGCTGGGCCAGCCGAAGCCCCATGTGCGCCATGTTGAACTTCGTCTCGTCGTCTTCCGCGCCGAGCGCGAGGATACGGTCCAGTGACACACCCGGCAGCAACACGGACCCCTGCGCACCGTCACCGTCGTTCGCGCCGAAGTAGTGTTCGACCATGTCGACCGGGAAACGGTCGATGCCGGCCGGCACTGGGGTATGGGTGGTGAACACCGTGCTGGAACGCACCACGGTCAGCGCGGTCTCGAAATCCAATGCGGAGTCGGTCATCAGTTCGCGGATGCGTTCCAGGCCGAGGAAGCCGGCGTGGCCCTCGTTCATGTGGAACACCTCCGGGGCCGCGATGCCCTCGGCGGCGGTGAACGCGCGGATCGCCCGTACCCCTCCCACGCCGGCGAGGATCTCCTGCTTGATGCGATGATCCTGGTCGCCGCCGTACAGCCGATCGGTGACGCTGCGCAGGTCGTGCTCGTTCTCGGGGGCGTCAGAGTCCAACAGCAGCAAAGGGATTCGGCCCACCTGCGCGATCCATACCCGGGCCCGCAACCGATGCTCGTCGGGCAACGTGAGTTCCACCAGGACCGGCTCGCCGGTCGAGGCCGTCAACAGCCGCAGCGGCAGGCCCTGGGGATCCAGCGACGGATAGGTCTCGTGCTGCCAACCATCGGCGGTCAACGACTGGCGGAAGTACCCGGACCGGTAATACAGGCCCACCGCGATCAGCGGCAGACCAAGGTCGGAAGCGGCCTTCAGGTGGTCACCGGCGAGGATCCCCAGACCGCCCGAATAGTTGGGCAGGACCTCCGACACCCCGAACTCCATCGAGAAGTAAGCGATCCCGGTTGGCAGCGCTGCGCCTTCGGCTGACTGCTCCTGATACCACAGCGGCCGGGTCAGATAGTCCCGAAGGTCGTCGGCCAACCGATCCAGCCGCTCCAGGAACGGTTCGTCGACGGCCAATTCGTCAAGGCGCTGCGGCGTCACCGCGCCCAACAGCGCAACGGGATCCTGACCGCTGCGCTTCCACAGGCCGGGGTCGATGGCGGCGAACAGATCCTGCGTCGGCCGGTCCCACGACCATCGGAGGTTCACCGACAGCTGCTCGAGGGCAGCGAGACGGTCGGGCAGATGAGCACGGACGGTAAAACGACGCAGTGCCTTCACGCGCCATTACCTTACTGAGAACCCGAGGGTGTGCACTGGGATGAGCCGAACGGCTGACGTGTCACTGAGACGGCCCACGCCGACAGGCCCGCGTTTGGGATCGACACTACGGTGGGAACAAGCGGACGAGGAGAAAACGACAGCCGAACCACCACCGCGGCAACGCGCCGCGCGAGCGAAGGAGTGTCGGGTTGCCCGGTCGAATCGAAATCGATGACGTGCGGCCCGTGGTCTCCTGCGGAAGGTATCCGGCGAAAGCGGTCGTCGGCGAGATCGTTCCGGTGACGGCAACGGTGTGGCGGGAAGGCCACGAGGCGGTGGCCGCCACACTGGTGGTTCGCTGCCTCGGACGCAGCTATCCGCGGCTCGCCAAGACCGCCGACCGCCGGACCGCGGTGCCCGGGCCGGCCAGCGCAGGACTGCAGCGCGTGAAGCCGCTCCTCATCCCGATGTCGCCGGGCGCCGAGCCCGACGTGTTCCATGCAGAATTCACGCCGGACAGTGTCGGCCTGTGGACGTTCCGGGTGGACGGCTGGGGAGATCCGATCGGGACCTGGCGACGTGCGGTAACCGCGAAACTCGACGCCGGTCAAGGCGAGCCCGAACTGTCCAACGACCTTCTCATCGGCGCGAAGTTGTTCGAGCGGGCGGCGATGGGCATGCCCCGCAAGCTGCGCGACCCGCTGCTGGAGGCCGCGACGGCGCTGCGTGCGCCCGGCGACCCGC
This sequence comes from Candidatus Sericytochromatia bacterium, assembly GCA_050262635.1. GTDB lineage: Bacteria > Actinomycetota > Actinomycetes > Mycobacteriales > Mycobacteriaceae > Mycobacterium. Next base: position 12,250 of record JBLNEK010000221.1, on the reverse strand, counting down.
TGACCCGGGTGAGCGCCTCGACCACCGATGAGGTCACCGAGCTGCTGGGCGCGTATCCGCTCAGGGAGCTGCTGACCCGCGGCGAGCAGTATGGGGTGTGGGTGGATCGCCCCCTTGCGCGGTTCGGCGCGTGGTACGAAATGTTTCCGCGGTCCACCGGCGGCTGGGGCGCCGACGGCAAGCCGGTGCACGGCACGTTCGCCACTGCGGCCGAGGCGCTGCCGCGGATCGCCGACATGGGCTTCGACGTGGTGTATCTGCCACCGATTCATCCCATCGGCAGGGTGCACCGCAAGGGCCGCAACAACTCGGTGACCGCCGCGCCGGGCGACGTCGGCTCGCCGTGGGCCATCGGCAGCGACGAGGGCGGCCACGACGCCGTGCACCCCGACCTGGGCACCATCGACGACTTCGACTCGTTCGTGGCGGCCGCACGTGAGCATGGCCTAGAGGTGGCGCTCGACCTGGCGCTGCAATGCGCGCCCGACCATCCGTGGGCTCGCGAACACCGCGCCTGGTTCACCGTGCTGCCGGACGGAACGACCGCCTATGCCGAGAACCCGCCGAAGAAGTACCAGGACATCTACCCGCTGAACTTCGACAACGATCCCGACGGGTTGTACCACGAGGTGCTGCGAGTGGTGCGGCACTGGATTGACCACGGCGTCAGAGTCTTTCGCGTCGACAATCCGCACACCAAGCCGCCGAACTTCTGGGAATGGCTGATCGAGGAGGTCAAGAGCGTCGACCCCGACGTGCTGTTCTTGTCGGAGGCGTTCACCCGCCCGGCGCGACTCTATGGCCTGGCCAAGCTCGGATTCACTCAGTCGTACACATACTTCACCTGGCGCACCGCCAAGTGGGAGTTGACGGAATTCGGGCGCGAGATCGCCGATCACGCCGACTACGCGCGGCCGAACCTTTTCGTCAACACACCCGACATCCTGCACGAGAGCCTGCAGCGGGGCGGGCCCGGCATGTTCGCTATTCGTGCGGTGCTGGCCGCGACCATGGGACCCGCCTGGGGCATGTATTCGGGCTACGAGATGTTCGAGCACCGGCCCGTGCGCGAAGGCAGCGAGGAGTATTTGGACTCCGAGAAATACCAGCTGCGCCCGCGCGACTTCGCCGGGGCGCTAGAGCGTGGAGAGTCGCTGGAACCGTTCATCAGCCAGCTCAACCAGATCCGTCGGCTGCACCCCGCGCTTCATCAGCTGCGCACCATTCACTTCCACCACTTAGACAACGACGCGCTGCTGGCCTACAGCAAGTTCGACCCGCTGACCGGCGACGCCGTGCTGGTGGTGGTGACCCTGAACCCGTTCGGCGCGGAGGAGGCGACACTCTGGTTAGACCTGCCAGCGTTGGGTATGGAGTGGTACGACCGGTTCTGGGTGCGCGATGAGATCACCGGTGAGGAATACCACTGGGGGCAGGCCAATTACGTGCGTCTGGATCCGGCGAGAAACGTGGCACACATCGTGCACCTGCCCCGCGTGCCCGAAGCGGCGCGCTTGGCGTTATTGCGCAGGGAGTGACGGATGACGCAATCCAAGCAGTTCAACACATATCTGGCGCCCTCCCAGTCGGACTTCGACCGGCTGCTGGGCGGCGTGCACCACGACCCGCATTCGATATTGGGCGCTCACGAATACGGCGACCACACCGTGATCCGGGCCTACCGGCCGCACGCCGTCGAACTCGTCGCGCTGATCGGGTCGGACCGCTTCCCGATGCGCCACCTCGAGGGCGGCCTGTTCGCGGTGGCGGTGCCGTTCGTCGACCTTCTCGACTACCGCCTCGAGGTGAGCTACCACGGCGCCAACGGCGGCCTGGACAAGCACACGGTCGCCGACGGGTACCGCTTTCTGCCCACGCTGGGCGAGATGGACCTGCATCTGTTCAACGAGGGCCGCCACGAACGGCTCTGGGAGATTCTCGGCGCTCATCCGCGCGCGTTTCGCACGGCCGACGGTGAGGTGCGCGGCGTGTCTTTCGCCGTGTGGGCGCCAAATGCCAAAGGAGTCAGCTTGATCGGCGACTTCAACCATTGGGACGGCAACGAGGCGCAGCTGCGGGCACTGGGCGCGTCAGGCGTGTGGGAATTGTTCTGGCCCGGCTTCGAGGTCGGCGGCCTCTACAAGTTCCGGGTGCACGGCGCCGACGGCGTGGTCACCGACCGTGCCGATCCGTTCGCATTCGCCACCGAAGTACCGCCGCAGACCGCTTCGAAGGTGACGACGAGCGCCTACGAATGGCGCGACGGAGAGTGGATGACGCGGCGCGCGGGAAAGAACCCCGTGTTCGAGCCGATGAGTACCTACGAAGTGCACCTGGCGTCGTGGCGGCCGGGGCTGAGCTATCGCCAGCTCGCCAGCGAGCTCACCGAATATGTTCTTTCACAAGGCTTTACCCACGTCGAGCTACTACCGGTGGCCGAGCATCCGTTTGGCGGATCGTGGGGATACCAGGTCACGTCGTACTACGCACCAACGTCGCGGATGGGCACTCCGGACGACTTCAGGGCTTTGGTCGACGCGCTCCACCAGGCGGGCATCGGCGTGATCGTCGACTGGGTGCCCGCCCACTTCCCGAAGGACGCATGGGCTCTGGGGCGATTTGATGGAACCGCGCTCTACGAGCACTCCGATCCTCGCCGCGGTGAACAGCTGGACTGGGGCACATACGTTTTCGACTTCGGGCGGCCCGAAGTCCGCAACTTTCTGGTGGCCAATGCGCTGTATTGGCTACAGGAGTTCCACGTCGACGGCCTGAGAGTCGACGCGGTGGCGTCGATGCTCTACTTGGACTACTCCCGCCCGGAAGACGGGTGGACGCCCAACATCTACGGCGGCCGGGAGAACCTGGAAGCGGTGCAGTTCCTGCAGGAGATGAACGCCACCGTGCACAAAACGGCACCCGGCATCGTCACGATCGCGGAGGAGTCGACGTCGTGGCCGGGTGTCACGCGTCCAACCAACCTTGGCGGCCTTGGCTTTTCGATGAAATGGAACATGGGCTGGATGAACGACACACTCGGCTACATCAGCCGGGACCCAGTGCACCGCAGCTTCCACCACCACGAGATGACATTCTCGTTGCTTTACGCATTCAGCGAGAACTTCGTGCTGCCGATCAGCCACGACGAGGTGGTGCACGGCAAGGGCACACTGTGGAGCAGGATGCCGGGCAACGACCACATGAAGGCCGCCGGCCTGCGCAGCCTATTGGCCTACCAGTGGGCGCATCCGGGCAAGCAGCTGCTGTTCATGGGCCAGGAGTTCGGCCAGCGTGCCGAGTGGTCCGAAGAGCGGGGCGTGGACTGGTTCCAGCTGGGCGAGGGCGGCTTCTCCAACGGGGTTCTGCGCATGGTCCACGACATCAACGAGATCTACCGAAGCCACCCCGCGTTGTGGACGTATGACAGCAGCCCCGAAGGCTATTCATGGATCGATGCGAACGACTCGGCGAACAACGTGCTGAGCTTTCTCAGATTCGGCAGCGACGGCTCGATGCTCGCTTGTGTGTTCAACTTCGCCGGCAGCGAGCACAGCCGGTACCGGCTCGGCTTGCCCCGTTCGGGGCGCTGGCGTGAGGTCCTCAACACAGACGCGACCGTCTATAACGGCGCGGGGGTGGGCAACTACGGCACGGTGGAAGCCGTCGATGAGCCGTGGCACGGCCGTCCGGCATCCGCCGTGATGGTGCTCCCGCCGCTGTCAGCGCTCTGGCTGGAGCCGCAGTAGCCGCCTTCTTCACCGGGCAGACGCGAAATCGCGTGACCAGCGCCCACTTGGTGCGATTCGGCGTCTGCTCGGCATGGATCGGATGAATCAGTACAGCGCGTTGGCGAGGTGGCGCCGGCCGGCGATCACCGCCGGATCGGACGGGTCGAACAGCTCGAACAGCTCGATCAGCCGGGTCCGCACCTTCGTGCGGTCGTCCCCGGTGGTGCGCTTGACCAATGCGATCAGCCGGTCGAACGCTGCGTCGACCTGCTGGTTGAGAATCTCGACGTCGGCGGCGGCGAACGCCGCCTCGATGTCGTCCGGGGCGGCGTCGGCGGCCCGGGTCGCGTCCGGTCGCTGCTTGGTGGCGCGGACCAGAAACGAGATCTGACGGACGGCTCCCTTCGCTTCCGGGTGCGTCGGGTCCTTATCCAGCAAGCCCTGGTAGGCACCCAGTGCCGCGTCGAAGTTGCCCTCCTCGAGCAACTCCCGCGCCTTTGCCAACCCCGGATCGACCTGCTCGGGTTCGGATTCCGTTGCGCCGCTGAGCTTTCCAGCGGTCGCAGAGACCAGCGAGTCGACCCAGCCCCGCAACTGCTCGGGCGGTTGGACTCCTTGAAAGCTGGAGATGGGCTGTCCGGCGGCCACGGCGACCACGGTCGGCACCGCCTGCACACCGAAGATCTGCGCGACCCGCGGCACGGTGTCGACGTTCACGGTGGCCAGCGACCATCTGCCGGCATCGGTCGCCGCGAGGCCCGCCAATGCGTCGGCCAGCTGCCCGGAAGCCGGGCTGCGCGGCGACCACAGCACCACCACAACCGGCACCTCGTTCGAGCGGACCAGCACCTCGGCTTCGAAGTTGGTCTCGGTGACCTCCACACCCGCCCCGGTGCCGCCGGCTTCGCCGCCCTGCGCGGCACGCTGCTTGAGTGCGGAAAGATCGACTGCGCCCGCCATGGCGGGCGCGACAGGTGGACGCGGACGACTCACGGGGACAAGTTTGTCACGGCGCGAGTGAAGTCGTCGCAGGCGGTTGACCACCTCCGAGCACCGGTATGACGAACATCACACCGTTGATCTGCCCGTCGTGAACCGGCGAGGCCAGCAATCTCTCGGTTGCTAGCCGGCACGGAGAATCAGCGCGTCGCCCTGGCCGCCGGCACCGCACAGCGCGGCAACGCCATAGCCCGACCCGCGGCGCGCCAGCTCCAAGGCCGCGTGCAGCGTGATCCGTGCACCCGACATTCCGATCGGATGGCCGATGGCGATGGCGCCGCCGTTGACGTTCACCTTCTCCGGGTCGACGCCGAGCTCGCGAGTAGACGCGAGCGCGACCGCGGCGAACGCTTCGTTGATCTCGATGACGTCGAGCTGGTCCACCGAGATGCCCTCGCGCGCGATCGCCTTCTTGATCGCATTCGCGGGCTGGGACTGCAGCGTCGAGTCGGGTCCGGCAACGACGCCGTGTGCGCCGATCTCCACCAGCCAGCTCAGGCCCCGTTCCTCTGCCTTCTGCTTGTTCATCACCACGACTGCGGCGGCCCCGTCGGAGATCTGCGACGCCGAGCCGGCGGTGATGGTGCCGTCCTTGCGGAAGGCCGGCTTGAGCCCGGCCAACGACTCCGCGGTGGTGTTCGCGCGGATGCCCTCGTCCTGGGTGAACTCGATCGGATCGCCCTTACGCTGCGGAATCTCGACCGGGACCACTTCGTCGGCGAACACCCCGTCCTTCCAGGCCGCCGCAGCCAGCTGGTGCGACCGCGCCGCGTAGGAGTCCTGCTCGGCGCGGGTGAACTGGTCGACGTCGTTGCGCTGCTCGGTCAGTGCGCCCATCGGCTGGTCGGTGAAAACATCGTGCAGCCCGTCGTACGCCATGTGGTCGACGACCGTGACGTCGCCGTACTTGTAGCCCGCCCGGCTTCCTACCAGCAGGTGCGGCGCGGCCGTCATCGACTCCTGACCGCCGGCGACCACCACGTCGAACTCACCGGCACGGATAAGTTGATCGGCCAGTGCGATGGCGTCGATCCCCGACAGGCACATCTTGTTGATCGTCAGCGACGGCACGTCCCACCCGATGCCAGCGGCCACCGCGGACTGTCGCGCGGGCATCTGGCCCGCGCCGGCGGTAAGCACCTGACCCATGATCACGTAGTCGACCAGCGACGCCGGCACCTCGGCCTTGGCCAGCGCCCCGGCGATCGCGATTCCGCCCAGGTCCGAGCCGGAAAAGTCCTTCAGGGAACCCATCAGTTTGCCGACCGGCGTGCGCGCTCCAGCAACGATTACCGACGTCGTCATCACTACCTCCTGGGATTGGTTCGCCGCACGGTGGGTACGCACCGGAGAAGCAAAATCTTTGTCGTTAGGTTACCTTGACGTTATGACCACCGAGCAGGTTGATGCCCGTCCCGTCCTCGCCAGCGCCCTGGTGACGGGGATCGACCACGTCGGGATCGCCGTGCCCGACCTCGACGCAGCGATCGCGTGGTATCACGACCACCTCGGCATGATCATGTTGCACGAGGAGGTCAACGAGGAACAGGGTATCCGCGAGGCGATGCTGTCGGTGCGTGGCGCGCCGGTCGGCAGCGCTCAGGTGCAGCTGATGGCGCCGATCGACGAGTCGTCGACGATCGCGAAGTTCCTCGACAAGCGAGGGCCCGGCATGCAGCAACTCGCCTACCGCGTCAGCGACCTCGACCAACTGACCCGGCGGCTGGAGGACGAGGGCGTCCGCCTGATTTACGACATCCCGCGCCGGGGCACCGCGAACTCGCGGATCAATTTCATCCATCCCAAGGATGCTGGCGGCGTGCTGATCGAGCTTGTCGAGCCCGCCCAGTCGATCTAGGACCACTTTCGCGTAGGACCGCGGGTGCCGCGGTGCTTCCAGCACGAGGTGTGCCAATGGCGACGGTCCTGCACACCGCCGGCGTCGGCCGGCCATACCACCACATGCGGCGTACCCGAACGGATCTCGTGGTCGCAGCCCGGGCAGCGGTACGACTTGGTAGCTCGCGCGGCAGCGACCGGACGCACCTCGTAGTCGTAGCCGTCCGGCCCGGGCTCCACGCGGCGAAGCGGTGCCATCCCGGGCGGCAACCGCTTCGGCGACGAGCGACGTCTGGCCATCAGAACAACCGGTACTCGTTGCTTTCCAGGCCGCGCATCTCGTCGTAATCCAATGTGATGCAACGGATTCCGCGGTCCAGGGCCAACGTGCGCGCTTGCGGCTTGATCTGCTGGGCGGCGAACACCCCGCTGACCGGTGCCAGCAAGCTGTAGCGGTTCAGCAATTCCAGGTATCGGGTCGGCTGTTCGACCCCGTCGATTTCCCCACGGCGTTTGATCTCGACGGCCACCGACCGGCCCTGGTCGTCACGGCACAGCAGGTCCACCGGACCGATCGGTGTCATGTACTCGCGCCGCACCAACGTATAACCGCTGCCCAGCACTTCGACGTGCTCGGCGAGCAGTTCCTGCAGGTGTGCCTCCACGCCGTCTTTCACCAAGCCGGGATCGACGCCGAGTTCGTGGGACGAGTCGTGCTCGATGTCCTCGATGGTGATGCGCAGCTGCTCGCCGGTCTTGTTCTCCACCACCCACACCGCCGACGGGCCGTCGCCGGTCTCGGTCAACGAGCACGGCGGACTCATCCAGTTGAGGTATGGGGTATACATGCGTGGCTCCGGTGGACGGGTAGTGGCCAGCTTAAGCCGACGCGGAGGTTTGCCTAAGACGGTGCGGGCTTACCGACGGAATTATCGGCGAGGTATTCAGCGGCGAAATTACCGCTGCGACCCCTCGAACTAATCATGAAAGAGGCCAGCTGACTTCCGTGGACGGCGGGTACGCGAAGCCTCAACCTCCTTGGGGACCATTTTGCGACAGCGAGGTGCGTCTTTCTGCTTCGATGTGCCAGTCCGATGATGCGTGTCGTTCGTGGATCGGCAGCGACGTCATCCGTGGATAGAGGATCGCTGGACCGAGCCATCGCGCAACGAAGCGGCGTAGTGCGATTTCGTCGCGCTGCCGCTGCCCTGGATCGGTTAGGAGAGACTGCACAGTGCGCAAGGTCATTTCGGCAAGCTCACCGAGCGCGGTGGTGTCGAAGCCGTGGAGCTTCCAATCGACATCGAGGCGGTGGAAAACCGACAAGCAGAACGCGATCGCCGTGTCGGAGGTCAGCGAGGTGACAGCTTCGCCCTCATGTCGCCGGGTCAATAGGCTCTCCAGCTGCGGATCACCGGAGAGGTTCTCGACTCCGAACGAAACGCATTCGACAACTGCAGTGACCGGGTCGTTGAGTCGGCTGGCGTGTTCTACAACCTGGTCGATGAACCCGTTGACCGCACGCATTGAGCTGGCGATGAGCAGCGCGTCAGCATTGGGAAAGTAGCGGTACACCGTCTGGCGAGTGACACCGAGCCTGCGGGCGACGTCGGCAAGGCGTATCCCCGATCCATGCTCGGCGACCTCTTCGTCTACCGCCGTCAGAATTCGCGAAATCGCCTCCTCGTCCGATGAGGGTGTCAAACCCGCCCAGCCACGACTACGCATCCGCCGTCGCAAGCCTTTCGCTGGTGAATTCGATCGGAAGAGTTGTAGGACCAGTCATTCCCAGCAGGGATTTCCACGGTGCCGGACCAACGCGATCGGTGGCGGGGAGGCGGCGGGTGAGGACTGTGAGTGCTTCCGCCAGTTCGCGGCGTGCGAGGTTCGCCCCTAAACAGTAGTGCGCGCCACCGCCGAAGGTCAGAATGGCGGGTACGTCGTTGCGCGCAATGTCGAAGCGGTCAGCATCGCGATAGATCGCTGGATCTCGGTTGGCTGCAAAGGTGTTCGCGAGTACGAAGGTCCCTGCCGGGAACGTATAGTCACCGAACTCGACATCCTCAACGGCGGCTCGCGGCACAATACAGGCCGCCGGTGAGTGGCGCATGCTTTCCTCGACCGCCTGCATGGCAAGTTCTGGATGGTCGCGCAGTTTCGCCCATTGATCTGGATGCTGGCAGAGCACCTGCACCGACGCGGCTAGTTGGTTCCGCGTCGTATCCGTTCCCGCCATCAAGAAGCCGGCCACCAGCATGCGGAGTTCGTCGAGATTGAGACGGTCACCTTCGTTTTCGGCGCGTATGAGTTCGGAGAGCAGATCATCGGTCAGATTGTTTCGGCGGGCGGCGACCATGTCGTCGACGTAGGCGTCGAGTTCAGTCCATGCGCGCAAAATTGCAGCTTCATCGAAGGTGGCATCTGGCTGAAAGTTGAGGGCTTTGAAGATCTCCTCAGTCCAGTCCGCGAACAGCTGCCAGTCCTCGCGTGGCGCACCAAGCAGCGCGCACATGATCGGGGTGGGGTAGGGACGCGCGATGTCGGTCACGACGTCGCACCGTCCAGCGTCCACCACCCGATCGATCAGCCCGTTCACCACCTCGCGGATCGTGTCTTGGAGACGTGATGTCGCGCGGGGAGTGAACGCCTTGGAAACCAGTTTGCGTAAGCGAATATGTGGTGCGCCTTCCAGGCCCAGAAGGCTGCTCGCCATCTTGTCGAACAACGGACCTGAAGTAATGCCCTGCGCCGCAAGCGTGATACCCGGTGGGAGACGGAATCTGTTGTCCCGCAGGATGTCCCGAGCCAAATCGTAGGACAGGATTTCTGGACCGAGGGGCCCGATGGCGATGGGCGCGCGCGATTGCGCCTTTCGGACATCCTCAAGGATGTCGTGCGGAGTGGAGGTGAGGCTGTAATTCAACGTGGGGAGGTCAGCTTCGAAGACGCTGGGAGCTGTCCTGTTCGCGTTCATCGATGTCTCAAACTTTCCAGTGGGCCCGCGACGGCTGTATGGACATAATGCTTCTCAATGCATGACCATTCCTCTGGATCGTCAATCGGTATCGACATATCGCCGGTTGGAACGGCTCATCGCCTGCCGTGATCATACGTTTTAGATCGTAACGTCCGTGTCGTTGGCACAATCATCCGATAGAAGCCCGACTTACGTCGTTTGTCCGGTTGTGATCGCTGACGTCGGGCGGCGATCAGAACAACCGAAACTCGTCGCTTTCCGTGCCCCGCATCCGATCGTAATCCAATGTCACACAGCGGATTCCACGATCTTCGGCCAGTGTGCGGGCCTGTAGCTTGATCTGTTGAGCGGCGAACACCCCACTGACCGGTGCCAGCAGGTTGTCGCGGTTGAGTAAATCCAGGTAGCGAGTCAACTGTTCGACGCCATCGATCTCCCCGCGACGCTTGATCTCCACGGCGACGGTCCGACCGCGCTCGTCGCGGCACAGCAGGTCCACCGGCCCGATCGCGGTCATGTGTTCGCGGCGCACGAGCGTATAGCCGCTACCAAGCAGCTCCACATGCTTGGCCAGCAACTCTTGCAGGTGCGCCTCGACGCCGTCCTTCACCAAGCCAGGGTCGACCCCCAGCTCGTGTGAGGAGTCGTGTTCAATATCCTCGATCGTGATGCGCAGTTGCTCACCAGTCTTGTTCTCGACCATCCAGACCAGGACTGGGCCGTCGGTTTCCTCGGAGAGGCGGCACGGCGGACTCATCCAGTTCAGCGGCTTGTACGCGCGGTCGTCGGCGTGCACACTGACCGATCCGTCGGCCTTGATCAGCAGCAGCCGCCGCGCCGACGGCAGATGTGCCGTGAGTCGTCCCAGGTAGTCGACAGTGCAGCGGGCGATCACGAGACGCACGCGTTCACTCTAGGGGCAGCGCCCAGCAACTAGGCTGAGGAGAACCATGGTTGCCAGGCGGTCGGTGGCTCAGCGACTTGGCCGGGTGCTCGAGCGGTTGACGCGGCAGAGTGCCCGGCTGCCCGATACGCCGGATTTCGGCACCTGGCTGCTCGGTCGCGCCGAGGAGAGCCCACGACGCAGACGACTGCGAATCCAGGGCATCCTCACCGCCTTCGTGCTGACCACGAATGTGATCGGCATCGGCGTCGCGGTGCTGGTGGTCACGGTGGCCATCCCGGTGCCCAGCATCTTCACCGACGCGCCGCTGTGGCTCACATTCGGCGTCGGCCCGGCCTACATCGTCGCCGCGCTGTTCGTCGGTCTGGTCTGGATAACGCGTCGGATCGTGAACTCGCTGCGATGGTCGATCGAGGACCGCCCGCCCACCCGTGAAGACCAGCGCAACACGTTTCTCGCCCCGTGGCGGCTGGCAGGGATCCACCTCGTGCTCTGGGGCATGGGCACTGTGCTGCTCACGACGCTGTACGGGCTGGTCAACACGACGTTCATCCCGCGGTACCTGTTCGCGGTGAGTTTCAGCGGGATCGTCGTCACCGCGATCTGCTACATGTTCAGCGAGTTCGCGTTACGTCCGGTGGCCGCGCAGGCGCTCGAGGCCGGCCCGCCTCCGAGAGGATTCGCTCCTCGCGTCATGGGCCGCATCATGGCCGGCTGGGCGCTGGGTTCCGGCGTGATCGTCCTCGGCATCGTGCTGTTGGCCGTGTTCTCGATCTCCCTGAAGAACTTGACCCAGACACAGTTCGCCTTCGCCGTGCTGATCCTCGGGGTGGTGGCAATCGTCTTCGGCTCCCTGCTGATGTGGATCGTCGCGTGGCTCATCGTCACCCCGGTGCGGGTCGTGCGCGCGGCGCTCAAGCAGGTCGAGGACGGCCAGCTCGACTGCAATCTGGTGGTGTTCGACGGGACAGAGCTCGGCGAACTGCAGCGCGGCTTCAACTCGATGGTCGACGGGTTGCGGGAACGAGAGCGGGTGCGCGACCTGTTCGGCCGGCACGTCGGCCGGGAAGTGGCTGCCGCTGCCGAGGAGCAGGAGCTCGAACTGGGCGGCGAGGACCGACATGTCGCAGTGCTTTTCGTCGACATGATCGGGTCGACTCAGCTGGTGGGCAGCAAGCCTCCGGCAGACGTGGTGGAGCTGTTCAATCGGTTTTTCAGCGTGATCGTCGACGAGGTGGACCGGCACCGCGGCTTGCTGAACAAGTTCGAGGGCGACGGGTCGCTGGCGGTGTTCGGGGCCCCGGTGCATTCCGAGCGGCCCGAACGCGACGCCCTTGCGTCCGCACGCGCGATCGCGCGACGGCTGCGCGAGGAGGTACCGGAGTGTCCGGCCGGCATCGGTGTGGCGGCTGGCAGCGCCGTCGCGGGCAACGTCGGCGCCTATGAGCGCTTCGAGTACACCGTGATCGGCGAGCCGGTGAACGAGGCGGCGCGGCTGTGTGAGCTGGCCAAGTCGTATCCGTCGCGACTACTGGCCTCGTCCGACGCGGTGGCGGAGGCAGGCGACGCCGAGCAACAGATGTGGACGTTCGACGAGGAAGTCGTGCTGCGCGGTCGCGACCAGCCGACGCTGCTGGCCATTCCGGTCGAAGCCGAGCGCGTCGCCCGACCGTGATGTCGGATTTCCGCCAGTGTTGTCAGTGGGCGCGTGTAATTGTCGACGTATGCACGATGACTTCGACCGCTGTTACCGGGCCATCCAGTCCAAGGACGCCCGGTTCGACGGTTGGTTCGTCACAGCAG
>JBLNEK010000220.1:0-3915 GCA_050262635.1 Candidatus Sericytochromatia bacterium | reverse complement strand
CTGCGACGCCGCTGGAAAGTAGCGACGCCGAGCCATCCCTCACACCTGGCATCGGCAGGGACTACCACAGCCAGCCCGAAGGCGGCACCTCCTCAACGAGCCAGACGCCCGGCGATCGTGTAGGGCTGGTGTCGGGTATCGCCTCAGTGATATTGGGCATTCTCTTGGTCTTGCGACCCGGCACGGGGGTGATTGTCGCCGCCATTCTGTTGGGTGCCTATCTGCTGGTGAGCGGCATCTTCCAAGTGGTCTTCGCGTTCAGCCTGCAGGTGTCCGCCGGTGGGCGCATCCTGCTGTTCATCAGTGGCGCGGCGTCACTGATCCTGGCCATCCTGGCGTTCCGAAGCTTCGGCAACGACGATGCGACCGCAATTCAGCTGCTTGCCATCTGGATCGCCGTGGGCTTTATCTTCCGCGGCGTCAGTACCGCCGCCGCGGCAATCGGTGACCCGGGACTTCCCGGCCGCGGTTGGGAAATCTTCTTCGGCGTCATCAGCCTTCTCGCCGGCATCGTCGTGCTGGCTTCGCCGATCACCTCGCTCGTGCTTTTGGCGTGGATGGTGGGAATCTGGCTCATCGTGATGGGAGTGTTCGAAATCGTCTCGGCATTCGGTATTCGCAAGGCCTCGAAGACGGTCGGCGACTTTGTCGAGCGGCGGGCCTCAGCGGAACGACCGACCGCATGACCGAAGCCAACTGATCAGCTGAACAAGCCGGATAATCGGCCAATCGGATCGGCCGGAAGCACCACCGCCGCAGGATGGGACTCCCACGCAATAGGCGATCGAGCGGCTACACCCGTTCGCCGGCCCCGACTGATGCCCGCAACTTTGCGAACTGATCGAGGGCAACCGCGACGGGATCGAGCAGTGGACGCGCTCAAGCCCCGCGACCTTGCACCGCCCGACGACATGGCGCGACCGACTCGAATGCCGTACAAGGTGTGGCCGCGGGGCCCTGGGGGCAAGTAGATCGCCGCGAGGTTCCTTCCCCACCAAGTTCACTGAGCACGCCGCCCGATGGTGGCGTTCAAACCCACTCGGTCGGCCGCAAGAGCAATGGATCACTGTCCTGGCGATGCTGATCGCTCAACCTGGTATGCGGCGCGATTTGAGTGGTCGGTGGGCCGGAGATGTTGGCATGGAGTCGAAATGTCTTGCGGCACGGGACGGCCCGCGGGCAAGGCCGTCAGCAGCAGATTGTCGTATCCGAAATACGGGATTATGGCCGCGCCATGGCGCGATCGGCGACTGCTGCGATGACGGGTCCCAATGCTTGGGCGTATTCGATCGTGACGTGGTTGTCGTCGCGGTAGACAAGGTTGTTGCCGATGATGACCGGGCAGCGCTGGTGCGTGCAGAAGAGTTCCGTGAGGTCAGCGTATTGGCCGCCGCCAGTGGTGGTGGCCGCCGCCTCGGCGGCGATGCCGCCGTCGTTGACCGCCACCGTGCGCTGCGGCGAGCAGGCGGTTGTGTCGTCGAGATGGGCCGACACACAGGTCGGCACGGTCGAGTGTGGATCCGGAACAGGCCCGAGCACAAGAACTTTCGCGCCGGTGGTGTGTAGCTGCGCGACCAGGGCGGTGAGGCTGGCCAACCACGCAGGGTCATAGGAGGTGAAGCCGAAGTCGGCGCCGTAGCGTCGCGACATGCTTACCACGATCAACCGTGGGCGCTCGGTCTGCAATCGCGAGATGACGTCGCCGCGCCACTGTTCGCACTCGCTGTACTCGCGGCCCAGATAAGGGCTGGTGATCGGGGAGAGATTCTGTAGCGGGCAGGTCACCTTCCCCATGGTTTCCAGCCGCCAGTGTCGCTGCTCGGCGATCTGCTCGAACGCCGGACTCCACATCGCGGCGTGCGAATCGCCGACCAGGGCCACCGTGGTGGCAGAGGCGCTGTCGCCGGACGCGCACTGGTCTTGGCCCACTTCGCGCCAGGACCGCACGCAGCCGTTGAGGAACACCGACGGTTTGTCCCCGGCTGCCTCGGCCAGTGGTGGGGACAAGTTCGACGGCACGTCGTGCAATCCGGCCGACGCCGCGACGGCGGCCTGCACTTGGGCGGTCAGCTGTTGCACCGTTGCGTCGTGCGCGTCGACGCTCGCCGACGGCGCCATCGAAGCGGGCGCCGCAATGGTTACGGTCGAGGCCGCGGCGCCGTGGCCGACCGGCACCGGCCGGGCCGTGAGCAGCAGCAGATCGGCACACACCGCAACGGCGGTGACAGCACCGCCCAAGGCAAGGCTGCGGCCCGCGGACAAGCGCAGCGGCATCGCGAATCGGGCGGGGTTTTCGATCAACCGCAGTGTCAGCACGGCCAGTCCGCCAGACACTGCGACCGCGATCAGCCGCTCGGCGATATCCAGCGGGTGGCCAACTAGCGCCGGTGCGAGCAACAGCACCGGCCAATGCCACAGGTACCACGCGTACGACATCCGCCCGATTGCCCGCATCCAGGCCAGCGACAACAAGCGGCCCACGGCGTGGCCGGGTGCGGCGCAGCCGGCGCCGATCACCAACGCGGTGCCCAGCACCGGCAGCACCGCTGCGGTACCCGGATAGGGGGTGTGTTCGCCCAACTGTGTGCAGCCGACGAGGATCAGGGTCATCCCGGCCGCACCTGCGATCGCCGCCAGGGGCAGCCGCAGTCGGCGCCACGCCACGGCTGTGAGTGCGATCAATCCGCCGACGGCGAGCTCCCAGGCTCGCGACGGCAGCGCGAAGAACGCCCACGGCGGCACGGTGCGCGTCCATGTCAGCGAGACCGCAAACGACACGGCGGCCACCATCGCGAGCACCACCGCGAACGGGGCCGCGCTGCCGGAATTAGCCCGCCGCACGGTGCGGTGGACCAGCCAGGTTGTGGCGAGGATCAGCGCCGGCCACAGCAGATAGAACTGCTCCTCCACGCCCAGCGACCAGTAGTGCTGAAACGGCGACGGCGCCGCGTCGGCGTTCAAATAGTCGGTGCCGTGCAAGGCGAACCGATAGTTACCGACGTAGAGCGCGCTGGCGACGCTGTCGGCGAGGACCTCGCGGGCCTGGATGGGCGGCAGCACCGCCGCTGACGCAATCGCCGTCGCGATCAGCACCGTGCACGCGGCCGGCAGCAGCCGGCGGGCGCGTGCACCGTAGAACCGGGCCAGTCGAAGGCCGCCGGTGCTGGTGACCTCTCGCGACAACAGCCCGGTGATCAGAAATCCCGACACGACGAAGAAGACGTCTACCCCGACGAAGCCACCGCCCAGCCCGGGCACGCCCGCGTGGAACAGCACAACGGCCAGCACCGCGACGGCGCGCAGGCCCTCGATGTCTGGCCGGAATTCTGTTCTCGGCAACGCCGGTGCGGCTGCAGCCTGGCGATGCCGACCGGTGTGGACCGCGCGGCGCGGTGCGACTGGAGACCGCACAGTGTTCACTTGACCAGCGATCCTCTCATGAGGCGCGCACGTCGGCACAGGACACCGCTAAGACCCTGCCGCTGCTCCGGGCACCAATAGATTTCGGGCAGAACGCCAACCCCAGTGCAGGATAACGGCCAGTCACAGGGCATCTTCAACCTGTTGGACCAACGTCGAAATTGGCTGAGGCCGCTGTATTCCATAAGTTCGGAAAGAGGCGGCGCAAGTAAGAATCCCTCCGGATCGCTCCTGGCGCATCCCGTGTCGTGGTTTCGCTGAGCCTAGTAATCGATCATTGACCGGCCCAAGAGTGCCAGCCGCTGGCAGTGGATTGCCGGCACCTGGCCGACCTGCCGCCGATGCGCAGTGACGACTTGAGGTGCGACATGTGACGGCAGTTATCACAATTTCGTACACCTGTCGGCGCACGGCACCAAGAACTGCAAGCGAACTTAGTCGCCGCCCTCCCAGTCGCCGTGCCAGCCGTCCCAGTGTGGGACCCACCAGCCGACG
>JBLNEK010000219.1:0-9648 GCA_050262635.1 Candidatus Sericytochromatia bacterium | reverse complement strand
AACGGCCTCGTAGACCTAGGGTCACTGTGGATTATGACGATTGATGACCCTCGAACGCGAACACGACCCTCTGCGGGCGCCCGATGAGTTTAACTTCTCTGATCGGAGGGGTGCGACTGTGGCTTTAGGCGCCCCTTCTAGGTCGGGGTCCTCAATGCTGCACACTCTCCCGAACCTGTGCTCCGGGGACCCCGACCATCCAGCATGGCCTACAGGCCGAGAGAAGCCTATGCGGGGAAGTTTTAGATAGCCGCAAGAAAAGACAGCGGCCGGCAGGTCTGCGATCTGCTCGGTGGTGAGTTGGTCGTGGTGAGGTCGCGCCAGGTGTGGGCGTTGTCGTCGGCGGCGGTCATGGCTCGACGCTAGACCGGGTTTACCGCGGCAACGATATGCGTCCTAGCGGTGATCGCTGGGATCAGCGGTTCCGGCTGAGGTGTTGAGCCTCGTCTTCATCTACATGACCGCCTATCAGATGCTTCATCGCGCGGCGAAGGCCAACAGCGGGGAGAGGGGCTGGTGCACGGCGCGGCCGGCCGGGTGGGCACCGCGGTTCTCGAACTCGCGGCGGCCGCCGGGCTACGCGTCTACGGCACGGCGTCGGGTGATGATCGCGCCGCCGTCGAGCGGTTGGATATCCAACGCCGAACGCGCGTTCGCGTTGATGTTGTGACCCTACGGGTATTTTCCCTCCGCTGCGCAATCTCGAACACCCGCCGTGTTGGATGTAGTGAACGAATCCCTGAATGAAACCTCGACTTTCGCGACATCGGGTGGCCGGTCGTCGCTGTGGTTCTGATGTTGAAGTAATTAAACGGGCTTCGCGTGGGAGCGTGGAGCGAAGGTTGCTTGCTGGGCGCTAGCGCTGCGGTAGTCGTTCACTCGGCCGGGAATGGTGCTCAGCACCGCGATAGTTCGTCCGCCCTTCCCGTACGCAGCGACGAACTGCCTGTCGCGGACACTTCCCTCGATAACCTCGACGCTGTCGTAACCCGTTGTCACGCCAACCAGTTGGAGCTTCACGTCGTATTGGTCGGACCAAAAATACGGAACCGCGTCATACTCCTCGGCGTCACCCGATCCGGCCAACAGATTCCGCGCCGCCGTGACGCCCTGGCGAGAGGCTTGGTCCCAGTGCTCGATCCGTAGATGCTGCTGATAGAGCGGGTGCCACCAGCGCGCAACATCGCCTGCGGCGACAACGCTGGTCGCACCTTCCGCGGCTCCAGTCGCGTCGCAGACCACCGTCGTCGACCTTGCGGGGGCGTCCGCCCTTGCGCCCGTTCGCCGCCGCAGCCAGCAGCCCGGCGCGGGTCCGCTCGATCATGGTGTCACGTTCGAGTTCAGCTCCGATCCCGCGTGCACGACTTCGCCGCCCGCGTCCACCCCATCATCGACAACCTCGACGACACGCAAAAACAACAGTTACTCCGGCTCCTCATCGAAGACGTCCGCGTGACCGGCTGGCACGTCCAAATCCGGCTCCGCATCGCACTCGACCCGCCACCACCCCAACCACCCCACCCGACCGGCCCAACAAGCCGAACGGGCCCAACAGGCAAACCAGCGCCACACCCGCGCCCCGTGTCTACCCAAGACGGTTTGCGTTCCGTTGGTGGCCCTGAAAGGAGACAGCTACCGACTCAAAGACCGCGACCTCGGCCGCACCCCAGCGGCCACCACCACCGAGGAATAATCACAACCACACCGCCCAGGGGGTCAATTTCACCTGCCGCCAGGGGGGTCAAAATTCAGATGCCGTCGACACTGGTGACGTAGAACCCCTGTACCTCTGGTCGTCGGGGGTAGGCTTGGCCGCTCAAACCAGTGCTGTTGCATTGCCCGCGGCGGGCACTCGACGTGAACCTGCGAGTTCCCATGCTGATGACCCAGCAGTTGCTGCCCGGAATGCCGCGGCGCGGGCGTGGCCACTTCGTCTACATCTCGTCAATCGCCGGTAAAGTGTCCAGTCCCCGGGTGCCCATCTACTCAGCCACGAAGGCCGGGCTGCGCGGGTTCTGCGGGTCGCTTCGCCAGGATCTTTATGGTTCTGGGGTGAGCGCATCGGTGGTTTTTCCTGGAACGATGATTGACGCCGGCATGCTCGCGGACGCGCGTCTTCCGACGTCACCGGGCACGAAGGGAACTTCGTGCGGGTTCGTCGCGCGTCATGTCATCGCCGCCATCGAGAAGAACCTGGGCGAGGTCAATGCTGCCGAGCTGCCGGTCCGCATCCTGGCAAGGTTCAGTGGCGTCGCGCCAGAACTAGCCGCACGCCTCTCGCGGAGGAAAGAGTCCATCGCGTGGGGCGACCAAGTCATTGATGGACTGCGTCACCTCCGCTGAGCGCGGTAGCTGGCCGTCCTGCCGAGTTACCGACGCCACGCCGGGTGGTTTCAGCAATTGCATCCGCGTTGTAACGGCACGGGACAAAATGAGCTAGGGAACGACAAGCTATCTATGAGGGGTGTCGGGGTGGAGCATTATTCGGATTTCTTGCAGCCACCTGTGCGCAATGCCAGCGTCGTTGGAGCGCATGTATACAGCCACAGCGGCGAGTTCGGTCCGCAGGTCACCGACTGCCAGTTGCCCGGCCGTGGAATCTCATTCGCGTTCAAACGAATATACCGCTCTACCGGCCATCGTTCGTTGGGAGAGATGGGACGTGGCTGGACGTTTACTTACGCGAAGCGGTTGGAGCGCGATGACGACACACTGGTGTACCACGACGGTTTCGGCCGAGTGCACCGCTTCACCGATTGCGGCGAGGGACGCTACGCCGCTCCGGCGGGCTTCTATAGCGTTCTAGAGACAGACGGCGAGCGCTGTCAGCTCAAACAACGCTTCGGGGATGTCTTGGTCTTCGACGACCCTGGCTTGGGCGGGCGGCTTCGCGCCGTGCAGGACCGAAACGGCAATGCTCTGAAGTTCACCCAAGACGACGATGCCCTGATGGTCGACGACGCCTTAGGTCATCGAATCCACATCGCGTTTGCGGACGGGTTACTGGCCCGGTGCACCGACCACACGGGGCGAGCGTGGAATTACATCTACGACGACAGCGGCTGCTTGGTCGAGGTGTGGCAGCCTGCGCGGAGCGACTCCGCTGAATCCGCATGTACCCGTTACGGTTACGACGCACACCACCGGCTAGTCTCCGTCTCCGATCCCAACGGAAATATCGTCCTGCGCAACCGGTATGACGATCGTGATCGGGTCGTGCGCCAACAGCATGGGGATGGCGCTTTCGACTTCGAATTTCACTCTCCTCACAACGGCGCCGGCGCGTGTTATCAGACCCGCGTCCGATTGAAGAACGGCGGCCGCCTCACCCTCGAACATGACGACGCTGGCCATGCAACCGACCACGTCGTGCAGGTCTCGGCCGCATCGGTGCGCGCCGGCAACGGCAACGGCTCAGTCGACGTGCGAACCCGCTCGCGCTACAACGCGCACGGTGAGGTGATCGAAAGGATCTATCCTGCAGGCAGTTCGACCGTGCAGGCCTTCGATGAGCACAACGATGATCCCCGCGGCCGCGGAAATCTCGTTGAGGTCGTGCACCGGCCCGCCCCGACGGTTGATAGCGACCAGCAGCAGCTGAGAACTGTGTACGACTATGAGCCGAGGTATCAGCTCGTCTCGTCGGCGACTGACCCGCGTCGCGCCCGCATACAGTGGGAGTACGACCGCCAGGGCAATCTCTCGACGCTGACGTATCCGTCGGCGAAGTGCTATGCCGTCGAGGATGGTGCGGGCGGTCACTGCGCGGTGGAAACCGGCCCGATGATAGAGCAATTCGAACACAACGACGCCGGGCAACTCATCCGTCGCACAGATGGTCGCGGTGCCCGGACTGAGCACTACTACCACTCGCTCGACACCATTGGGGCGCTGCGTCGAACCTCACCAGGAGCTACATCTACGACGCGGTGGGAAACATCACCGAAGCCGTGAACGGCAACGGCCATCGGGCGTCGTTCGCGTACGACGCCCACGACCGTGTCATCGAGATCCGGCCCCCTGACGCCGCGGCCGGCCGAGTCGTGTTGCACTATAACGCGAACGGGAATGTGACGGAGAAGGCCAGGCTCGACGACCGAAGGCTTTATATCGGGAAGGGGCGCGATTTCACTTCGGCGCCAGCCTCCATTCGCGAGCAGTATGAGTACAACAGTCTCAACAGCCTGATCCGTCACACCGTCGTCGCGGGCGAGGCCGAGAAGACCACCGTCTACGCGCGCGACGATGCGGACGACGTAATTCGGAGGGTGACGCCGACGGGCGGCATCGTTGAGTATCGGTACGACCAACGCGGCTTGCTCACGGAACTCACCGTCGGTGAGAATTCGACTCGGTACGCCTACACCCTCAACGGGACGCTGGCGTCGACCACCGACGGGCTGGGGCATCGACTGGACTACTCTTTCGACGGGTTCGAGCGATGCACAGGGGTCGTCTATCCAGACGGTACGGTGAAGCGACAATCCCTGGACGCGTTGGGAAATGTCACACGACTGGCAGTCGAGAGCGGCCAACAGGAGCGGTTCTGTGAATCGTTCTTCGAGTACGACGAGCTGAGCCGGCTCATCCGCATGGACCGGACATGGCGCGACCCCAGCAGCGGTGAGCTGCTGGGTAGCAGTAACTGGGACGGACGCGCGGGAATGGTGTCGACCATCGCGCAGTACGACGCCGCACATCAGCCGACCGTGCTGTGGACCGAGTCCGGCAACGTCGTGTCGCTGGGCTACGACGGCGCTATGCGGCTGAGGACCTTGAGCGATTCCACTGGCGAGAGCGTGTCATTCGGTTACGACCAGAACAACAATCCAGTGATGATCGAACGGCTCGGTCCCCCACCACCGGCCGACATCGATCGACTTCACATCGCCGTCGAGCAACAGTTCGACGTGATGGACCGGCTTGTCGCGCGGAAAGTGGCTGGGCAGCATCATGTTACGTTCGCCTACGACGCCTTGGGCAATGTGGTGGAGCGGACCGACGGCAGCGGTGCAACTTCGGTCATTCCGCGGGACGCCTTCGGGAGACCGGCAGGCAGGGTGAGACTGCTGGGGAATGGTGGCGAGGGGGGCGCGACGGGTTTCGCCGATCGTTTGTCCTGGGACGCAAGCGACCGCCTCGTCGCATGGACCAACCCGAGCGGGCACCGGATGACGTACCGCTACGACGATGCCGACCGGTTGATGGGCGTGGTCTTCGCCGACGGAACGGCGCAGAGTATGCGGCGTGACGCGTGTGGCAACGTCGTGCGCTTCACCGGCGCCGACGGCGCGGTGACGGTGAACTTTTTCGACGAACTGAATCGACTTGTGGCGCGCGAGACCCCACATGGCGATGTCCTGGAACGCTTTCATTACGACGGGCTAGGCCGGATCGTCGAGGCCGTGGCGGACGGGATATCCACCGAATGCCGTTACGATTCGTTGTCGCGCCTGCTCGCCGAGACGGGGCGGGGTGGCAGAACCGCGTACCAGTACGACGCGGCGGGTAATTGCGTGCGACTGACCTATCCCAGCGGCCGCGAGGTTCACCGTACCTTCGACGCGATCAACCGCGTAATCGACGTCGCCGACCAAACGGGGCCGATCGCCCACTACCGCTACTCGGCCAGCACCAGGCGGTACAGCCAGCGACTCGGCGAGCACCTCGAGGCGACGTTCAGCTACACGAGAAATGACCTGCTCGAGGGCGTCTCGTACCGGCGTCATGACACTGGCGAAATCGTGGAGTCCAGTGTCTGTCGCTATGACGGTGCGGGCAAGCTCATCCACGAGGAGCGGCGCAGCGGCGAGGAGGCGGCCAGTGACCAGTTCACGCACGACGGCGCCGGTCGACTTGTGCAAGCGGATTACGACGGCAACCTCCTGTCCACGGCCGGCGCGCGACTGCCGCGCAGCGTGAGCTACGAGCTGACGCCCGCGGGGCTGATCCGCATGAAGACCACCACAACCGTCGAGGGCGCGGTGGACCAGCAGGTGGCGTCGGCGACCATGCGGGAACGTTACGTGTCTTTCGGCGGGAAGCGATTTAACTGCGACGCTGCAGGCAATCGGACTGAAGAGTCGGACGAGAACGGACAATCTGTGCGCTACCGGTACGACCAACTTAACCGCCTTCGCGGCGTTGACCGTCGCACCGCCGACGGCACCGCCGAAACGGTCGAGTACTCCTATGACGCGTTCGGCCGTCCGGTCGGCAAGCGGGTGTCCCGCGGCGGTGACAGCGAGCAGTATCTTCTCGTCTGGGACGGCGACCGGCTGATCGAAGTGCACGAGAGTGGGGCGCTCGCAAGCAGTTTCATCTACGGCAATCGGGCCGAACCGCTCAAGATGTACCGGCACGGTGCCGATCACCCCGACGGCTTCTTCTACCTCATGAGCGTTGGGGGAGACGTGGCAGGCCTGTACGACGCTCATGCCGGCGTCCTGGAACGGTATCGCTACGACGTCAACGGATTGCCCGTTGGGCAATCCGATGCCAGCTTCCAATCCCGGCTCGGTAATCCCTTTTTGGCACGTGCTGCTCTTTGGGACAACCACATCCAGTGCTACCTATTCGGCGGGAACGTATTCGATGCCGCGACGGGACAGAACATGAACGTCAGTTCGGCGTTCCTGGCGGCGCCGATGCCGGTGCGATCGGACTTCTGGGAGCCCGGCTTCCGTTACAGCGACACGAGCAAGTTGGAAGTGTTGTTTGGGATCGGGATGGTCGGCCTTGGAATCGTTATCGCGGGACCGGTCGGTTTGGGGATCGGTATCGCTGGCGCGATCTTCGTAATCGACGGCGCGGCAGGCAGCCCGATGCTCAAAGGCGCGAAATGGATTTTCGACGAACTGGGAATCACCGAGTGGTTCATCGAGCAAATAGGGCCAGGCGGCAGGTCTGGTGGAACCAACGGGTCTGGCGGGCGAGGGAACGCCGGTCTCGGTAACGGCGCCAGCAGCAGCGGCAGCGGCGGCGAGTACGGCTCGACAAACCCGGAGGCGGCGGGAGCAGTTCGGGGATGCCGGAGGATCGTCCGTTCCCGGCCGAAAAGCCGGGCGGCGATTCGGGTGGCGGCTCGGGGGGTAGCGGCGGCGGGACCACGGGAGGCGGCGGTTCGAGCGGCAGCACCGGCTCTGGCGGCAGCACCGGCTCGGGCGGCAGCACCGACTCGAGCGGCGGCACTTCCAGCGCGCCCGCGAAGGAGCACAAGCCGGTGCTTGACCCGAACAGTGGTCAGTGGGTCTACGAGGACACCGGCGAACCCGTCTCCGACGACGACAAGAAAGACAAGGGCACCACAGGAGGGTCGATGGGCAATCCGGACGGCACTGACGAGGGAATTGACAAGGACTGGTGGCGCGGTCTCCCCTACCGAAGCATCTGGGATGTGGTCAACGACCTGAAGTTCGGCCGAAAGACCGACGAAAGGGAGCAGACCCCACTCCTCGACTTGGGTGCCCTCGCGGGGCCCCGTTATCTGCTGGGCACCCTGACACCGCCGGTGGTGACCGTCGATGAACGAGGCGAGGGATTGACGATCAACCTAGCTGCGGTGCATGGCGACCCCTCGGCCACCGGCACGTCCACCACCGATGGATGGGGTGACAAGCCGCGAAGCTGGGCAGAGGCGGTTGCGGCGCCGCGCATTCGGGACGGTTCCGCGTCGAGGTTCTGAGAGCCGCCACGCAATCGCGGACACACGTGCCTTCAGCGAGGAAAAACCCGAGAGGCGGCGGTAACCGCGACTGCTGGGAAGCGCAAATGGGGTGGCCGCGGGCCAGCAACGGGATCGATGACCGAAAGGCCAGGGCTGGGACTTAGGTCCCTACCGGCTGGGGTGATCGACGGTGAGCATGGAAGCCACCGAGTGAGCCAGCGAATTAGAGGACCGGTAACGACCATGACAAGCGCACCCAGGACCCACACCGAGGACACCTTGGCGTTCGACATCGCGGGTGGCCCCACTGCGGGCACGGTAACCCTTCACCGAGACGGGGACTTCACCTATACCGCCGGGCACGGCGCGGCCACTGACGCCCCCACCGGTGTGGACGACACCTTCGAGGTGACCGTCAGCGACGGCGACGGCGGTGTTTCGACGGTGCCGGTCGGTGTGGCCGCTGGCCCGTCGGGCCTGTCGTCGGGGATGAGCCTGACGGTGTCCGACCCCGACGACACCACCGGCGCGGTCACCGTGTCGGTGACCGTCACCGGCCCCGAGTCCGACCCGGTGGTCTATCTGGTCGTCCACGACCCGTCCTACGGCGAATTGGCCCCCGGCCCGTCCGGTGGGTTGATCTACACACCCAACCCGCAGGCCCGCGCCGCCGCCGCTGACTGCGGACCTGACAGCGATCAGTTCGACATCGCCGCCTACGACAGCCGCGGCCGCAGCACCACCGTCCCGGTCTCGGTGGAGATCAGCCCGCACGCCTCGTCGGTCACCGCGGCCGACTCCGCCGCCGTTGCCTCTCCGGACTCGGGCGCCCCCACCACACCGCCCCCGCCGACACCGGGGGCGGCGGCGGGGAGCTGGCAGTTGGTGCATGCCGCACCGGGGGCGCTGATCTATGCCGCCCCGATGACCGCGGCCCCCAGCGATGCGGTGCGCCGCGCCCGCGGTGGGTGGCAACCGAGCGGATCAGCGGCCGTGCAGCCGCATCCGGGCCGGTCGGGAGAGCACTCGGCGCTGGATTACGCCGGCTACCTGGGTCGGGCCGGGTTGCTCGCAGTTGCCCTGGGGGTGGGGGCGGCGCTGGCGCGCACCCCCGGTGTGGCGTGGGCCGAACCCACCGACACCGACTCGAACACCTCCTCGACCTCGACATCGGCGTCGACCGAGAGCGAAACGAGCAGCGCGCAATCGGGCGGGTCGAGCACCTCGACAGCGACCCGGCCGGGCACCGCCAGCACCGATACCTCGACAAGGACCACCACGACGGGTGCAGGGCCGACGGTGACGGTGAGCAGCTCGGGGGGTGCCCAAACCTCCAGCACCGCCACCTCGGAGACCTCGGCCACCACCAGCACCTCGCCCAGCAGCACAGGGTCGCCGTCGCAGACCTCGGCCTCCTCGCCGTCGCAGACCTCAACCACGCTGAGCGCGCCGGGCAGCACCAGCCCGCCGGTGGTGATCAGCAGCTCCGGGGGCGCGCAAACCAGCACCGACACGGCACCGCCGCAAACCCCCATCGCCGAGGCAGCACCCACCGTGTCGGCACCAACACCCCAGCGGCCCGCCGCCGAGCCGACCGCGCCCGCGGCTTCTGTCGCGCCCGCCCCGACCACACCGGCGGTAACCGCGCCGCCGACCAGCGCCCAGGAGGCCCCGAAGGCCCCGGTGACCGATGCCACCCCGATCACCACCCCGGAAGGCCGCCACACCGCCCCCACCACGCCCAGCGGTACGCCGGATGCGCCTCGCGTTACCCCAGCGGCGCCAGAAGCCGCCCCGAGCGCGGCTCAGCCCGCCGGGGCGCCGCCGCGGGTGCCCACCGTGCTCAGCGCCCCTGACACGGCCACGACCGCCGCGGACACCACCGCGCCCACCGGCACCGCCATGCCGACCGCCGCTACCGCTGACACCACCACCGCCGCGGCGGAGGCGGCCGCGCCGAGCGCAGCGCCCGCACCGGTCAC
>JBLNEK010000218.1:0-20219 GCA_050262635.1 Candidatus Sericytochromatia bacterium | reverse complement strand
TGAGCTGGTCGGTTACTGGAAGAACGCCAGCTCCAAGAGCCTGGCCGAGTGTTGCACCCGCTCGCGGGATCCGCGGCGGCGCATCGATCTGTTGATCCACAACGGGCTGAACCTGCCGCATGGCGCCGAAGCGGCGATTCGCACCTGGGGCGCGCTGGACCCACGGGTGCGCGCTGCGCAGGAGGCCGTGGACTCCGAACGGCACGAGATCATGCGCCAGGCTGCGTTGCAGATCCTGCGCGACGAACGCCAGGCGCACGTGTTCGCCGACTGGTCCGTCTATCTGTTGATCGGCTACGAGCAGTGCAGCTTGCGCAAGAACAAGGCCTCACTGGAGTGGATCGCGAGCCAGATGCTCGAGTGCCTGGATTCCGGCCGGTTCGCCACGATCTCCGGGCGCATCTGATTCCGCTTCCGCCCGCGAAACCAAGTCGCACAATTCCGGTCACGGTAATGCGATTCCGCGTCTGCTGGCGGGAACGTTCAGACCCGGTGCACCATCAGAGCATCCGGCGGGATGACCCCGAACTTGCCTGACTGGTAGTCCTCGAGCGCCTCGATGATCTCGCTCTTGGAGTTCATCACGAACGGCCCGTAGGCGAACACCGGCTCGCGAATCGGCCTGCCGCCCAAAAGCAGAACCTCCATCGCCGGGCGGTTGCCGTCCTGAGGGCGCGCCGCGGCCAGCGTGATCCGTTCGCCCGCACCGAGCACTCCCAACTGGCCTTGCTGGACCGGATGCCCGGCCGGCCCCACGCTGCCGCGCCCGGACAGCACGTACACCAATGCGTTGAAGTCGCGGTTCCAGGGCACGTTCAGTCGCGCACCCGGCTGAATTGTCGCGTGCGCCACCGTGATCGGCGTGTACGTCGCGCCAGGACCGCGCTCACCTGCGATCTCGCCGGCGATGATCCTGACAAGCGCGCCGCCGTCGTCCGACGCAAGCAAACCCACCCGGCCGCTCTCGATCGCCTGGTACTTCGGGGCCGCGAACTTCGCGGACCGCGGCAGGTTCACCCACAGCTGGATGCCGTGGAACAGGCCGCCGCTCTCGACCAGCTCGGCCGGCGGTGTCTCGATGTGCAAAATGCCCGAGCCGGCGGTCATCCACTGCGTCGCACCGTCGGTGATCAGGCCGCCGCCGCCGTGGCTGTCCTGGTGAGCGAACCGTCCGTCGATCATGTACGTGACGGTCTCGAAGCCGCGGTGCGGATGCCACGACGTGCCTCTGGGTTCACCCGGGAGGTAGTCGACCTCGCCCATCTGGTCCATGTGCACGAACGGGTCGAGCGCGGCGGCGGGGACACCGGCGAACGCGCGGACGACGGGAAAGCCCTCGCCCTCGAAGCCGCGGGGCCCGCTGGTGAGCGACCGCACGGGGCGCTGTGTCTCTGATGGCGCAGCCGCGGCGATGCGCGGCAGTGCCGAGGTGTCTGCGGTAATTGCTGGCATGCTCCAACTAACCGGACCGTAGTCCGATTTATTCCTACCGGAGGATCTGTCGTGCCGCCGCCCGCGCCTCCTGCGCACTTGCGCTGGCCAACACCGCGTCGGCAGCGTCCCAGCACTGCTGTAACGTCACCGACGCCAGCCTGGCGCCCACCCCAGACACGGCGGCTGCCGCCGCCGACAGCGAGGTCACACCAAATCCTGCCAGCACGCAGGCCAGCAGCGGGTCGGCGGCCGCCTCGCCGCACACCCCGACCGGCTTGCCGCGCTGCGCGCCCGCCCGCGCCGTCGCAGCCACCAGCGACAGCACTGCCGGCTGCCACGGATCGGTCAGCGCGGCAAGCTCCGCTGACATCCGGTCGGCGGCCATCGTGTACTGAGCGAGGTCGTTGGTCCCGATCGACAGGAAGTCGACGTGCTCGAGCATCTTCTCCGCGAGCAGCGCAGCGGCGGGTACCTCGATCATGACGCCCGGGGTCAGGCCGTATGAGCGGGCCAGTCCGGCAAATGCCTTGGCCTCGTCTGCCGTCGCGATCATCGGCGCCATCACCCACGGCGACGTGGCGGTGTCGGCTCCGGCGGCCGCGATCGCCTCGAGCTGACGTTCCAGCAGCCCCGGGTTACCGTCGCCGATCCGGAAGCCGCGCACGCCCAGCGCTGGGTTCGCCTCTTGCGGGTGACGAACGAACTTCAGCGGTTTGTCCGACCCGGCGTCGAGCGTGCGGATCACCACCTTGAGTCCCGAAAATGCTTGCAGCACTTCGGTGTAGATGTCTTTCTGCTCGGCGACGGACGGTTCGCGGTCGCGGTTGAGGAAGCACAGCTCGGTGCGGAATAGCCCGATGCCCTCCGCCGGCGTCTGTCGTGCGGCCCGCGCCGCTTCGCCGTCCTGGACATTGGCCAGCACTGCGACCGCATGACCGTCGGCCGTCGCGCCCGGGCCCGACCAGCCCGCCAGGAGCTCGGCGTCGCGGCGTGCCTTCGCGACGGCCTGCGTGGCCGCGGTCTCGTCCGGCGACACCGTCACGGTGCCCAACGCGCCGTCGACGAGAACCATGGCTCCGACGGCGACGTCGTCGAGCCCGCCGACCGCCACCACGCACGGGATGCCCAACTGCCGGGCGATGATCGCGGTGTGGCTGGTCGGCCCCCCGAGCGTCGTGGCGAGGCCGATGATCAGTGCGGGGTCGAGCCCGGCCGTGTCGGCCGGAGCGAGATCTTCGGCGCACAGGATCGACGGCTGCGCCGGTTGAGGGACTCCCGGCTCCGGAAGGCCGCACAGCTCCGCGACGACGCGGTCGCGGATGTCGCGAAGGTCGGTGATGCGCTCGGCCATCAGGCCGCCGATCTGGGTGAACAAGTCGACGAACTGCTCGACCGCCTGCACGGTTGCCCGAACCGCCGGAGTGCCGGACGCGATGCGCTTCTCCGCCGCACCGAGCCACGCGCGATCCTGCGCCAGCCCGGCCGTTGCGGCGAGCACCTCCGACGCCGCGCCGGTGGCGTACTGCGCGCGCTCCCGGAGCCGGCCGGCCACGGCGGCGGCGGCCGCGCTGAACCTGGCCGCCTCGGCGGGACGCTGGGACTCCTCCACCTCGGGAAGGGCATCGACGCCGTCCAGCGCGGGTAGCCGGCCCGGCCGAATCACCGGTCCGTATGCGGCGCCGGCGACGACGGGCACACCCGTCAGGACGAGTTGTGACGTGGGTGGCGAGGAGGCGGTCATGTGAACCAGATTACGAGCCTGGTCTTGACAAGTCAACATAATCACGCGTAAAACAACATATATCCAAATCAACTCCACACAAACAAGGGCTCCTGTGTATCCGGAAGAACGGCAACAAGCCATCGCCTCGCTGGTGATGAGCATGGGCCGGGCGTCCGTGACGGAACTCGCGCAGCGATATGACGTGACCACCGAAACCGTGCGCCGCGACCTCGCCGCGCTCGACCGCGCCGGTGTCGTGCGCCGCGTGCACGGCGGCGCGGTACCGGCACGCGCGTTGCACGTCGTCGAGCCCGGGGTGATGGAACGTGAAACCACCCGCGCCGACCACAAGGACGCGATCGCTCGCGCGGCGCTGGATTACCTGCCCGTCGGCGGGGGCAGCGTGGTGTTCGACGCCGGCACCACCACCGGCCGCGTCGCCGCGCTGCTGCCATCGGACCGCGAGCTGGTTGCCGTCACCAATTCGCTCCCGGTGGCCGCTCGCCTGGCCGCCCTGCCGTTGGTCTCGCTGCAGCTGCTCGGCGGGCGGGTGCGCGGGTTGACGCAGGCGGCGGTCGGCGAGCCCGCCCTGCGGGTGCTCGACGCCCTGCGCGTCGACGTCGCGTTCATCGGGACCAACGCGATCAGCGCCGAACACGGGCTGTCCACGCCGGACAGCGACGAGGCCGCAGTCAAGCGGGCGATGGTCCGCGCCGCGAACTTCGTTGTCGTGGTCGCCGATTCGTCGAAAGTCGGCCGTGAAGAGTTGATGAGCTTCGCGCCGATCGACCGGGTCGACGTGTTGGTCACCGACGCCGAGATCGCAGACGCCGACCGCGCCGGGCTCACCGACCGTGGAGTCGAGGTCGTCGTCGCATGATCCTCACTGTCACGCCCAACCCCAGCATCGACCGCACGGTCACACTCAACTCGCCGCTCGCCCGCGGCGCCGTGCATCGGGTGGCATCTGTGTCGGTAGAGCCGGGAGGCAAGGGCGTCAACGTCGCTCGCGCACTGATGCTCGCCGGCCTCGACGCAGTGGCCCTGCTGCCGGCCCCGGCAGGCGACCCGTTGCTGGCCGCGCTCGATGCCACCGGACTGACCTACCGCGCGATCACTCCGGGTGCGGCGCCTGTTCGCACCAATATCACTGTCACCGAGAATGACGGCACCACAACCAAACTCAACGAGGCGGGCTCGTACCTCGACTTGGTGACCGCCGCGGCGCTGACGGACGCCGTAGTCGAGTCCGCCGCGCAAGCGTCCTGGGTGGTGCTGTCCGGCTCGCTGCCACCGGGCCTGTCGCCCCACTGGTACGCCGACGTGGTAGCGCTGCTGGCCCCGCTTGACTGCCGGGTTGCCGTCGACACCTCCGACCAACCGCTGGCCACGCTCGCCGCGTCGTTCGACCACGCCGCACCGGACCTGATCAAGCCGAACGCCGAAGAGTTGGCCGGCATCACGGGAAGCAACCCGCAGGAGCTCGAAGCCGCTGCCTCTCGCGGCGATCCAGAACCGGTGGTGGCCGCCGCTCGCAAGGTCGTCGACCGCGGCGCGCGCTGCGTGCTCGCGACACTCGGGGCAGCGGGCGCGGTGCTGGTGGACGGGACCGGCAGCTGGGTGGCCGTGCCGCCTGCCGTGGTGGTCCGCAGCACCGTCGGCGCGGGCGACGCGTCACTCGCCGGCTATCTGTACGCCCACGTCCAAGGCGCGGAAGCGGCCGAGCGACTGCGGATGGCCGTCGCGTACGGCAGCGCCGCAGCCTCCCTTCCCGGTTCAGCGCTCCCCTCCCCAGTCCAGGTGCACGCCGACGACGTTCGCGCGCAACAGGTTTCCCGTCAGGTCGTCTAGAGGAAGTTCCGTCATGACCGAATCCATCATCAGCCGCGACCTTGTCTCGCTCGACGTCGACGCCGGCCCGGACAAGGAGGCGGTGATCAGCAGGCTCGCGCGCCAACTCGCCGACAGCGGCCGCGCCACCGACACCGACGGCCTGGTCACCGCGATCATGGCGCGTGAAGCGCAGTCGGCCACAGGCCTGCCGGGCGGCATCGCGATCCCGCATGCCCGTTCCCCGCACGTCCGCACCGCGTCGATCGGTTTCGCGCGGCTGCAACCGCGCGTCGACTTCGGTGCGCCCGACGGCCCCGCCGATCTGGTGTTCATGATCGCAGCGCCGGACGCCGGCGGCTCCGAGCACATGAAGCTGCTGTCCAGCCTGGCCCGCGCGCTGGTGCGTCCCGACTTCGTGGAGTCGCTGCGCAATGCGTCGAGCAGCGAAGAGGTGGTGGACCTGGTGGAGTCAGTCGTCACCCCCGCACCCGCCCACCCCAAGCCGGAACCTCAGGCAGCGCAGGCGAAGTCGGTGGTAGCCGTGACTGCATGCCCGACGGGCATTGCGCACACCTACATGGCTGCCGACGCGCTGGCCGCCGCGGCCAAGCGCGCGGGAGTGACATTCACGGTCGAGACGCAGGGCTCGTCGGGAAGCACGCCGCTGGCGGCGAAGACGATCGCCGACGCCGATGCCGTCATCTTCGCCACCGACGTGGGAGTCAAGGACCGGCAACGGTTCTCGGGCAAGCCGGTGGTGGCCTCCGGAGTCAAACGCGCGATCAACGAGCCTGACGCGATGATCGCCGAGGCGCTCAACGCCGCCGCCCATCCCTCCGCCGCTCGAGTGCAGGCCGCACCGAATCAGAGCACCGAATCCGCTCGCGCCGGCGATATCGGCTGGGGCACGCGCATCCGGCAGATTCTTCTGACCGGCGTCAGCTACATGATTCCGTTCGTGGCCGCGGGCGGACTGCTCATCGCGCTGGGATTCCTGCTCGGCGGATATGAGCTCGCCAACACACCGGCCGGCGCAACCGACGCCCTGGGCAACATCATCTCCAAATCGAACTCGCTGACCGACCTGCCGGACGGCGGCCTGCTCACCTACCTCGGTGCGGTCTTGTTCACGCTGGGAAAGCTGGCGTTCGGCTTCCTGGTACCTGCGCTTGCCGGGTACATCGCATTCGCGATCGCCGACCGGCCCGGCCTGGCACCGGGATTCACCGCTGGCGCCGTTGCGCTGTTCGTGGGCGCCGGCTTCATCGGCGGGATCGTCGGCGGCCTGATCGCCGGATTCGTCGCGCTGTGGATCAGCACACTCAAGGTGCCCCAATGGTTCCGCGGTCTGATGCCCGTCGTCGTGATCCCGCTGTTCGCCACACTGATCGTCGGGTTGCTGATGTTCCTGCTGCTCGGTCGCCCGCTCGCGTGGGTCACCGACAGCCTGACGAACTGGCTGAACGGGATGTCGGGAACGTCGGTGATCATCCTCGGCGTCATCCTGGGCCTGATGATGTGCTTCGACCTCGGTGGCCCCGTGAACAAGGCCGCCTACGCGTTCGCTACTGCAGGCCTGAATGTCGCCGACCCGGCGTCTCTGCGAATCATGGCCGCGGTGATGGCTGCCGGTATGGTGCCGCCGCTGGCCATGGCGCTCGCGTCGACGGTGCGGCCCGGGCTCTTCACCGAGCCGGAGCGCGAAAACGGTCGTGCGGCATGGCTGCTCGGCGCGTCGTTCATCTCTGAGGGTGCGATCCCGTTCGCGGCGGCCGACCCACTGCGGGTGATCCCGTCGATGATGACCGGCGGCGCGGTGACCGGCGCACTGGTGATGGCGTTCGACGTGACGCTGAAGGCCCCGCACGGCGGCATCTTCGTGTTCTTCGCGGTCGGCCACCTCGTGTGGTTCATCGTCGCACTGGCCGCCGGCACCGTGGTGGGCGCCATCGCGGTGATCGTCGCCAAACAGTTCATCGGCACCACACCGCGGCAGTCACAACCGGAACCGGCTCTGGCAGCCGCCTGACCCAACAAGGAGATTCACATGCACACGAAGACCGTCATCGTCGGCTCCGCCATCGGCCTGCACGCCCGGCCCGCCGCAATCATCGCCGAGGCCGCTGTCAATGCCGGTGTCCCGGTGACACTTTCGGTCGACGGCGGCGAGCCGGTCGATGCCGGCTCGGCATTGATGATCATGACGCTCGGCGCCGGCAACGGTGCACAGGTGACCGTGGCCTCCGAGGACGAGCGGGCGATGCGGACGATCGCCGAGCTGGTTCAGCAGGACCTCGACGCATAGCCGCATTGCGCCTCGGCGCGATCCGCAGCAGTTTCCGGCGGCCGCTAACGGGTATCCCCGCGATAAGTCGCGTCACCAATCAGAGAGGACCCCGATGAGTGCCATCGACAAAGCCCGTAACAAAATCGACCGGGCGGCCGGTAAGGCCAAGGAAGCGGTCGGCCGGGCTGCCGGCGACCGCAATACCGAAGCTCGCGGAAGAGGCCAGCAGTCGAGGTCACACCTCAAGGATGCGGGCGAGAAGGTCAAGGACGCGTTCCGCCCCAAGCGCTGAGCTACCTCGCCGAAATCGCGTTCGGTGTCGTTGTTTCCGCTGACACGCGACTGTCTCGGGGCGTGCTGGCGGCCGAGTCGCCGAGTACCGCACGAACACTCGCTTCCGGAGTCAGGTCGAGCCTTCGCAGCAGCTGCGCGTTCAGCGCGACCACCACCGTCGACAAGGACATCAGCAGCGCGCCGACCGACATCGGCATCACGAACCCCACCGGCGCGAGGACGCCCGCGGCCAGCGGCACCGAGATCAGGTTGTATCCCGCCGCCCACCAAAGGTTCTGCTTCATCTTGCGGTAGGTGGCCTTCGACAGCTGGATCACCGACAGGACCGAGCGCGGGTCCGAGCTGGCCAGGATCACCCCCGCCGACGCGATCGCCACGTCGGTGCCCGCGCCGATCGCGATGCCGACGTCGGCCTGCGCCAGCGCCGGAGCGTCGTTGACCCCGTCGCCGACCACCGCGACTTTCATTCCCTCGCTTTGCAATTCGCTGACCTTCGCGGCCTTGTCCTGCGGTCGCACCCCGGCGAACACCCGGTCGATGCCCAGCTCACCGGCGACCGCCGACGCGACCGCGGGCGCGTCGCCGGTGATCATCACGACCCGCAGGCCCAGCCGGTGCAGCGCGTCGACGGCCTGCCGTGACTCGGGCCGGATCTCGTCGGCCAGCCGCAGCGCCCCGACCACCTCGCCATCGGCGAGCACGTGCAAGACGATCGCCCCCTCGTCGTGCCATGCCGCGGTCTCGTCCAGCTCGGCGAGTCCGGCCTCCTCGAGCATGCGCGGACCGCCGACGCGGATGGTGCGCCCGTCGACCGTCGCGATGACGCCGACGGAGGGTGACGACGTGAAGTCGCTCGAACGAGCGACGGAAAGCCCGCGCTCCCGTGCGGATTCGACGATCGCCCGGGCCAGCGGATGCTCGCTGTCGGATTCCGCGGCCGCGGCCAGCGCGAGCACCTCGTCATCTGAACCGCGGACCGCGAGAAGCCCGGTGACGGCCGGCTCGCCCTTGGTGAGCGTGCCGGTCTTGTCGAACAGCACCGCGTTGACGGTACGCATGCTCTCCAACGCCAGCCGGTCCTTCACCAGCACGCCGCCGCGCGCCGCGCGCTCGGTGGCGATCGACACCACCAGCGGGATGGCCAGGCCCAGCGCGTGCGGGCACGCGATCACCAGCACCGTCATCGCGCGGATCACCGCCTGGTCGGGATGGCCGAGAAAGCCCCACACGATCGCGGTGATGATGCCCGACCCGAGCGCGAACCAGAACAGCCACCCGGCCGCGGTGTCCGCGAGTCGCTGCGCGCGTGACGACGAGTTCTGCGCCTCGGTGACGAGCCGCTGGATGCCAGCCAGTGTGGTGTCGTCTCCGACGGCGGTCACCCGCACCCGCAGTCCGGAGTCCGTTGCCACGGTGCCGGCCACCACGCGGTCGCCCGGCCCGCGCGACATCGGGCGCGACTCGCCTGTGACCATCGACTCGTTCATCGCGGCGACGCCTTCGACGATCTCGCCGTCCGCCGGGATGCTGCCGCCTGGCCGAACCACCACCACATCGCCGACGCGCAGCTCAGAAGGTGCGACCCGCACCACGGAATCGCCGTCGACGCGCTCGGCCTCATCGGGCAGCAGTGCGGCCAGCGAGTCGAGTGCCGACGACGTCTGCGCCAGCGAACGCATCTCGATCCAGTGGCCGAACAGCATGATCACGATCAGAAGCGACAGTTCCCACCAGAAGT
This sequence comes from Candidatus Sericytochromatia bacterium, assembly GCA_050262635.1. GTDB lineage: Bacteria > Actinomycetota > Actinomycetes > Mycobacteriales > Mycobacteriaceae > Mycobacterium. The sequence continues at coordinate 10,910 of JBLNEK010000218.1, read as the reverse complement.
CCAGCTCATGGCCCAGCAGGCCGAGGCTGCTGCCCATCGACGACAGGAACGCCACCGTGATCGCCAGCCCGATCAGCAGCATCATTCCCGGTGCGCGCGAACGGATTTCGCTGACCGCGCCGGTGAGGAACGGCCGCCCGCCCCAGACGAAGATCACCGTGCCCAGCACCGGCGACACCCATCGCAGGCCGGGGATGTCGGGAAGCGTGTAGCCGACGATCATCGAGAACATCCCAGACGCGGCCACTGTCGGGATCGCCAGGACCAGCATCGCCCAGAACAGCCGGCGGTACTGCGCGACGTGATCGGCGTGGCCCCCGTGGCCGCCGTGACCGCCCCCGCAGTGGTTGGCGTGGCCGGCGGCAGGGGCGTCGTGCACGTGGGTCATGGGGGTCACTATACCCCTAGGGGGTATGAACCGCAGATCCTGATGGATGTGTCCGACACGCGAAGCGTCAGTAGATGATCGGCCCCTGAGACGTCGGGGGACTGACCGGCCCGACCGTAGCTGTCGGCAGTTTCGTCGGCGGCCTGAAGGTCCTCGTGGGCGTGGACGGCGGATTGGTCGGTGGATTCGAGGGCGGATTCGACGTCACGGGCGGCTCGGTCTGCACCGGCGTCGGTGTTTGCGTGTCCGACGGCGGGGGCGGCTCATCCTGAGTGGTGGTCGGCGTGAACACCGGCGGGGTCGAGGTTCCCGACGACGGCCCTTGCCCGGGCGGCGGGGGCGCCACCGGCATCGTCGTCGTCACCGGTGGAACCATCGACTCGGAAGGCGGCACCGATGTGACAGCCGGAATCGTTGTCGTGACGGGCACGTCCGACGATGCGGTCGGCGGGGCGCTGCTCGGCGGCGGCGTGAACATCCGCGGCGCTTGATTGACGGGCGGCGGCGGCGCGGACTTGGTGACATTGGCCGGTACGACGGGTGCGGTGCGCTGATGCATCCACGCGATGACCATCCCCAGCACGAGAAGCAGCGCCAGCGCGCCCAGCGCCATCGACAGCGCGCCGCGTCGGGACAGGAACCGTCCGTCGGGGTCGCAGGTGTCCGACATCGGCGTACTGGCGGCCGTGAGCTGAACCCGGTCGAGCGTGCGATCGCGCAACCACCCCGGCGCCGGGATGAACACCGGCACACCACCGAGCAGGGCCACCGGGTTGACCAGCCGCCGGCGCTCCTCGTCGCATACCGAGCATGATTCGATGTGGCGCGCAATCCTTTTGCGCATCAGCACGGAGAACTGGCCGTCCCAGTCCGCCAGGATCTCGCCGAGTTCTGGACACGCGTTGGGGTTGCTGCGCACCCGGCGCGACACCAGCAGCGCGCCCAGCGACCGTTCGATCGTCTCGCGCAGCCGCTGCGTGATTTTCTTGGCGTTCGCCGCGCTCACCCCGAGCGCCTCGGCGAGCTCCGGGCCGTCCAGCCCGTGCCGGTACGCCAACTCGAGCACGGAGCGGTCCCGCTCCGACAACCCCCCTGCCGCCTCGGCGATCAGGTTGGCCAGCTCGCTGCGCGCCGCCAGGGTGTCGGGGCCCGCCTCGCCCGACTCCGCCTCGGGCACCTCGTCGTAGACGCGTTCACGACCTCTGGCCCGGATGCAGCGCAGGCACTCGTTGCGCGCGATCGCATACAGCCACGGCCGCAGCTTGTCACCGTCGCGCAGCTGCGCAAGCCGCGTCGCGGCCGTGCAGAACACGTCCTGCACGCAGTCCGCGGCGGCATCGCGGTCACGCAGCATCCCGATGCAGAAGTCGTGCAGCCGGTCGGCGTAGCGGTCGTAGATCGAGGCGAACGCGCCGCGGTCACCGGCGGCGGCGGCGCATGCCAACTCGGCGTCGCTGACGATGTCCCAGTCGGGAAGAGCGGTCATGGAGTACCCCTGTGGATAAGTGATGATCGTAGTGCGGAGAAGGCACGCACCGAAGCCGTCTGACAAACGTCGGCAAACTTTCTACGGAGCCGGGAGCACCAGGAAGGCCGTCGTCGCCGCGATCGCACCGCCGATGACGACGACCGCGAGGATGACGAGCGCCAGGGCCGCGAAGAATGCCCGCGGCTCGGCAGCGACCGTTGGCTCGACGCTGACCCGGGAGATCGGGTAGCGCATCGTTTCGACGTCGTGGACGGTGGTCATCGAGTACTCCTTGCCGTTGGCGGGTCCGCCTCGAGCGGCGGCTCACAGGTAGGAGCACCCACCACCGTGCGCGGTGACGCTTTTTCCGCCAAGCCCGATACGATCCGCTGCATGCTGGCCTCGCTGCGCTCGTCCGCCAGCAGAGCCCGGCAGTGGACCGGCGCCTCCATCAACCGTGCGGGGTATCTGCGCAAGTGGCTGATCCTGGGCGTCGCGATCGGCATCATCGCCGGGCTCGGAGCCATCGTCTTCTACCTCGCGTTGGACTACGCCGGCCAGTTCCTTCTCGGCTACCTCGCCGACTACCACATCCCCAAGCCGTTCGGCGACGGCGGCGACCCCGGCTCGGCGCACTTGCGCAGGCCGTGGGCGATCCCGCTGGTGGCGTTCGGCGGGGCGCTGGTGTCGGCGCTTCTGGTGGCGAAGTTCGCGCCCGAGGCCGAAGGACACGGCACCGACAGTGCGATCGAGGCGGCCCACACCGACCCGCGCGCGATCCGCGGCCGCGCGATCGTCGTCAAGACGGTTGCCAGCGCGCTGACCATCGGATCGGGCGGCTCCGGCGGCCGCGAAGGTCCGGCAGCGCAGATCTCCGCCGGGTTCGGCTCGCTGCTGACCCGGCAGCTGAACCTGTCCGACGAAGACGGCCGCGTCGCGGTGTCGCTGGGCATCGGCTCGGGTATCGGCGCGATCTTCGGTGCACCGCTGGGCGGAGCGGTGCTGGCCGCCTCGATCGTGTACCGCGAGGACTTCGACTACCGGTCGCTGATTCCCGGTTTCATCACGTCGGCCACCGCCTACGCGGTGTTCGGCTCGGTTCTCGGCTGGGAGCCACTGTTCGGATCCGTCGCAGGCGGCTTCCGGTTTCACCATCCGCTTCAGCTGACGTGGTTCGTGGTGCTCGGAATAGTCTGTGCCGCAATCGGTTTGCTGTATGCGAAGGCGTTCTACGGCACCGTCGGCCGGACGGAGCGGCTGCCCGGCAACATGGTGCTCAAGCCGGCGCTCGGCGGGCTGGCGGTCGGCCTGGTGGGGCTGGTGCTTCCGCAAGTGCTGGCCAGCGGCTACGGCTGGGCGCAGAAGGCGGCCGCCACCGACACGCTGATGGCGATCCCGCTGTGGGTGGTGCTGCTGCTGCCGGTGGCCAAGATCGTCGCCACGTCACTGTCGATCGGCACCGGCGGCTCCGGCGGCATCTTCGGGCCGGGCATCGTGATCGGGGGGTTCACCGGCGCGGCGCTGTGGCGGCTGGGTGAACTCACCGAGCTGCCCTGGCTGCCGGACAGCCCCGGCCCGTTCGTCGTCGTCGGCATGATGGCGTGCTTCGGCAGCGTCGCCCACGCCCCGCTCGCGGTGATGATCATGGTCGCCGAGATGACCGCGTCCTTCACGGTCGTTCCGGCGGCGATGGTCGCGGTCGGGATCGCGTACCTCGTGGTGTCGCGGACCGACGTGTCGATCTACCGCGCGCAACGGCGCAATCGGGAGACGGCTCACGAGGAGCCGGGCGGATAAAGCGGATAAGCCGAAAGGTATTGCGATGACAGATTCGTACAGCCCACACGCGGCCTCGTTGACCAACGGCGAGGTAGTCGAGGAGTCCGAGCTCGGGTCGATCACCCGGGTAACGGCCGACATGTTCCCGATCCTGCGCGGGCTGTCGATCAAAAGGGTGGTGATCAATCCCGGCGCGTTGCGCACGCCGCACTGGCACGCCAATGCCAACGAGCTGACCTACTGCGTGTCCGGCACCGCGCTGGTGTCGGTGCTCGACACCGGCAGCGAGTTCTCGTCGTTTGTTGTCAGCGCCGGCGAGATGTTCCACATCGACTCGGGGTCACTGCATCACATCGAGAACATCGGTACCGACGCCGCGGAGTTCATCATCGCGTTCCGCCACGAACGGCCCGAGGACTTCGGCCTCGCGGCATCCTTCGGCGCGATGACCGACGCGGTCCTCGGCAACACCTACGACCTGCCCGCATCCGACTTCGCCACGCTGCGCCGCGACACAACCGACCGCGCACTGGCCGCTCGCGACGGCGATCCCGAGGTCCCGCCCACCGCATACTTCTCCGACCCGCACAAGTTCTCGGTCGAAGCCAGCCCGGCACCGATCAGCATCGCGGTCGGCTCAGCGCACGTGGCACGAGAGCAGATGTGGCCGGCGCTGAAAGACCTGGCTATGTACTCGCTGCGGATTCGCGAAGACGGGATGCGCGAGCCACACTGGCACCCGATCACCGCCGAGATGGGCTACGTGCACAGGGGCTCGGCCCGCATGACCGTGATGGATCCCGACGGTAGCGTCGACACCTGGTACATGCAGGAGGGCGACGTCTACTTCATCCCACGCGCCTATCCGCACCACATCGAGGTCGTCGGTTCCGACGACATCCACTTTCTGGTCTTCTTCGACCAGCCGACTCCGGGCGACATCGGTTACCGAGCGTCAGTCAGCGCCTATTCGCGTCAGGTGCTCGCCGCGACATTCAACACCCACTTGGCGGCGCTTCCTGTGTTCCCGTTCACGCCGGAAGACCCGCTGATCGTGGGCCGCTGCAACCCGGTCGACGCACGGGGCGTCGGCGAAGCTTGACCTTCGTCGCCCTCGCGTCAGCGCAAACCCGATCGCTCCTTCGGGTGCGCGGTCAGGCGCTCTTCTTCGCCTTGGCCGCCTTGGCCGCGCCGCGCTCGGTCTTCTGGCCCTCGTTGCTCAGCGTTCCGCCGGCGTTCTCCAAGTGCGCACGGACAAACCACTGGAACTTCTCCATCTCGCCGGTGTGCGAGATCAGCATGTCCTGAGTGACCAGGTCGAGTTCTTCGAGGGTCTCGATGTTCTTGCGGGTGTCTTCGACCACGCCGTTGTAGACGAGGTCGAGCGCGGCCAGGTGCGCCTGAACCGTGTCGCGGTCCACCGAGTAGTCATCCCACGTCCGATCACTGATGATCGCGCCCGGCGTGCCCTTCGGCGAATGGCCAAGTGCCGCAATGCGTTCGGCGACCTCATCGGCGTAGCCCCGCACGAGCGACACCTGCGGGTCGATCATCTCGTGCACCCCGATGAAGTTCGGGCCGACCACGTTCCAGTGGACGTGCTTGAGCGTCAGGTGAAGATCGTTGTACCGGCTCAGCTGCTTTTGCAGCAGCCCGGCCACCTCGGCGCCCTGCTTTTCCGACAGTCCCGGAACAGTGAATTGACCCATTGCTCCTCCTCGTACGAGCGCTTTGTCTGGAATCGGTCAAGCAACGGTCTACCCACGGCGGCGCGCCCGTAACCGGGTCTTACAAGTTCGAAAGATTCTTGATCGGCCGGCGCGGACCGAAGCGGACGTAGCTGGCCAGTCCGCTGACCTCGAGCAGCCGCACGGCGCGGTAGCGGTGCGGCCGCAGCGGCTCCAGCAACGCGACCATCTGCGCGTCATCGATCGGATGGCCCAGCAGCGTGCGGCCCACCACCCCGGCCAGGTGGTAGTCGCCCACCGACAGCGCGTCGGCGTCCCCGAATGCGCGCTGTGCGGTCTCGGCTGCCGTCCAGACGCCGACGCCCGGCAATGACGTGAGCGCGTCGCGGGCTTCGGCCGGCGCCCGTCGCGTCAGCCGCTCCAGCGACGACGCCCGCTGGGCGCAGCCGACGACCGTGCGCGCCCGGCCCGGATCAACGTTGGCGAGATGGAACTCCCACGACGGGATGGCCCGCCACACCTCCGGCGACGGCGGCACCCGCATCCGTTGCGGCGCGGGCCCGGGGGCAGGCGCACCAAACTTCGTCACCAGCCTCCGCCACGACCGGAACGCGTCCGCGCCGGCCACCCGCTGCTCGATCACCGCCGCTATCAGCGCCTCCAGCACCCGGCCGGTCCGGCCCAGCCGCAGATGCGGCGCCTTGCGGTAGGCCGCGGCAATCGTCGGCTCGTCAGGCGCGAAGCCGCTCGCGTCGTCGTGCGCGCCGAGCATCCCCGGGGCCCTATCGACGAACTCCGCCGCACCGGCACCCCACGCCTCGCATTCGACGACCTCCGGTGCGGACTTCGTGATCCGGGCCGTCACCGGGCCGCTGGCCATCAGGCTCGTCCGCCAGATCGCGCCATCGGCGGCGATGACGAAGCACGGGTCGCCGCGCCCGCGTCGTAACGGCGCCAGCGTCGCCAACGGCCGCACCGGACCGGGAAACGTGATGCTGCATTCGGATTTGATGAACCAATCGTGACATCCGTTCGGCCCGAGGAGCGATGCGCGGCAGGCTCGGATGTAATGGGCTCAGGTTGCTAACCGAGAGTGACAAGGTAGAAAAGGTCGATGGGTTTCCGAGGTCCGAGCACGCGACGGCTCGAATTGCTCGACGCGCCCGGTGCGGGCGGCGGCTCAGCCGACCGCCTGGCACCGGTCACCGAGTTCGATTCTTGGCGCCCCCGCCTGCAGGCCGACGTGCTGGCACGCGTCGAAGAGTTCGTCGCCGCGCGGTGCTTCTCCGAACTGGCCGACGCCGGTGTGGACATCACCTCAGACGTGCTGATGCAGTTCCTCACCGGCGGCAAGTGCCTGCGGTCGACCTTCGCGTACCTCGGCTGGCGGTGTGGCGGTCCCGACGATCCCGCCGCGCTCCGCGCCGCGGCCAGCTTCGAGCTGCTGCACACCTTCGCGCTGCTGCAGGACGATGTGATGGACGGCTCGGCGCTGAGACGGGGACGTCCGGCGGCCCACGTCCAGTTCGGGGAGTGGCACCGCGACCGCGGGCTGTCCGGGTCCGCCGAACGGTTCGGCGAGTCCGCGGCGGTGCTGCTCGCCGACCTGTGCCTGGTCTGGGCCGAGCAGATGCTGCGCGAAAGCGGCCTTCCCGCCGACGCGCTGCACCGGGCCTGGCCGCGCTACGACGCGATGCGCACCGAGTTGGCGGTCGGCCAGTTCGCGGATCTGGTCAACGACGCACGCGGGTTGCCCACACTGGAGGCCGTGCTCGACGTGGCCCGCCGCAAGTCCGGGAACTACACCGTGCGCCGTCCGCTGGAGATCGGTGCCGCGCTGGCCGGCTGCGACAACCGAACGCTGCTGCTGCTCGCCGGCTACGGCACCGCGGTCGGCGAGGCCTTCCAGCTGCGCGACGACCTGCTGGGCATCTTCGGCTCGGCGGCGGTGACCGGAAAGCCCAGCGGCGGCGACCTGACCGAGCACAAGGCCACCAGCGTCGTCGTCGCCGCGCACGCGATGGCCGACACCGCAATCCGCCGCGAGCTCACCGAGCTGATGAGCTGCGACGGGATCGACGAGGCCGCGATCGCACGCTGGCGGACGCTGATCATCGCCACCGGCGCGGTCCAGTGGATCGAGGAGATGATCGCGGAGCGGGTCGACGAAGCCCGTCAGCGGATCTCCGAAAGCCGTATCGACGAGCCGGTGCGTGCGGCACTGGCCGACATGGCCGCCGTCTGCACGGTGCGGAGCGCATGATGATCCGCACAGTCGAGGGGCGCACCGACCACGTCGTGGTGGTCGGCGCCGGCCTGGCGGGGCTGTCGGCCGCACTGCACCTGGCCGGCCGCGGGCGCCAGGTCACGGTCGTCGAGCGGCACGCGGTTCCGGGCGGGCGGGTCGGCCGTGTCGACAGCCGCGGCTACTTGCTCGACACCGGGCCGACCGTCCTGACGATGCCGGACATCATCGACGACGCGTTCGCTGCTGTGGGCGAAAACCGCAGTGCACGTTTGGAATTGCTGCCCGTCGACCCGGCCTACCACGCGGTGTTCGCCGACGGCAGCGGGCTCGACGTGCACACCGACGCCGCCCGGATGGTCGCCTCGGTGGAGGCGTTCGCCGGTGCCGATGCGGCCGCGGGGTATCTGCGGTTGCGCGACTGGCTGACTCGGCTGTACCGCACCGAGTTCGACGGGTTCATCGCCGCGAATTTCGACTCGCCGCTGGGGCTGTTGACTCCCCAGCTCGCACGGCTGACCGCCCTGGGCGGATTCCGGCGGTGGGCGCGAGTCGTCGAGCGGTTCATCGCCGACGAGCGACTGCGCCGCGTGTTCACGTTCCAGTCCCTGTACGCCGGCGTCCCGCCGCACCGCGCGCTCGCCGTGTATGCGGTGATTGCGTACATGGATACCGTTGCGGGCGTGTACTTTCCGCGAGGCGGGATGCGGGCCCTGCCCGACGCACTCGCGGCCGCCGCCGCCGACGCCGGCGTGACGTTCCACTACTCATCACCGGTCGCCGCGTTGGAGCGGTCGGGAGACCGGGTGACCGCAGTGCGAACGGCTGACGGCGTCCGGATCGGCTGCGACGCCGTCGTGCTCACCACGGAGCTCCCTCAGACCTACCGGCTGCTGTCGCGCACGCCGCGGCGGCCGTTGCGGCTGCGGCCGGCGCCCTCGGCGGTTGTCGCCCACGTCGGTTGCGCGGCGGTGAAGAATGGTGCACACCACACGATCCTGTTCGGGCAGGCATGGGAGCAGACGTTCGACGACATCATCCGCACGGGCCGGCCGATGGCTGACCCGTCGCTACTTGTCACCCGGCCCACCGCCGGCGACCCGTCACTTGCGCCGCCCGGGCGCGATCTGCTGTATGTCCTTGCGCCGGCGCCGAATCTGGCGAACGGGCGTGTCGACTGGGACGCGATCGCAGACAGCTACGCCGCCGAGATGCTCGACACCGTGCGGGCGCGGCTGCCAGGTGCCGCCGACGACGCCGAACTGCTTCACCTGGTCACTCCGGCCGACTGGGCCCGCGACGGCATGCTGGCCGGCAGCCCGTTCGCGCTGGCCCATACCTTCGCGCAAACAGGTCCATTCCGGCCGGCCAACACCGTGCGAGGCGTGGCCAACGCGGTGCTCGCCGGTTCGTCGACGGTGCCGGGCGTCGGGGTGCCGACGGCGCTCCTGTCCGGACGTCTGGCCGCGGACCGGATCGCGCGACCTTCTCCAGCGGACCGCGCGCGACGGGCCATCGCCACGGAAGGCAGGCCGGCATGATCCGCTCCGAACTTGACGCCGCGGGGGTTTCGCAGCCGCGGATGCGCGAGGCGTACCGGCGCTGCCGTGAGCTCAACGCCCGCCACGGTCGCACGTTCTTCCTGGCGACCCGGCTGCTGGCGCCGGCGCAGCGGCCGGCGGTTCATGCGTTGTACGGCTTCGCCCGACTCGCGGACGACATCCTCGACGATCTCGACTCGCCGCTGGATGTCGACACGAAAACCGCTCGGCTGCAACAGCTTTCCAACCTCTTCTTCAGCGGCGGCTCCAGCGGCAACGAGGAGACCGACCTCGTGCTGACCGCGGTGCGCCACACCGCGGCGCTGTACGGCATCGCCCCCGAGTTGTTCTCCGACTTCCTGGCGTCGATGCGGATGGACCTGACTGTCACCGACTATCCCGACCGCGACTCGCTGAACCGGTACATGCATGGTTCGGCGGAGGTGATCGGCCTGCAGCTGCTGCCCGTGCTGGGCACGATCGGCCCGGCCGAGGAGGCCGCACCCTATGCGGCGGAGCTGGGAAAAGCCTTCCAGCTCACCAACTTTCTGCGCGACGTCGATGAGGACCTCACCAGGCAGCGGGTGTATCTGCCCGCCGACGAGCTCGCAGCCTTCGATGTCGACCGCGATCTTCTGACCTGGTGTCACGAGCACCATCAAACCGATCCGAGGGTGCGGCGCGCGCTCGCGGCGCAGCACCAGATCACGCGCGACGTCTATCGGTTCGCTGCCGACGGGGTTCAGATGCTCGCGCCGTGGTCGCGGCCGTGCGTAGCCACCGCGCTGACGCTGTACTCGGAGATCCTCGACCGCATCGAGGCCATTGACTTCGCGGTGTTCAGCCAGCGGGCCCGGGTCGGCACCGCCCGACGGCTGCGGGTAGCCGGCGGCGCACTGATCGAGGCTTGGCGGACGCGCCGCGGGAGTGCCGCGTAACCATGGATCGGTGGCAGTACCTGATCGTGCTCGGCGCGTGCCTGGCGATCACCGCGCCACTGGAGTTCTTCGGCCCGGGCGTCTACCGCCAGCCCCTGCGGACGCTCAAATCCGTGTTGCCGGTCGCGCTGGTGTTCGTGGTGTGGGACGCGCTGGCCATCGCAGGCAATGTGTGGACCTACAACCCGCGCTACATCACCGGAATCCATGTCGGCTTCGGCATCCCGCTCGAGGAACTACTGTTCTTCATCGTGATCCCGTTGTGCGGACTGCTCACCTACAACGCGGTGACGGCGATGCTGGGCCGGTTGACGCGCGCATGACCGGCCTCGGATACACGCTGCCCGCGCTGATCGCGGCCCTGGTGGTCGTCGCGCTCGAGTTGGCGGTATTGCGGACCGGCCTGTTCCGCAAACCGGCCTACTGGCTTTCGATGCTGATCGTGGTCGGGTTCCAGGTCCTCGTCGACGGCTGGCTGACGAAACTCTCCGCGCCGATCGTGATCTACGACGAAAAGCACACCAGCGGAATACGATTCCCGTTCGACATCCCCGTCGAGGACTTTTTGTTCGGCTTCGCGCTGGTGACCGCCGTGCTGCTGCTGTGGGAGCGCCAACGTGCCACTCGGTGACACCGGGCTGCCGCGCGGCGCGGTGCCGGGGGCCTTCGACCTGGGCGCCGGCGCGTATGACCGGATGGTCGGCGCCAATCCCGGTTACCACGAGCATCTGCGAATCTCGACGCGGCGCATGCGGATTCCCAACCGCGGGCGGGGTCTAAGGTTGCTCGACGCCGGCTGCGGCACAGGCGCTTCCACCGCCGCCCTGCTCGAGGCGGCGCCCGATGCCGAGATCGTCGCCGTC
>JBLNEK010000217.1:0-9208 GCA_050262635.1 Candidatus Sericytochromatia bacterium | reverse complement strand
GCCCAACCGGAGCACACAGCAAAAGCTGGACAGACCAGCAGCCACCACGCGTCACCCACCGACAATCAAGATCACAGCTATTGGCTGCGGCCAAACCTCCACCCGTCCATGGATCGAGGCTTAGAGCCGGAAAGAGAAAGGGGCCAGGAATCGGCCCTGGCCCCTTTCTCTTTTCAACCAACAGAAAGGAGCGACGTCCGTGAACGTCACCACTCAGCCTAGCGCACAGGCGTTGGCTGTCCGCGACGAACTTGCGCCGCACCTGCACGGCATCGGTGTGCACGCCTTGGACTATGCGCTGCACGACTGGGCGGTGTTCCCGCTGCGCGGCAAGGTTCCCGCGATCGCCGGCGGCAGAGGGGTTTTGGACGCCACCACCGAAATCGGGCAGGTGATTGCGTGGTGGACGACCTACCCGAACGCCAACGTCGGCGGGAGGGTGCCCAACAACGCGATGGTGCTCGACGTCGACCCCCGCCACGGCGGCCTGGAATCACTTGCGCACCTGGAGAACACGTACGGCCCGCTGCCCGCGACGCTGACAACATTCTCTGGGCGCGGCGACGGCGGGCGGCATCTGTTCTTCCGCAAACCGCGCTTTCGGCTGTCCACAGCCCGGCTGGGGCCGGGCCCTCGACGTCAAAACGCGAACGGGCTACACGGTTTTGGCGCCGTCGATTCATCCCGACACCGGCCTGCCGTACACGCGGGATTTCGACACCCCGATCGCCCAACCCCCCGACTGGTTGCAGGGCCTGCTGTATCCGCAGCCCCCGGTGTGGGTGAAAACTCTTGGCGGGCAGCGACCGCGGTATTCGCTGCGCTGCCTGGTGAACCGGATCAAGGCCGCGCCGGTCGGCCGCCGCAACACCGTGCTCTATGGGGCGCTGAAAGACGCGGGGGACGCGTTGGACGCCTACGCCGAGGAGCTGATCGCCGCGGCCCGCTCGGTCGGGCTGGACGACGCCGAGATAGCGGCCACGTTCACGTCCGCGCGCAAGGCGGTGGCGTGATGCAAGCAGCCACCACCGAACAGGCCGAACAGCTTTCGGGCGCCGAGCTCTTGGACGCGCTCGAATCCTGGTTCGTGCGGTTCATCGCCGTCACCTTCGACACCGACCTGGCGCTGCTGGCCTTATGGACGGTGCACAGCCACCTAGCGGAGGAGTGCTACACCACGCCGCGGCTGCGGCTGGACTCCACGATGGAAGGCGCCGGCAAGACCACCACGTTGGAGCACCTGGGCCGCCTGTGCCGCAATCCGATTCAGGTGGCGTCGCTGTCGTCGCCGGCGCTGCTGCCGCGGCTGCTGGACAAGACGCTGCGCACCGTTTTGTTGGATGAAGTCGACCGCACCCTGGCGCCGGACAAGCCCGGTGTCGGGGAGCTGCTGGCCGTCGTCAACTCGGGTTACCGGGTGGGTGCGAAACGGCCGGTGCTGGTGCGCACCAAGGGCGATGACTGGGAGGAGCGCGAGCTGTCGACGTTCGCGCCGCTGGCGATGGCCGGCAACGCGCCCAGCTTGCCCGCCGACACCCGCTCCCGCGAAATCCGGGTGCTGCTGGTGCCCAACCTGGACGACACGCTCGAGGACACCGACTGGGAAGTCATCGAGGACGAAGCCCACGCGCTGCACGACCGGATCGTGGTGTTCGCCGATTCGGTGCGCGACCGGGTCAAGGGCATGCGGGTCACCCTGCCGGAGGGTTGCATCGGTCGGGCGAAAGAGAAGTGGCGGCCGCTCAAGCGGGTGGCGGTTGCCGCCGGTGGACGCTGGCCCGCCGTGGTGGACGGGCTGATCGCCGCGGCGGTCGCCGAAGAGGCCGACGAGCGGGCATCGGGGCTGCGCACCCTGCCGCCGGGGGTGGTGCTGCTCACCGACCTGCGCGCGGTGTGGCCCGCCGACGACGAACCGGCCAAGGGCCCGGTGGCGACGAAGACGTTGGTGGACAGGCTGATCGGGCACAACCCCGACTACTGGGGTGAGCACAGCGCCTACGGTAAGGCGCTCACCCCGCAGCGGTTTGGCAAACTGTCGTCGCAGGCCGCGAAGGCGGTGTCGCAGCGGCGGGACGGGCACGCGCCCCGCGGCTTCTTCCGCGACCAGTTCGTGCCGGTGTGGCGCCAGATGGGGTTGGAACAAACCACTAACACAGCGGACCACATCGCAGACATCGGCAACATCGGACCAGACGACGCCGAGCGTGCCGATGTTGCCGATGTTGGCCGCAGTGGGCCGGAGTCATTGTGTACTGCAGCGGATATTGGCGATGACACCGCCCTGTGCGCCCGCTGCGGCAAGCCGCTGCCCGATCTGGAAGCCGAACGCCGCGGAATCTGCGCCGCCTGCTTCCTGCGCAGCAAACGGCAGGAGGCGTGATGGACGGCGGCTGGATCGCATGCCCGTTCTGCGTGCACTGCGTCTGCACCGAGGGTGTCGATGCCGAGCTGACCGCCGCACAGGACAGGGATGAGCTGTGAGCGGGTACGAGAACGACTGCCACGGATGCAATCACCCCGACCGTCATGGCTGCGTGGCGCCTGACGAGGAGTGCTTCGGCTATTGCACATCGTGTGCTGTCGCGCTGTCCGCCGACTGCGCCGAACTGCAGGCCGCGTGGTATCCGGACCAGCTCAAGAGCATCGCCGACGTGAATCCGACGCTCCTGCTCGACGTCATAAAAGGCGCTATGGCGTTCGACGCTGCCCTACGGCTTGTCCGGACCGGCGACCCGCGCCCGTTCTGCGAGCTGGAGCCCGACCCCTTCTACTACGGGCTGTGCGGCTGCGACAAGTGCGCCGCCATCTGGGCAGGGGAGGAACAGCGGTGAAACGCGACGAGAACCGGCCGCGGCTGATCGCCGGCACCGCCCGCCTCGACAAGACACCCAAACAAACACGCGGGCAGCGGCTACGTCAACGCCGGCTCGCAGCGCAGTGGCAACAGAAAACAAAGAAAGGCAAGAAAATGACCGCACCAACCGCTCCCGTTGTCAGCGTCCGGATCGACCGGACCCGCGAGGGTGACCCACTCATCAGGATCACCGAGCACCAACCGTTCGCTGAGTTCGATGAGCCCACTGCGGAAATCGGGCTAGACCCCGCCGCGGCGGCACGACTCGCGGCCGGCCTCTGCAGCGCCGTGTACCAGTCCGTGTACGTGGCGGCCGGCACGCAAGACAGCGACGCCGCTGGCCCGGTTGCGATGGCTATTGGGGCGCGTTGGAAGCCGCCAAAACACTTGAGGACGAACGATGACCGACAGCCCCCGCCGCATCCACTGGACCCGCTTCGAGGTCGAGGTGGCGAACCGATGACCGCACCCGCCGAATTCCATTGCAGCGCATGCCAACGCCGCATCGCCCGCCGCGGCAAGCACTGGGTCACCGGCGGCGCAGCCATGATTCTGTGCACTAGCTGTAAAGACTCACCCGAGGCGCATCGCCGCCTGTTCCCAACATGCCGCGCCCCGCACGAATCCTGCGCCGACCATGTGCACCCCGTCACCACACGGGCCGGCGCCACATACCTAAAAACAGCCCATGAACGAGACAATCATTAATACAAACGAGGAGACGCCATGAACCTGCCTACCGTTCCACTCGTCGTGCTGGCGCTCGAATTGGGCGCCGACGCCGACCGGCTCGCCCGCCAGCTCGGCGACGACGTCCTGGTCGACCGAGCGGGGCTGCGCGTTGTCGAGACCAACGTCGCGGCCCGGCTGATCGACGCGCGCGCCGCCAAGGAGGCTGCCAAGCACGTCGCCGAACGCGAACGACGCGCCGCAGCCGCCCAACGCGCCGCCGAGCAGCCCGCCCGCTCCGGCGCCCCGCGCGCGGAGGAAGGGCTGACTGCGGTCCAGCAGGTGATGGCACCCGTTCATGAAGCGAAGCAGCGAGCCCGGGACACCGCTTTGGACGCCTACATCCGGGGCGGCGATGTGGCGGTCCCCGCGGCCGGGAAGAGGTAACGCCGATGCACTGGCAGCTGCTCACCACGCCGTGGACGCGGCAGACCTACGAGGGCTCAGAGCACCACGACCGCGCCGCGGTGCGCGACGTCGATCTGCGCCGCTCGGTTCAAGACACCCTCGCGGCGATCGACCGTGCGATCGGCCCCACCCGGCCAACCAGCTGCGGCTACTGCCGAGGCCCACTGCCGCCGGGTGCGGCCTTCTGCGACAGCTGCGGCACCGACCTCATGGCGGCCATCGAGCATCGAGCGGCGCACCCCCCGGAGCTGATGAGGATAGGCGACGAGTTCGTCGAGGTCGAATACCGCGGCGGCACGATCGTCGACGTCAGGTAGGACATCAGGTAGACGGAAGGAACCAACACATGCGGATCTTCAAGCGCAGGCCGCGCGCCGCGCGTCCCGCAACCTTCGACGCAGAGTTTCGGGAGCTGCTGGACTGGGGGGACCGCCGCGTCGACCGCCCGACGATCAGTTACGGCGGCTACCTGCCGACCTGCCCGCGCTGCCGAAATCCGCTGTCGAAAAAGGACATTCGGCGCCTCATAATCGGCAGCGCCCTGGCGGACGAGCCCAAGCCCGAAACGCTCGGGGCGTAAGTCATGCCGGGCCGCACGACCGCAAACGGGTACGGCAACCGCCACCAGGCGCTGCGCCGCCGGATTCAGCGCGACGTCATCGACCGCGGACTCGGCGTGTGCTGGCGGTGTCAGACCCCGATCGGCGCGCTTGAGGCGTGGGACTTGGGGCATGTTCCTGGTCCTGGCAGTGCCCTGGGGCGACCGCACGCCGGACCGGAGCACAGGCGGTGCAACCGTAGCGGGGCACCCCAGCCCACCCGGCCAGCAAAGGCACTGGAATTCTTCGACACTAGGCGGTAGGGCGGTCGTCATCGATACCGCTGGGCGGTAGGACAGGGAGCTGGGGTTTTAAACAGCGGATGAGTCGCGCTGACAGGTCGTCGCGCAATCGTGAACGTTGGGTCATCCCCCTCAGCACACGCCCCCATCCGATGAGGCGAAAACTCCAAAACGGCCTTCCGGGGTGTGCGACTAGCGTTACAGTTCGCATCCTAAGGGGCAGTGTTAAACCGTGCACTCGGCCCCGAGGCCGAGGGCCTCGCCACCTAACCCGGTGCTCCGGGGCCCCGGCCGACCATCCCGGTCGGAAACACTCTCAGCGGGCCTCGCCACGATCCCTATTGCAGCGCCCACAACCAGGCGCTGACCCTTGACCCTTGGATGCGATTAGATCGAGTTACTGAACCTGCGGTTTTTTGTGAGTAGTCGACGCTTCTTGACAGGTGTCAAAAGATTCTCACACGCAGCAAGAAATCCACAGCAAACTTTGCTGGGGGGCACCTGAAGCTATGGCGGATTCAGGACGACCCCGGCCAACATCGGGCGATCTGCGGCGATTCGGTGCCGGGCGCACCGGGGGACGCCGGACAAGGCGTCAGGGGGTAGTGCACCGAAGAAAACCCGGCCGCAGATCCTGTGCACCCTCACAGCGGGTAGCTCTGCCAGCCCCAACGGAGATTTGCGACTACATTCCACCAACATGGCAAGGCCGCGCACGGGGTTCCGTCGGGGTGTAGGCCGCGCGCACAACGCCAACCGGATTTTTGGGGGCGATCACATAGCACGGGTTTAGCGCGGCGCGGTCGCCCCTTGTGCGAGAAGCCATGCGGCCTAGACGACTGCGACTCAATGCTGGGCATCGCACCGTCCTTCCCCTAGCGGTAACCACTTGCAAGGGCCCTCGAAAGGCGAGCACGGTCAGACGTAATCAATAACCCTTCGCCGAATTTGCGGCAGCGTCAAGTGTTACCGCGGCGCGTACACCCAGGCTTCCGCGTGGTGGTCGAATTGCGCTCTTAGCCGGGTGCCCACAGGGAATTGGGCGGCGGCCTGTGCTGCGTCGGCGGCCATTTCGTGGGCTATCTCGGCGGTGTCGTCGGGGCCGAGTGATTCTGCCCAGCCGGTGCGGTGCAGAAGCTCGGCGCATCGTTGGGTGAGGGCGTCGGGTGTGATATCGCTGTCGGCGACGACGGCCGCGTCGAGCGGGTAGGCCGAGTCGAGGGCGGCCAGTGTGCGGCTGCAGGCGCAGTCGGGGTTGTCGCACAGCGGCGGGAAGGGTGCAGCCAGTTCGCCGCCGCGGCCGGTGAGGACGTGCACAAGTCTGATTATCGCCCGCGCGCATGTTTGTATCAGTGTTTGTATCAATGTCGGCTAGATTTGCGGTGTGAGCGCGGCGGACACGCTGGCCGAGCTGGCCAACGCTCCCGATTCTGCACGGTGCGGTGTGTAGCGATCCGGCTGCGCGGCTGTTGTTCGACGCCGCCCCGGTCGACGCCGAGGCCGAGGAGGAGGCGTTGTGGGCGTGCTCGAACTGTCCGGCGCTGCAGGCGTGTCGCGAGTGGGTGCTCGGTCTGTCGGAGTGGCGGCGGCCGGCGGGTGTCGTCGGCGGGCTGGTGATCGGCAGCAGTGGCCGGGTGCGGCGGTACCGCAGGCGGGTTCGTGGTTGACGACGACGGGCCGCTGCCGCTCGCGCGACGGCGGCTGGTCGATGCGGTGCACGCCCTGGCCGATCCGATCCCGGTCTGGGACGGCGGCACATGCCGGTGGTCCGATCCGCTGTATGTGCGATTGCGGCAGGCGATGCAAAGCCAGCGCGGCGGGTACACGCGGATCCACAGCTCGAAGCTGCCGTGCCGGGTCGACGTGTTGGCGCTGCTCATCGAGGTCGACGGCACAGTGACTCGATGGACGCCCGAGGAGAAGGTCGGCACCGTCGAGCGACTGCGCTCGTTGACCGCGCGGGGCTGGCGGCCGCAGGACTGCTCGACTATCGACGAGTACTGCGGGCAGCTTGAGCGGTGGGTGCTGGCCGGGACCGATCTACTCGACCCGGCGCCGGTGGTGCACGTGCGGCAAACGTGTCCGCGCTGCGGTGCCCGGTTCGCACACCGTCGCGACGGCGCCGGCGAACTGGTGAACGTGCGGGCGTTGCGGGTCTCGGAGAACGGCTGCACGTGCTCGGCGTGCGGCGCGTTCTGGCCGCCTGAGCAGTTTCACTGGCTGGCGCAGCTGCTCGGCTGCGAGGCGCTACCGGCGTGAGCCCTCGGTGTCACAACGGTGTCACAACTCGTCGAAAACTCACTGCCCGAACTACGGCGGACGGCGGCGAACCGTAACGGTACCTGCGTGGCTGAATGCCACAGGGGGAGAACAGGATTCACGCCCCAGCGGGCGCACACCCGCGGCCGTCGACAGACCGTGGCGAACTGTGCGTAGCTGCCTCCGGAGCAGAAGGCCGCAGGTTCGAATCCTGCCGGGGGCACCCACCTTCTCGCACGTTGAAAGCCATTTTAGTTTCTCATATGCGGCGGCGTGCCATCCGCATGCCATTCACCTCGACTTCTTCCCCGGCTCGACCAGGTCAGCGAGAAGGAGCACACTACGCGGGTGGTCGGCTCGATCGTGGCGGCATCCCAGGGCCAGCAGTTTGACCGGCGCGCAAGTCAAGGCTGGCGTTGGGCTGGACTACAGCAAGTGCAAAAACGCCTGGCCCATCGACGGCGTACCGGTCATCGCGCTGCTGCGCGGCGGCCTCTACCTCTTATTGGTTGTGGCGCGGGCGGGACTTGAACCCGCGACCAACGGATTATGAGTCCGCTGCAATCCGTGCACCTGCGTTCGCGTCTGTTCGTATTGCGCTCTACTACAGGGCATTTGATTCCTCGGCGTCCGCGCGTGTTCGCTGGTGTATTGCACGAGTTGTGACACCGTCGTGACACCGAACCATCCGAAGAGGACTGTGGACGCTCTGCGACGAATCACTTGACCCCAGGGGTCATTTTTGGCATTCGCGGGCGTTCTCGAGCAATCTGTCGCGCAGCCGAGGGGGCGCAGATGATTACGTCCCCTATATCCCTTCTAGACGAGCAAGAATCTCTTCGTGGTACTCCTCGGGGACGACTTCGAGCATGGTGTCGATGATGCGCTGCTGCTTCACATAGATCGGGGCGATGTCCTGCTCCCCGGCGTCCTTGCGGGTCAGTTCCTGCAGCAGCGCAGCGGCTCGTGCCCCGTCGCGGTAGGGCACCACGGTGTTCTCGTCGATGAGATACTGAAAGCCCTTCACCATGATGATCTCCAAGTAGGCCAGCGGGGTGATCGCGGTGCCCACGCCGTTGGCGAAGTCGATGGCGTTCTCCGCGGCGCGGCGCTCCAAGATCTCCCGATAGGTCGCCCGGGCGACGTTCTGCACGGGGAAATGGCGCTTGGCGTGATGTTGAACAGATTCCCAGCTGACCCGATCACGCTGATCAAGTGCGGCGTTCTCTCCTTTAAGGGAGCGAAAGATCCCCCGGTAGGTGGACCCCTCGGCCAGCAGCTGGTTGACCTGCGCCTGGATCTGGTCGTTGCGGCACACCCGGCACTTGGGTTCCAGGCGAGCCCCATTGCCATCTCGGGGCGGGACTAGATCAGGACTTGTCAGGACATCGTCATTCACACTTCTTCTTGCGTTGTGCGGGCGTTTACAGGGGCAGGTAGCCCGACGAAGATCGCCTCAGTGGGGCACCACCGCCCGCCTCCATCAGGGGTGGAGCGCGTCCGCTGTGCTGGTATCAACGCTGGAATCTAATACGAGCCATTGATCCGCATGCCACGCGCGGGGTAGATCGAAGACCGCTTATCCACGTCAGTCGGCACGGGCGAAGACCTTCTTACGCAGCTCGGCGCGGGCCCGCTCGGCGGCCTCGCGCTCGGCCTTCTTCTTGGCCGCCCCAGCTTCACCCACCGCGCCCGAGGGATTGTCCACGAACTCCGTACCCTGCGGCAGTGCTGGGCATATTTCGCGTGCGCCTCCGGCGACAAGGCAATGATGTCGAGTTTCTTGCCCTTTCGTTGCCGCGCCGCCAGTTCGCTTTCTTGGGCACGCACCGAATCGGCTAGCGGCCTTGGACGGTCAGCGGTTCATCTTCCACGGTCGCGTCGGCTGAACCGATCGGCGGCGGCGTTCGTAAATCAGGTAAAGGCAACCTACAGCGGCGGCGCTAGCCAAACGCGCGGCACACTTGAGGAGGATTCTCAATGAGGTTGTCAAGCCGCCGCGGCAGTAGGCGTGGCGGGTTGATATGTCGTGTGGTCGCGCAGCATCGCCCACAGGACATTGAGGCGTCGGCGTGCCAGTGCCAGGACGGCTTGGCTGTGGCGCTTTCCTTCGGCGC
>JBLNEK010000216.1:0-8774 GCA_050262635.1 Candidatus Sericytochromatia bacterium | reverse complement strand
ACCCACGAGCCTGCGGGAATCGACAAGTGCGACCGGGTGGTGTTCTTGGCCCGTGACGGGTATCTCGCGTTCACCGGCACTCCGACTGATGCCCGCCACTACTTCGACGTGGCCGATCTCGCCGAGGTGTATGACAGGCTTGCCGGTGAGCACACGCCCGAAATATGGGCGCAGCGATTCGCGCAGCGCCACGCGGCACACGACTTCGCCTCGCCGGTTCCTGCTCGCCGGTCGAATATCAAGACTCCCAGTGCTTTTCGGCAATGGTCACTGCTCACCCGACGCAACGTCGACGTGCTGTTTCGCAACCGGCTGACCCTGGCGATCCTGCTCGGCTCGCCGGTGCTGGTCACCGCAATGATGGCGACACTGTTCACCCGCGGCACGTTCGACCCGCAGAGTGCGGCCGACGTCGGGCCGGCGCAGATGGCGTTCTGGATCGCGTTCGACGGATTCTTCTTCGGTCTCACATACGGCCTGCTCCAAATCGTCGGGGAGATGGCGATCTTCAGGCGGGAACGGCTGGCCGGGCTCAGCGTCGGCGCCTACGTGGCATCCAAGGTCACCGCCCTGCTTCCGGTGCTGGCCGTGGTGAGCGCGGTGCTGCTCGGAGCGCTGCGGGCACTCGGGCGCCTTCCCGCCGCCGGCTGGGGCGTGTATGCCGTTCTGTTCGTGACGATTCTCGTCGAGGCCACGTCGGCGCTGGCACTGGGCCTGCTTGCCTCGGCTGCGGTCTCCAACGCCGCCCAGGCCGCCCTCGCGCTGCCGATGCTGTGCTTCCCACAAGTTCTGTTCGGCGGCGCGATCGTGCCCGTCGACGAGATGGCGACCCCGGGCCGCCTGATGAGCTACGGCCTGGCCAACCGCCACGCGTTCGAAGCGCTGGGCCGTGAGCTCGATCTCGACCGGTACACCCCGGGGCTGCCGGCGATGTCGGCCTACGGTCACACCTTTCAGGGTGGCACCGGCGCGAGTCTCGCCGCGCTCGCTGCGTTCGCCGCGGCGCTGACGCTCGCCACCGCATGGGTGCTGCGTCGACGGTCCCGGCCCGGGGCGGCCCAGCGATGACCGCGATGACAACCGGAAACCCGCAGACCGCCGAGATGTGCTGGCGCACGGTCCTGATCGACGGCCATGCCTCATTGGTCAAGGCCCGGCGCGTGTTTCGCTATCTGCCGTCGGCACCCCGGTGCAAGGTGTGCAGCAACCCGTTCGGCGGACTGTTCGGGCGTCTGCTCGGCGCTGCCGGTTTCACACCCTCGCGCAAGAACCCCAATCTGTGCAGCCGGTGTTGCGACGCGCTTCCGGTGGGAGGAGCCGAGGTCGACGTGGCCGTGCTGTTCGTCGACGTCCGCGGTTCGACGGCACTCGGCCAACGCGGCGTCGCTGCCGACTTCGCCGCAGCCCTGAACCGCTTTTACGTCGCGGCCACGCGCACCCTGCTGCGACATGACGCGGTGATCGACAAGCTGATCGGCGACCAGGTGATGGCGTTCTTCGTGCAAGGAATCAGCGGCACGGACTACCGGCGAAGGGCGGTCCACGCGGCGATCGAGCTGCTCGAAGCAGTTGGTTACGGCAGCGACGACGGACCGTGGATAGACGTCGGCATGGCAGTCAACGCGGGTGTCGCCTACGTGGGTAACGTCGGCGGTGCCGTCGTCGACTTCACCGCTCTGGGCGATCCCGTCAATGTCGCGGCACGGATGCAGCAGAAGGCCGGCGGTGGCGAGGTACTGGTCGCAGCGGGAGTGGCCGATGACCTGTTCGCGACCGCGCCGACCAAGAACCTCGTGCTGCGGGGATACCGCGATCCAGTCAGCGCATTCGCGCTGGAAACGTGAATGGCCCACCCGCAGATGCCGCGAGTAGGCCAGAATCAACAGATGACCACCCCGCCGGCCGAGCGCTCTGAAGGGTTGCCCACCCGCGCCGAGTTGCTCGCTGCGCTCTCGGTGGCGATCGACCTCGGGCTCGGACAGCCGGCCGAGCACATGCTGCGGTCCGCGCTGATCGCGAGCCGAATCTCCGACCGGTTGGGCCTGACCCAAACCGACCGGGCCACAACGTATTACACGGCGTTGATCATGTGGATCGGGTGCCATGCCGACTCCCACGAGTACGCACGCTGGTTCGGCGACGACATCGCGGTGCGGCACGACTCGTATCTGGTCGACTGGTCGGGCCTGCCGTACTGGAACTTCCTGCTGCGCAACGTCGCTCGCGGGGAGCCGGTGCTGCGCCGGCTCAACGCGATGGCCGCGCTGTTCCTCAACGCTCGGGGCAACTTGGCGAAACTGATTCATTCGCATTGCATGTCAGCCGGCCTGCTGGCCGACCGGATGGGTCTGGGTGCGGACGTGCAAGCAGCGCTGGCCTACACGTTCGAGCGGTACGACGGCGGCGGCCTGCCCACCGGGGCGCGCGGCGACCAACTGCCGATCGCCGTGCGGGTAGCCCAACTCGCCGACATGGCGGAGGTCCACCACCGCAGCTACGGCACGGGGGGAGCGGTCGCGATGGCGCTGTCCCGCCGCGGCGGTCAGTTCGACCCGCAGGTCGTGGACGTGTTCGCCGCCGACGCCGAGAGGATCCTGGCGGGCCCGCCGACCGGCGACGCCTGGCGGGCGGCGCTGCAGGAGGCTCCCGACCGTCACCAGCGTCTGGACGAACAGTCGCTGGACGATCTTCTCATCGCCCTCGGCGACTTCGTCGACCTGAAGTGCCCGTTCACCATCGGCCATTCACGGGCGGTCGCTGCCCTCGCCGTCGACGCGGCCAAAGCCGTCGGCCTGGACGCTGACACCGTGGCGCTGACCCGGCGCGCCGGACACGTGCACGATCTCGGCCGCATCGGCATCTCGAACCACATCTGGTCCAAGGTCGGCCCGTTGACCGCTGCTGAGTTCGAGCGGGTGCGGTTGCACCCGTATCTGACGGTCAGAATCCTCAACCAGGTGCCCGCGCTCAGTCGGGTGGCGCAGCTTGCCGGAAACCACCACGAACGCGTCGACGGCGGCGGCTATCCGCGCGGGCTCGGCGAGACGACGCTGGGCCTGCCCGATCGCCTGCTCGCCGCCGCGGTCTGCTACCAGTCCGCCCGTGAGCCGCGTCCGTATCGAGAAGAACTCGGCCCGGATGCGGCCGCGCGGCGGCTACGAGAACGCGTGCGGGACAAGGCACTCGACCCGGTCGCGGTCGACGCCGTGCTGCACGCCGTCGGCGCGAAAGCCCAAGGGCCCAAACCGCGCCCGCACGGATTGACCCCGCGGGAGATCGAGGTGCTGAACCTGGTGGCGCAGGGCGCATCGGACAAGCAGATCGCGGCGGCGCTCGTCATCAGCCCCAAGACCGCGCGCAACCACGTCGAGCGGATCTACGCCAAAATCGGGGTGTCCAACCGGATCGGCGCGAGCATGTACGCGCTGCGCCACGGGCTCGTCCCGAACGCAAGGGCCTAGCGAGGGCCTAGCGAGGGCCTAGCGAGGGCCTAGCGAGCCGCCTGGCCGGTGTAATCCACCTGCCAGTGCTTGATGCCGTTGAGCCAGCCCGAGCGCAGCCGCTCCGGCCTGGATATCGGCGCGAGGTCCGGCATGTGGTCCGCGATCGCGTTGAAGATCAGGTCGATCGTCATCCGCGCCAGGTTCGCGCCGATGCAATAATGCGCTCCGGTGCCGCCGAAACCGACGTGCGGGTTGGGATCTCGCAAAACGTTGAACCGGTACGGATCTTCGAACACGTCCTCGTCGAAGTTGGCCGAACGGTAAAACATCACCACCCGCTGGCCCTTCTTGATCTTCACGCCACCCAGCTCGGTGTCGACGAGCGCGGTGCGCTGGAAAGACGTGACGGGGGTGGCCCACCGGACGATCTCGTCGGCGGCGGTCTTCGGGCGTTCCCGCTTGAACAGCTCCCACTGGTCGGGGAAGTCCATGAACGCCATCATCCCCTGGGTGATCGAGTTGCGGGTGGTCTCGTTGCCCGCGACCGCCAGCAGGACCACGAAGAAGCCGAGCTCGTCGTCGGAGAGCTTGTGCCCCTCGACATCGGCCTGCACGAGCTTAGTCACGAGGTCCTCGCCGGGCTTGTCGGCCCGCTCGGACGCGAGTTGCATTCCGTAGCCGATGAGTTCGACGGAGGCGGTGATCGCGTCATTGCCGGCGAACTCCGGGTCCATGTCGCCGACCATCTGGTTGGACCAGTGGAACAGCTTCATCCGGTGCTCTTGCGGCACCCCCATCAGGCCGGCGATCGCCTGCAGCGGCAGCTCGCAGGACACTTGTTCGACGAAGTCACCGTAGCCTTGTGCCGCAGCGGTTTTCACGATGGTGTGCGCTCGCTCGTCGAGCTCGTCGCGCAGCCGCTCGATTGCCCGCGGCGTGAACGCGCGCGAGATGATGTGACGCAGATGGGTGTGGTGCGGCGCGTCCATGTTCAGCAAGACGAACTTGCCGCGCTCGACCTGTTCGCCGACGGTGCCGTCCTGGTAGCGCGGCAGTGCGGTTTTCTCTTGGCTGGAGAAAACGTCGCTGCGCCGGGACACTTCCTTCACGTCCTTGTGCTTGGTGACCACCCAGTAGCCGCCGTCGTCGAACCCGCCCTTGCCGATGGGCTGCTCGTTCCACCAGATCGGCGCGGTGCGGCGCATTTCGGCAAGTTCTTCGACGGGCAGGCGTTCGGCGTAGATGTCGGGGTCGGTGAAGTCGAAACCGGGTGGGAGGTTCGGTGTCGGCCTTGTCGTTGGCATGAGGACGCACATCCTTCCTGTGGCGCTTAGGCCATTGCTACACCACAATTCGCTAGTGCGTCAGTGGGTCACAGAAGGTGGCAGAGGCTGTCAGCCCAATGCTGCGGCGGTCTCGTCGTCGGCCGGGAGGAACGCCTCGATGCTCAGCTCGGCGACAGTCAGGTCCAATGCGGTGCCGAACGTCGTCACGGTGCTCAGGAACGTCAGCAGCCGGCCGCTGGTCGTGTACATCTGGAGCGGCACCGCGACGCCGCCCAAGTTCACGGAGTCGGCGAAACCGCCTGGGTACGAAACGATTTCGTCCAGCAATGACGACAGCTGCGCCGGACCGCCGGCGGCGATCTCGCGCCGCAGCCGACCGGCCACATGGTATCGCCACTCCGCCAGATTCCGGATCCGCGGCGCCAGCCCGTCGGGATGCAGCGCGATCCGCAGCGCGTTGGGTTCGTCGAGCAAGTGGGCCGCGACGCCGTCGAGCAGTACCGCGGTGCCCGCGTTGAACCGCACCACGCGCCATCGTCGGTCGACGACCAGGCACGGAAACGGCTCGTAGGCCGCCAGCACCCGCTCGACCCCGTCACGGACGGCCACCATGTCTGGATCGTCGAGGGACCGCTCGGCGTAGGCCGGGGCCAGCCCCGCCGCGACGAGCAGGTGGTTCTGTTCGCGGGCCGGAACGTCCAACGCCGCGGCCAGGCGCAGCACCATTGCGCGGCTGGGCGTCGAGCGTCCGGTCTCGACGAAGCTGACGTGTCGCGACGACACGTTCGCTGCCAGAGCCAGGTCGAGCTGACTCAGCCGCCGCCGCTGGCGCCATTCGCGAAGCAGCTCGCCGAACGGAGTCGTCGGGGCAGCGGTCACCACATCAGTGTGGCTCGGTCGAATCGTCCTCACCATTACCTCTGAGGTAATTGCGCCGCCTACCTCGCAGGCGCACGCTGAGGTCATGAGCACCGAAACGGCTCCGATCCCGCGGTGGCTGCGGCTCGTGCTGATCTCGGATCGCACGGGCTCGTCGTGGTACGTCGGCACCGGGTTCTTCTTCGCGCCGGCACTCGCGCTGGTGTCGCCGTGGCCCGCGGTGACAACCGCGCTGTGGGTGCTGATCGCCCTGGCCGGACTATGGCTCGGGCTCTTGGGCATCGCGATGGCCACCGGGCTGGCGATGGTGTTGCGCTCCGGCGCGGAGATTCCCGAGGAGTATTGGTGGTCGATCCTCGACTCGCCACCGCCTCGGGCTAGCGTCCCGCCTCGCGGGATTCGAGGACCGATTCACGACGGATGACGGTGCCGCCCTCAGCGATGACGAGCTCGGTGGGGGACAGCGCGTAGGTGACGCCTTCGTTATGCGCGACGAACTCGCGTGCGGCCCCGGCGTCGGCGGCAACGGTCAACCGCGCGCCGTCGCGAAGCCGCACGCCGTGGTACCGGTAGCCGCCGTCGGGGTCGGTGCAGATCGCCACCAGCGACCCCTGAGTGCGCACGAACGCCACACCCGTCAGCGCACCTTCACATCGCGCAGCGGTGTCGACGAACCCGCGAGCGTCGGTGGGGTAGGGCGACCTCGCCGGCGCCACAACGGAAGCGGACGGCAGTGGATTCACAGGCGCCACAATGGGCTTGGACGGCAGCGGAGTCGTCAACGACTTCTTAGCCACGTCGTGGGCGAACGCCAACGTGGCGCCTACGGCACCGACGGCGGCGAGCACCGAGAGCAGCGACATCGTCCGAGATCGCCAGCCAGCCACCGACACTGTCCTCCACCCGGTCGAGCGTTCACGAATAACCTGTCGCTCTTGGATACCTGGCGGGCAGTGCGCGTTCGATTACGAATCCGACACGCTTTAGATGCAACCGCTGACGTTGACCCGGCGGCCGACGTTCGCGCACACGCTCACATTAGGCGCCGGAGGCGGTGGCGGTGGAGGGGGCGGCGCGGTGTACTCCGGCGGCGGCTCGTCCTCGGGCATGGGCGCGTAGTAGGACGGTGGCGGAACGTAATCGGCGATCGTGTCGGCGATGTTGGCGCAGCCGCTGACGGACACACGGCGGCCGACGCTTGCGCAGACATCCGCGCTCGCAACTCCGGGAGTTTGGATGATCACGACGGCGCCGGGTATCGCAGCGAAGCCCAGAAAGACGGCGGCCGCAGCCTTGACCCAAGGTGTCCAGTACCTCACCCGCATCTCCTCAACCCCACATCGTCGCCGGAGGTCGCAGTATATAAGCGAAGTGTTGCGCAGGGTCTCGATCACGCGGTGTCGTCACCGTTTCAGACGGAGGCCGCCTCGTTCAGCTCGTTGAGCGTGTTCGTCGCCTCGAGATACTCCTCCACCCAGCGTTCGATGACGGCGGCGGTCTTCTCAACTTTCGTGAACTGCCCGACAACCTGGCCGACCGGATTGAACGCGACGTCGACGGTCTCGTTCGGGTACTTGTGCGTGGCGGCCACAGCCATTCCGGACACCATGAACTGCAGCGGCATGCCGAGTGGCTCCGGGTTGCCGGGGGTTTCCCACGCCTCGGTCCAGTCGTTGCGCAGCATCCGGGCGGGCTTGCCGGTGAACGACCGGCTGCGCACGGTGTCGCGGCTGCTCGCCTTGGCGTAGGCCGCCTGCTGGACCGGCGTGTTCTCGGCCTCCTCGACCATCAGCCACTGCGACCCCGTCCAGGCGCCCTGTGCACCTAGCGCCAGCGCCGCGGCGATCTGCTGGCCGCTGCCGATACCGCCGGCCGCCAGGACCGGAATCGGGGCGACCTCCTTGACCACCTGCGGCCACAGCACGATCGAGCCCACTTCACCGCAGTGCCCGCCGGCCTCGCCGCCCTGGGCGATGATGATGTCCACTCCGGCGTCGGCGTGCTTGCGTGCCTGCGAGGGCGAGCCACACAGCGCGGCGACCTTGCGGCCCTCGTCGTGGATGTGCTTGATCATGTCCGCCGGAGGAGTTCCGAGCGCATTGGCGATGAGCGTCATCTTCGGGTGCCGCAGGGCGACCTCGACCTGCGGTGTCGCGGTGGCCTCAGTCCAGCCGAGCAGCCGCAGCGCGTCCTCGTCGCTGTGCTCGACGGGCACGCCGTGGTCGGCGAGGATCTTGCGGGCGAAGTCGAGGTGCTCCTGCGGCACCATCGACTGCAGCATCTTGGTGAGCTCTTCCGCGGACAAGTTGGCATCCATGCCCTCGTACTTGTTCGGTATCACGATGTCGACGCCGTAGGTGTGGTCGCCGATGTGTTCGTCGATCCAGTTGAGCTCGATCTCGAGCTGTTCGGGCGTGAAGCCGACGGCGCCGAGCACGCCGAACCCGCCGGCCTTGCTCACTGCGACTACCACGTCGCGGCAGTGGGTAAAAGCGAATATCGGAAATTCGATGCCCAACTCGTCACAGATGGCGGTGTGCATTACCTGCTCCTTCGGCCGCGGCGGGCGAACTGAAACGTGTTCTAGTTTAGTACGCCGCGTCGGCGTACGTGCGCCAGGGTCGGATCCAATAGCGCCGACCGTGGGGCTTATGCAAAGAAATGTGGTGTTGCGCATCCATAGGGCCCACGGTCGGCCGGGCGTAACCCTCGATGGGTCCCATAACCGCCGCGCGTCTGCTTCGTATCGGTTCGGTAATGGCCACACGAGTCACTTGAGTAACTTGCGTAACACCCCTAGCTTCGGGTCAGGCCTTGACGTCAACGGGAGTGGGGAACACACACATGGCACGCATCGGCACTCGCACCGCCACCATCGCAGCTGCAGCGGGAGGCCTCGTCACGGCCTTTTTCGCGCTCAGCCCAACGGCTGCCGCCGAACCGGCACCGGCCGCCCCCGGCGCGCCGGGGGGCATCGACCTGATGCAGCAACTCGGCAACGCTCCCGCGATGGCGTCGCAGTTCCTGCAGAGCGCGGCGAGCATGCTGGCCCCGAAGCCGGCGGCCGCCACCACCCCGGCCGCCAGCGCGCCAACGACACCTCCGGCCGGCGGGCCCGCCCCCGCCCCCCCCCCAGCCAGCCCCACCCACACCCCCCCCCCCCCCC
>JBLNEK010000215.1:0-3031 GCA_050262635.1 Candidatus Sericytochromatia bacterium | reverse complement strand
ACCGCGGCGATCACGATCATGGTCACTGTTCCTGGGTTGTTCGGCGAGGTGGCACGCCGCCGGGAAACGCCCTGAGACGCCCGAAACCCTCCGACCCCTACCCCGGACACCACCCAGCCACGTTCGAGCCGGCTGTGCGCGGCTAGCCCCGTAATTCGCACATGGGGTGCGCTGGGTCGGCGTCAGCGTGGGCGCCGTGGGTCGATCTTGAGTAGGTCGAGGAGGCGTAGCTGAAGGGCGTCTGGCTGCGGTATCTCCGGTGTGCCGTGGCTGGCGCTGGTTCGCAGGCGCAGCGTGGCGAGGGCGGCGAAGATCAGGCCGGCGGTGGGTTTGGCAGGGCGGCCGGCGTAGAGGCCGTCGAGTTTGGTGGCGGGGGCGAGGTTGCGGCGGGCTTCGCGCTCGATGAGGCAGTAGATGAGGAGGGCGAGGCAGACGACGCCGATGAGTGCGGTGATGCGCCGGTTGGTGTGCAGGAACATCGGTGCGACGGCGAGCGGTCCCTTGAGGTCGTGGTAGCGACGTTCGCTGGCGGCGGGCTGGTTCTTGTAGCGGGCCAACACTCGCGCGGCGGTGACCGTTGCGGGCAGGTTGGTCAGCAGCGCGTACCAGCCATCGGTGGCGGTCTCGGCGTCGATGGCGTCCTGGTCGAAGTGCCAGTCGAGGGTTGGCCGTCCATTGTGATCAGTGCCGGTGGTGGTGCGCAGATAGTCACCGACGCGGCGCTCGCGGGCGATGGTGTTGGCCCTGGCGGTGACCGCCTCGGCGGTCGGGTAGTGGCGGGAGCCCAGCCCGCGGGTGAGCCGGGCGAGGTCGTCGCGGGCGCGGTCGAGTTTCTTGGCCCGGGCGGTGGCTGCGGCGCCGGCGCGGGCCGAGGAGTGGACGAACACCCGCCGCACGGTGAACGACGGGTCCTTCTTACGTGATCCGGTGATGGTCGTGGTGTCCTCGATGACCCGATAGTGGCCGCGTTTGTCGGCGGGCCGGGTTGTGTCGCGCTGTGCGAGGTACTCCACCGGGGTGGCCGCCGCGTAGTCGCAGCCGGCA
Source organism: Candidatus Sericytochromatia bacterium (assembly GCA_050262635.1). GTDB lineage: Bacteria > Actinomycetota > Actinomycetes > Mycobacteriales > Mycobacteriaceae > Mycobacterium. The sequence continues at coordinate 1,987 of JBLNEK010000215.1, read as the reverse complement.
AGCACCGCTGCGGGCACGAACGACTTCGACGCTGGGGCGAGGAAGGTGACCTGTGCGTCGATCATCGCGGCGATGTTGGTGTAGGACAACAGCTTCGAGTCGCCGACCAGCAGGAACCGGCGCGGTCCGGCCAGGCGGCGCAGTGCTTCCATCGTGCCGACGACCTGCGAGACCTCACCGGCGCCGCCACCGTAGGGCGCCCAGAACACGGGCACGCAACCGTCGGCGGCGGTGGCGATGCCGGCCTGGATCTGCTTGAGATCGGGCCGGCGGTCCTTGGGATGGCCGAACCGGGGCTGCGGGAAGTCCTCGTCGCAGGCCGGGTATTCGCCGTAGAGGCTGACCGAGGTCATGTCCCAATGCAGCTGGGACACGTCCACGCCGTACGCGGCGATCGCGGCCGCCCCGATCGAGCCGGTCACCTCCTCCAGCACCGGCGCCAGCGCATCCAGCGCCCGCGCGATCCGGTCGTCGTTGAGCACCCCGGCGTCCAGGCCGAGCACGTGCCCGACCGCGAACTGGCGTGCCCACGCCCCGACGTGGACCATCGGCAACGGTGAGGTCAGCCGGTTGGCGATGAGCGCCTCGATGACCTGCCCGTGCGTGGCGTAGGCGACCTCGCGCACCGGGGCCGCCCGGTCGATGATGCCCGTGATGTCCAGCCGCCGGCAGAACCCGGCCACCATCGGCAACGCACCCAGCGTCTGTTCGGTACTGGACGCACCGTAGCGAATCCGCACCGCACCTGTCCGGCGTGCCGTCACCCGGCCATCTTGAATGAAATACCATTCAAGATGGCCGGGACACGCCGCGAGGAGGATTGAATCGGGTCATGACGTCATACGAGTCGCCGCACCAGGCGCGGGCCGGGGAGATCCTGCGCGAGCTGGCCGAGATCGGCTACGCCCTGCCCGGCAGCATCGTGCGGCGCAGCACCGCCTGCGGCAAACCAGGCTGCCGCTGTCAGGCCGACCCACCCGTCCTGCACGGGCCGTACCTGAGCTGGATCCGCAAGAGCGACGGCAGAGCCATCACCCGCAAACTCACCCCCGAACAGGAACGGCGCTACCGACCCTGGTTCGACAACGCCCGTCGCCTGCACGGGCTCATCGCCGAGCTCCAAGCCCTGTCCGTGCAAGCCATCGAAGACGCAGAAGGATGGCAGAACAGACCACAACCATGATCACGAATGAGCTACCAGGCCCACCGCACCCCATGTGCGAATTGCGGGGCTAGCTGCATGAGCGTGCGTCAGGGTGGCCGGCCCGTGGCCCGCTACGACGAGCGGCTGGCCGTGCCGTGGTGGTGGTGGGCGGTCGCGGCGGCGATGACGGCGAGCCTCGGCGTCGCGCTCGGCTACCCGCTGGGAGTCGCGACCGGGGTAATGACGTTCGTTGCCGCGTTCGCGGCCGCGTTTGCCTTTCTGGCTTGGGTCGGCGCGATGCGGGTCGTGGTCACTGACGACGAGCTGCGGGCCGGCCGCGGAAGGTTGCCACTGGGCGTCATTGCCGACGTTCGGGCACTCGACCCGGCGCGTACCCGTCTGCTGCTGGGGCCGCGCCTCGACCCGGCGGCCCACCTCGCGCTGCGAGGCTACGTCCCTACCGCGGTGCAGGTCCGTATCGCCGACCCGGACGATGCGGCACCATACTGGCTGGTCTCGACCCGCTGTCCGGATCGGCTCGCGCAGGTGCTGAGGGAGGTGCGGGTGTGATCGGCCAGCGGCCGGGAAGGGCCGCAGCGGCAAGGGACGGACCGGCAGAACGAGACCAGAACGAGAACTCAGAGCGGGAGACACGATGGCAAGGACCGCGGAAAAGCTCGGCTGGAAGCTGTTCGGTGGGCTGTCCGCGGTCCTGGCAGCACTCGCGGCTCGCAAGGCGCTCGAGACGATCTGGAGGTTGACCACCGGCAAGACGCCCCCGGCCAACCCGGAGTCCCCGACGACGACCTGGGCCGAGGCGGTCGGCTGGGCGGTGCTGTCCGG
>JBLNEK010000214.1:0-4337 GCA_050262635.1 Candidatus Sericytochromatia bacterium | reverse complement strand
GCGTTGAAGCTGATCGGACGATCGAATTGGCCGAAGAGGCGATCACGTTGGCGCGCCGTTCCGGCATGCCAAGCGCACTTGTGCTGAGCCTCAACTCGCTGGCGCTTGCACTGGTGGAGCGTGACCCGACGCGGTCCCGGGCGCTTCTGCGAGAGAGTGTTGAACTCGGTACCACGCCGGGCGAAGAGGTGTCGTCGGGGCTTCTCACCGCTTCCATGGTCGCAGGGCGGCTTCGGGATTGGGAACTCACGGTTTCGTTGTCCATCCGCACGATGTATCTGTGGCGCTGGTGAAGCATCCCCGGTTTCATGCACACCTCGTTACGTGTGACCGGTGTGCTTTCCGGCGTGGACTCGAGCGTAGTACTCGGCCTCGGCCTCGGCGGGCGGACGTCGGCCGAGGCGGTGCATCAGCCTCCGTTCGTTGTACCAGCTCACCCACGCTGAGGTGATGTCCTCCAGGTCGGTGAGGGTGCGGATCGGCCCAGCCCGGAACGGGGAACCCTCGCGGACGCACTCGGTCTTGTACAGGCCGATGGTCGTCTCGCATAACGCATTGTCGAGCGCTTAACCGGCTAATTTTCGTTGACTCGTGTGCGTTGATTTGGCTTCGGAGTCAGGCGGAGTTCGCGCGGCGTCGTTGGAGTTTGCGGAGTTGTTCTTCGTGGCGTCGGACGGTGGCGGCAACGGCTTCCAGTGCCGTGCGCAGGTGGGCGATCTCGCTGGTGAGGCCGGATAGAGTGCGCGCTTCGGTTTGGTGGGTGCGGTGGTCGTCGATGACCGCGCGGAGGCGCTGGTTGCGGTAAAGCGTGGTTCTGGCGAGGCCGGTTTTGGCGGCGACAGCGGTGAAGGTGATCTGTTCGTCGGTGTCGAGCAGGTCGGTGCAGGCTTGTTCAACTCGCCGAAGTATGTTGTCGTTCATCCGGTTTGGGCTTGCGCGATGAGCGCGTCGAGGCGGGCGATGAGCTTGCGGTGACGGTCGGCTTCAGCGCCCCAGCCGCGGGCGGCGGCGTCGGCGGCGAGGGCTTGGGCGTCGACGCGCTGGGTGGCCAGGACGACGAGGTGGCTGGCGTCGGTTCGGAAGTTGGGGCAGTGTTCGCAGATGTTGGCGTAGGGGCAAGCCCCCTGGGCCGGGGCGCGCAGGCAGTAGCCGCCGGCCAGCCGGGCCTTGATGGTGGGACTGTCGCGCCAGTGGGTGCCAGCCGGTTCGATGGACAAGCCGAGCCGACCGGCAGGTAGTGGTCCGAGGTGGCTTTTGGTCAGGTCGAGCGCGCGTTCGTATTCGGTGCGCACGGTGTGGTCGAACAGCCGGGCATATCGCAGGCTCATCTGCGCCGAGACGTGCCCGAGCAGGGCCATCAGCGCCTGCAGCGAGCAACCGGCGTTGACCAGCGCGGTGGCGTAGGTATGGCGCAGTTGGTGGGGGAAGACGTGTCCGATGTTTGCGGCGGTGGCGGCGCGGTTCAGTTCGGCGCGCAGCGCGTTCTGTGACAGTCGGCGGCCGTGGTGGGTGAACAGGAATTGGGCGGGCCGGCCGGTGCGTGGGTGGCGGATCGGCCGTCCCGGTGAGCGGGTCGCTGCGATGCGGTCGAGCAGGGTTAGCGTCTCCTCGTCGAGGGGAACCATGCGTTCGGTATCTAGTTTGCCCAGTGGCACTTTCAGCCACGAACCCTGTCCTGGGATGTCGTGGACGCAGTCGAGTTCCAGGTCGAGCAGCTCACCGATGCGCAGCCCGCAGGCACGTTGCAGCAGCAGTGCGTCGGCGGCCAGCCGGTAGGGCGATTCGGCGAGCTCCTGGGTCAGGCGGCGGTCGGCGTCGACGGGCAAATACCGCGGCAAGGGGCGTGGCAGCCGCGGTAGGTCGGAGCGGAACACCAGCCGCCGCGGCGGCGCGTCGTCCCATCCCCATTCAGTGATTTCGGCCAGGAAGTTGGCCACCGCGTGCACGCGTCGGGCCTGATCGGCGAGGGTGATTGGCTCGCCGGTGACGCTGTTGGTGGCACCAGTCAGCGAGGTGAGGAACGGTTCGATGTGGCGGCGTCGATCCAGCTGGGCCAACGATTCCAGTTCGGGGCCGATCTGGGCGAGGAACTGGCCGAACCCGGCCAGCCGAGTCGCCAGGCTCGACACCGTCTTGGTTTTGCAGGTGGCGCTTTTGCGGTGCAGGTAGGCCACGAACGCACCGCGAAGCGGCTCGGCGACTTCGGCCATGCGCTGCTCTAACGGCACCTGCTTGGAGGTCGGCAGCGCGGGCGTGTCGAGCACCCCGAGGTGGAACAGCACCTGCCGGGTGGCATGGATGGCGCCGTGGTAGTGGCGCCAGCCGGCGCCGGTGCGTTGTTGGCGGGCCTGGCACGCGGCCGTTAGATCCTCGAGGTCGGTGTCGGTGAGCTCGTCAAGCCGGGCGCCGGTCTGAATGAGCAGACGCGCCACCGCCTGCGAGGCCGTCCTGGTCGTCACCTTCTCGGTGAAGCCCAGTTCGGTTGCGGCGGTATCGAATCGGCTCAGATCCGATTGCAGCGGGCTGCCATCGAGGTAGCGGCGGAAGCCGGTCAACTTGCGCGCCACCAGGTAGTCGTAGCCCGGCCGCAGCCGCCCGGTCACCATCAAGAACATAATGAACGGCCGGGTCGAACTGTTGGCCTTCAACTTGGCCGACAGCGGTCGCGCCGCCCACGCTTGCGGATCCGGCCAGCGCCGCACGAACGACCGCGCCGCCTGCTCGTAGGCGGAATTGCCGTGCCCGGCGCGGGCCAGATACGCCGCATAGGCGACGAGCTGGCTTGCCGGCGGCTCAACCACCGGTGCGGATGCGAGCGCGCGCCGCATCGAATTCCGCCTTCACCCGAACCGGAGCAAGATGCACATACCTCGCCGAGGTGTCGACATGCTCGTGACCGAGCAACGCCTGCATCACCGGCAGATCCACCCCCGCCTCGGCCATCGCAGTGCCGAACGTATGCCGCAACGCATGTGGATGCCCCGCCGGCACACCAGCTTTCACCCGGTGGTACCGGAAGATGGTGCGCAGCCCGGCCGGGGTCAGGGGTTGGCCCCGGTTGGCGCCCTTGGCCACCACGAACAATCGCGAGCACGCGGTGTCGGGCCTCTCGGCCAGCAGATAGGTCTGGATCAACCCGGCCACATCGACATCCAGCGGCACCCGCCGCTGCTTGGCGCCCTTGCCCATCACCTTCAGCCAACGCCCGCCGATATCGACATCAGCGACGTCGAGACCGAGCACCTCGCCGGTGCGCAGCCCACACAACAACATCAACCCGGCCATCGCGCGATCCCGCCACGACCGCAGACTGGCCAACAGGGCGGCGGTCTCGCGCCGATCCAAAGCCCTTGGCAGCCGCCGTGGTTCGCGTAAGCGAAGTGCCGAGCGGCGCTTGGGACGCACCAGATGCGCCAACAACCCAGTCCGTTCACCCGCCGTTGCCGAGCGCGCTTCCCGGCCTTTGGGCACCGGATTAGACGCCTCTGGCTCCCGCATCTGCCGAAACGCGAACAACCCGCTGATCGCAGCCAGTCGATGGTTGATCGTCGCCGCAGCGTAGCGGTCCAACGGCTGCCCCGACATCGACACCACGTTGCCCGACGGCCGGCCCGGCACCTTCGCCTCCCGACACGCACGCAGAAAATCCAGTAGCACAACGGTTGTCACCGCATCCAGTTCAATGCACTGCTCGACCAGCCAGCGGCACAACGCGAGCAGGCCGAACCCATAGGCGCGCACCGTCTGCGATGAATAATTCCGGTCCGCCAGATAACCCAGGTAGTCGTTGACCAACCCGAACCGCGCCGTCTCTTCGCCGGCCAGCTGCCAGACACCGCCATCTGCCAGCTCCAGCCGCAACGTGCCTTCCGCCATAGGCACAGATGTAGCCCAAGCGTCCCCCAACGCGCAAGCACCAACCCCTTTACGGTGTGTCGCAACGTAATCCATCGCAACGCATCCAGCAGTTCACGTCGGATTAGCCGGTTAACAGGCAGTCACCGACCGTCCCGACCGACGGCCTTAGCCCTTCCAGCATCAGAGTCTCACCGTAATGTATTGCGGTGTACTGACTTCCGGCATCGCTGTGATGGATGGCGTCGTCGAACGGGCGGCCTTGGCGGGCGCGGAAGGTCGCGGCGTGGCGCAGGGCACGCTCGACGAAGCCGGTGTCCTTGGTCAGCGAGCATTCCCACCCGGCGATCAGTCCCGCGTAGGCATCGACGACGAACGCGGTGTAGCCGAACCCGCAGGTCATCGGCACATACGTGAAGTCGGCCACGACCAGCAGGTTCGGCGCATCGACCCGCCATTGGCGGCCGACAAGGTCAGGCGCG
>JBLNEK010000213.1:0-3360 GCA_050262635.1 Candidatus Sericytochromatia bacterium | reverse complement strand
CATACTTGCTCGGTGTCCGGGCTACATGCATCCGCACTGGCTTGGCCATACATCAATGCTACAAGACGAACTCACACAACAACGACACCGACACACCTAATTCACTGGCTACGAGAAACCGCTATGAGCAACCGCCGATCCCAGCTCAACAACCAATTCCGCCTACCTCACCGGCGTAACTTCGGACTAGGCCGCTGATCCGGTCGCAGCGCGATGGGGGCGCACGAGGAACAGCGGGACCGAAGCCTCGGCGACAGCGAGCAGACTGCGTCACGTGAGCAGAATCGACAGGCAATCGTCGGTCCTATGTCCCGACTCTGTGGGCCGGCGGTCGGGGTGAGACGTTCTGGCCCCACCAGCACGCGGACCCCACCGAGCCTGTCTCTCCGGCAGCATGACGTACGCGGGTGGAAAATTACGGAAGCCCCCGCGAGGCCGGTCGTGTTGACAAGATGACGCGGGTGTCCACATCGTCCAATCAAGCATCCGTGCCAACCCAGCGGCGGTTGACCACACCTAAGGCGGCGGCGCTGGCTGGGGTGGTGTTCGCTGTGCTGTTCGGTGCCGTGCTAATCCTGATTCGCACCAAATTGCCTGAGGGCACTGTCGACTCGACCGAGTGGCTGAACAGCCAGCGAGGCGGCATTGCGACCGCGGCATTGCTGATGCCGTTCGCCGGTATCAGCTTCCTATGGTTCGTCGGAGTGGTGCGCGACGGGTTCGGCCGCTATGAGGACCGGTTCTTCGCGACGGTATTCGTTGGCAGTGGCATGTTGTTCCTGGCGATGATGTTCGTCGCCACCGCTGTCGCCGAAGGACTGGTGGCAAGCAACACCGGCGTCACCGACCCACGCGGGCACGTGGAGGTGGTCAATTTCGGGAAGATGGTCCTGCTGGCTGCCAGCAAGACCTATGGCATCCGGATGGCGGCGGTGTTCATGATGTCGCTGGCCACCATCTGGCTCAAGACCGGCTTAATGCCGCGCTGGCTGGTCGGGCTCAGCTACTCTGCCGCGCTAGCGCTGTTGATCGTCAGCGATCTAAACATGTGGGTGACTATGGCCTTCCCCGTGTGGGTACTGGTGGTCAGCGGTCTGCTTCTGGCCCGCGCGCAACACATCGACGAGCGGCGCGGAGCGGAAACCTGAGCCCGCGGCAGCTGGGCGGATCGTGGGGATTCTCGGTTGGCGGGGACTTTTTTCGTCACTCCGGTGCTGGGGGCGCGCTGGCCGGCCGCTCATCGTGATTGCTCGGTATGTGGCCGAGCCGCCGCGCCGCCGCGCATGCGAGCTCGACATCGTCGGTGTGGGTTTTTTCGGCGTGGGACTGCCGGGTGTGATCTACGGGATGAGCGCAACCCAAAACGGGCTCACCGCCCCGCAGGCCTGGATCCCCTTGTCGGCGCCGGGCTGACCCGGCCGCGTTCGTGCGCCACGAACGACAGGCACAAAGTTACGCCGCTTTCAGGTCGGCAGTTTGTGTCGCAGCACCTTGCCGGTGGGGTTGCGCGGGATCTCGGCGACGACTGTGATCTCCCGCGGTTGTTCAAAGCGAGACAACCTGTCCTTCAGATACTCCCGCAGTTTGGCTTCGTCGATGTCGGCGCCCGGACGGGGGACGACGAACGCGGCGATCCGCTGGCCGAAGGCCTCATCGGGGACACCGATCACCGCGTTGTCGGCCAGGTCGGGATGTTCGCTAAGCGCGTTTTCCACGGCGCGCGGGTAGACGTTCTCACCGCCGGAGATGATCATTTCGTCTTGGCGGCCGACGATGAACAGCCTCCCTGCCTCGTCGAAGTAGCCCATGTCCCCGGTGTCCGTCATTCCGGCGACCACATGCTTGCCACCGCCGCCGGTGTAGCTGTCGAACGTCAGGCCACCACCGACAAACACCCGTCCGATGACGTGCGGCCCGACGGGACTGTCGTTCTCGTCGAAAATCTTGACAGGGCAGCCGGCAACCGGCCGGCCGACGGTTTTCGGTGCCTGGCGTAGATCGGCGGGCGTCGCGAGCGACCCGACGCCGACCTCCGAGGAGCCGTAGCCGTTGTAGAGGACCTCGCCGTACGCGTCCATGAACCGCTGCGCCAGGCTCGCATCCAGGGGTGCCCCCGCAGAGATCACCACGCGCAGCGACGGCAACGGGTTTCGCGCTCGAACCTCGTCTGGCAGGGCAAGAATCCGGGCGAGGGTGACCGGGACGGCGGTGAGCGCGTCCGCACGATGCAACGACGCCTGCGCGAGCGCTGCTTCGGCGTCGAACCGGCGTCTCGTGAGCACCGTGCCGCCGAGTATGACCGTGACCATTAGCATCCCGAAACCCAACGCGTGAAACATGGGCACCGGCACGGCAATTCGGGTTCCAGCGCGCAGCCCGATGCGGTCGAGAAAGGAGACTCCGATGCGCAGTGCCGGGGTGATGCTGGGTGTGCGCGGCACACCTTTGGGGGTGCCCGTCGTGCCGGACGTCAGGAGCACGATCCGACCGGGCGGTCCGCCCGTCAGCCGTGGTTCGCGCTCATCGATGTCCACCGTCGCGGGATCGGCGACGGCGACGGCCGGGTCTGCCGCATGCATCCGGTCGACGAATTCGTCATCACAAATCACGGTTTGGATTCCGTGCGCGCCCAACGCGGTCGCCAGCGCGTCGGTGCGGAACTCGGTGTTGAGCAGCACCACGTCGGCACCGACCGACACCGCCGCGAACATCGCCTGCATGAAGCCGCGCCCGTTGCGGCACAAGATGCCGACCGGGTCCCCGGGTCCCACGCCGTGACGGTAGACCAGCGCGGCCGTGAGGGTTTCGGTGCGGCACTGCAGCCGGCCATAGCTCAGCGCGCCGTCATCGTCGATCACTGCGGTCCGGTCCGGCCAGCGAGCCGCCGCGATCGCCAGCAGGGTAGCCGGGTTCGCACGGCCTCGAATTGCTTCGCGCACGATCCGAAACATCGTTAGCGGCCCCGCCGGCGCGATCAATCCCGATCGCAGCGCGACGCGGGCCCCGGTGGTCACGATGTTGCCGATCAACATCGCTGAATCCCTTGCGCGCTTCGGGAATCCGTGGTGACTCGATACAACAGTTCCATCCCGACCTCAAGCGGCCCGGGCAGCAGCAGTGCGCTGACTTCGACCGGCCACACCCACCACGGCTGCACCGTGCGGGGCCGTTCGATGACCGCCTTGGCGACGATATCGGCGGCCTGCTCCGGAGACAGTCCCGGCAGTCTGCGCAGGATCGGGGTGGGTGCGCTCATGCGGGTGTGCATCAACGTCATGTACACCGAGGTGACATGCACGCCGTCGGCACGCAGCTCCGGTGCGACGCTGCGCAACCACACATCGAATGCGCTCTTGGACG
>JBLNEK010000212.1:0-37725 GCA_050262635.1 Candidatus Sericytochromatia bacterium | reverse complement strand
TCGAGGGTCATGTTGCCAACGCGCAGGCGATGACATGACCGCTACCGAGCTTGTCTGCGCCTCCTGCGGCTATGCGCTGCGCGAGAATGCCAAGTTCTGCGACGAGTGCGGCGCGCGGACCCAGGCGGCAGCACCGGCGGAGTACAAGCAGGTGACCGTGCTGTTCGCCGACGTCGTGCATTCGATGGACATCGCGGCTGCCGTCGGGCCGGAGCGGCTGCGCGAGATCATGGCGGAACTCGTCGACCGATGCGCGGTTGTAGTGCAACGCTACGGCGGCACGGTGGACAAGTTCACTGGTGACGGAATCATGGCGGTATTCGGCGCGCCAGTGTCACTGGAAGATCACGCCTTTCGGGCGTGTCTGGCGGCCGTCGACATCCAAGAAGAAGCGCGTCGGCTGGCATCCGAAGTGGAGTCGACCGACCACGTCGAGTTGCAGTTGCGAGTCGGACTGAATTCCGGACAGGTGATCGCCGGTGACATCGGCTCGGGCGCAATGGGTTACACCGCAATCGGCGAGCATGTGGGGATGGCTCAGCGGATGGAGTCCGTTGCTGCACCTGGCGGGGTGATGCTCAGTGAGTCGACCGCGCGACTCGTCGAACACCTGGTAGCCCTGAGCCCTTTCGAGATGGTGCAGATCAAAGGCTCCGATGCGCAGGTCCCCGCTCGTCGGTTGATCTCCCTGATGATGGAACCCGAACAAGTGCAGCGCAGTGCGCCGACGTTTGTCGGACGCACCTGGGAGATCAACTCCATCGCAGGAATCCTCGACGAGGCGGTCAGCGGCGCTGGATGCGTGGTCAATGTCGTTGGCCCGCCGGGCATTGGGAAGAGCCGGCTCGCCCAGGAAGCCAGTGCCTTGGCCGTCGAGCGTGGCATGGACGTCGTCACGACCTTCTGCGAATCCCATGCCGCCGACATTCCGTTCCACGCGGTGACGCGCCTGCTGCGTGCCGGCTTTGGAGTGATCGGCCTCGACAGCGTTTCCGCCCGCGCCCGTGTACGGGCGCAGATTCCTGACACCGACCCGGAAGACGTTGCTCTCCTTGAAGACTTGCTCGGTATTGCCGACCCTGGCAGCGCCAGCCCCAACATCGAGCCGGACGCGCGCCGACGCCGGTTGACGGCGTTAATCAACACTGCGACGTTGACGCGCGCCACGCCGGTGCTCTACCTGATCGAGGACGTGCATTGGATCGACGAGGTCAGTGAATCCATGCTTGCCGGCTTCATGACGGTGGTGCCGCAGAGTCGTGCCGCAGTCTTACTGACATATCGGCCCGAGTACAGGGGCGCGCTGGCTCGTGTTGCTACTGCGCAGGCGATTGCACTGCGGCCGCTGAGCGAAGTGAATACATCGGCACTCGTCTACGAACTGCTCGGAGCACACCCGTCGGTTGCCGGGCTGGCCGAGCGCATCGCACAGCGCGCAGCCGGTAACCCCTTCTTCGCCGAGGAGATGGTCCGGGACCTCGCGGAACGTGCCGTGCTGGAAGGGAAGTCGGGCGATTACACGCTGTGCGATGACGTCGCTGAGGTCAGCGTGCCGGCAACCCTTCAGGCAACCATCGCCTCACGCATCGATCGACTTGCGCCGGCCGCCAAGCGCACACTAAGTGCGGCTGCCGTCATCGGTTCGCGGTTCGGGCCGGAGTTGCTGATCGAACTGGGAATTGAACCCGCGCTCGACGAGTTGGTCGCCGCCGAACTGATCGATCAGGTGAAGTTCACGCGCGGAGGGGAGTTCGCGTTTCGGCATCCTCTGGTTCGTGCGGTTGCCTACGAGTCGCAACTGAAGTCGACACGCGCGCAGCTTCATCGTCAACTCGCGCGTCGCATCGAGACGCTTCATCCGGAAGCGGTGGACGAGCACGCCGCGCTGATAGCCGAGCACCTGGAGGCCGCGGGTGATCTGAGCGATGCCTTCGCCTGGCATATGCGTGCCGGAACCTGGCTGACCAACCGCGATATCAGGGCGGCGAGGCTGAGCTGGGAGCGCGCTCGCCAAGTGGCCGACGGACTGCCCGTCGATTATCCCGATCGTCTGGCTATGCGCATAGCGCCGCGCACACTGTTGGGCGTCAGTTCGTGGCGCGCGAGCGGCACGATCGAGGACGCCCGGTTCGAGGAACTGCGAGAGTTGACCGGAGAAGCCGGCGACAAGGTATCGCTCGCAACGGCGATGGCGGGGCAGGTGTCTGCGCTGCTGGTCCATACTCGTGTTCGTGAAGCATCAAGGCTGGCAACTGAATACGTCAGTTTGCTCGAGTCAATCGGCGACCCGACATTGACAGTGGCTCTGCTGTACGCCGCGATTGCAACCAAGAATCAGACCGGCGAGGTCACCGAGATGTTGCGGCTAGCGCAGATGACCATCGACCTTTCGCGCGGTGACCCGAACGCCGGGAATCTGGTCATCGGATCACCGTTGGCAGCGGCCTTCGTATTGAAGGGCATCGGCCGAGCATGTACCGGCGAGCCCGGGTGGAAAGACAACGTCGAACATGGCGTCGCCCTGGCAAAACCGATGGACGCCGTGAGCCGGGCAGGAGCGCTGCTCTTCAAGTATTCCTGCCTGACTAGCTGGGCATTGGTTGCCGACGAGACAGCGCTGGAAGAGACAGCCGACATGCTCATGATCGCGGAACGCTCTGGTGACGACTGGACACTGGCGTGCGCCCGATTCATTCGCGGCCTGGTCCTGGTGCGTCAAGGAGGACCCGAGCGTGACGAGGGATTCGCGTTACTCGCCCTGGCACGTGAAGCATCCGTTCAGGAGCGATTCACGATGATCGCGGTCACGATTATCGACATCGAAATCGCTACGGAGAGAATGCGTTCCGGTGACCTCGACGGTGCCGTGGACCTATCCCGTGCCGTCGTTGAGGAGCACTTCGCCATCGGAGACAAGGCTTTTCTCGCCACGGCGGTCTCGGTGTTGGTCGAATCGCTGCTTCGCCGTGGCGCTGCAGCCGATGTCCAAGAAGCCCAGGCGGCCATCGAAAGACTGGAAGCGGTACCCACGGAACCGAGGTACGTGCTTTTTGAACTGCCGCTGCTGCGACTTCGTGCGCTGTTGGCGCGGGCGCGCGGCGAGGACTCTTACGGCGAGCTGGTCGAGCGCTACCGCGACATGGCGACATCGCTGAATTTCGATGGCCATATCGCGATGGCGAAGGCTATGGCATGACGTGTGCTAGCTGCTCTGCAGAGCTCAGCGAGACTGCCAAGTTCTGCAGCGAGTGTGGTACGCCGCCGCGGCCGGTTGCCAGCGCCGTCCCAGATTGGGATCTGGGCGCCTACGCCGGTCCAGCGGTACAGGTACTGGTCGGAGCACTGCTCCAACTCGGGACGGACAGGGATCTGCAGGAAGCAGATGCGGTGGTCGAGCCTTTGGCGGCACTGCCGACGGAGCCGGGTTCCGTTTATCCCGATTTACCCCTACTCCGGCTACGGGCGCTGCTGGCACGAGCCCGGGGCGAACGGGATCGGCTACCAAGAATTCCTGCAGCGCTACCGCGACATGGCGAGAGTGCTTAATTTCGAGGGTCCATATCGCAATGGCCGACGCGATGTAGCGCGTCGCGAGCGTGCGCCGTTGTACGCTCGCGCGGCGTGTCACGGGCAGACACGCACGCTCGCGCTAGGCGGGACCTTGCCTGCGGCCTCGATCTGCTTGTACAGGTCGACGTAGTACGGCAGGCACTCCTGCATGGCCTTCTCGGTGGTGTACAGCGGCTCGTAACCGAGATCGCGGCGGGCCTTCTCCACCGAGAAGTAGTTGTCGAGGTAAAGCCGCTCCACCGCAAGGGGTTCCAGTGGCGGCGCGGGCAGGTTAAACCTGAAGTGCAGCTGCTGCCAGACCGACATCAAGAAATGCACCAGCCGCCCAGAGATCCGGAAGCGCGGCCAGTGTTGCCCGCACGCCTCGACAATCGGCCGGGCGAACTCGAACATATTCACCGGGTCGTCGTCGTTGATGAAGTACGCCTGCCCCGGCGCCGTCCCACCCTCGACGAGATGCTGGCCCGCCAGTATGAACCCGTGAACCAGGTTGTGGATGTACGAATTGTCAAGCCGCGCATGCTTACTGCCGACCAAGACTTTGACCTGACCGGTCACGACGCGCTCGAACACTTTGCGGAACATGGTCTGGTCGCCGCGGCCCCAGATGCCGCTCGGCCGGATCGAACACGTCAGCATGCCGCCTGCGCCGTTCTGCGACAGCACGAACTTCTCTGCCACCACCTTGGTTTCGGTGTAGAGATCGGCGAACCGGTTGGTGTACGGCAGAGTTTCGTCACCGCCCGAGATCGCCTTGCCGCCGAGTACGACGCTGTTGCTGGCGGTGTAGACGAACCGTTTGACGCCGGCCTTCTGCGCCGCGTGCACGAGGTTCTTCGTGCCGTCGACGTTGACGCTGAAGCTGCGCTTGCGGTACTCCTCGGTCACCGACCTGCCGCCCATCAGCTCGATGAGCGCCGCGGTGTGGAAGATCGTGTCGATGCCCTCTACCGCTGCCGTCACCGAGTCGGTGTCGCAGATGTCGCCGACGACGGTTTCCAGCCGGGCATGTTCGGCCATCGGAGAGGGCGCCCGGTCGAAGGACCGGACCGAGTGCCCACGCTCCAAGAGCTCGGCTACCAGATTGCAACCAACGAAACCCGAGCCGCCGGTGACCAAGACCCTGCCGAGGTCTGTCGTCAAAGAAGCATCAGCCATACCGGGCAGCATAACTGAAACCTGTTCCACTTTCGACGATTGCTTGCGAACGCAAACACAATTCAGCTCGCACTTTCTTCGTGCCCCGCGAGCGTGTCTTCAACCCGTTTCCGTGCGCCCGCTAAGTGCTCTTCACACCGTTTAGCCAGCTCTTCGCCTCGTTCCCACAGCTTCAGCGATGAGTCCAGATCCAACCCGCCCTGCTCAAGCACCCGCACGACTTCAATCAACTCGTCACGGGCTTCTTCGTAGCCAAGTTGACTAATGGGTCTAACTTCTTGGTTCGGATTGGGCTCGGTCACGACGTTTCCTCCCCTGAACCGACCGCGCCGATGGCACCGTCGGCAACCCGGATCCGCAGTCGAGTGCCAGCGGGTGCGTCGTGTACCGAGCGGACAACAGAATGCGCAGGCAACGACTGCACCACGGCGTAGCCGCGCGCGAGCGTCGCCGCCGGCCCCAGCGTCGCCAGCCGCGCCGACAGGTGGCCCACCCGCTCGGATTCCGCGGTCACCAGACGATCGATGTCGCGACGGGCCGCCGTACGCGCCCGGTGGATCTCCTCGCCGCGCGCCGACAACATCGACAGCGGAGCGGCCAGCACCGGCCGAGAGCGCAACTGCGCGACGATCCGCTCCTCGCGAAGAACCCAATGGCGCAGGGCCCGCGCGCCCCGGCGGCACAGATCGGTGAGCAACGCCCGCTCGGCGGCCATGTCAGGCACGATCCGCTTGGCCGCGTCGGTAGGGGTGGCAGCACGCAGGTCGGCGACGAGGTCGCTCAGCGGGTTGTCTGGCTCATGGCCGACCGCGCTGACGACGGGCGTGGTGCAGGCAGCAATCGCCCGGCACAGCGTCTCGTCGGAGAACGGCAACAAGTCCTCCACACTGCCGCCGCCGCGCGCCAGCACGATCACGTCGACGTCCGGATGGGCATCGAGGAACCGCAGCGCGTCGACGATCTGGGGGACGGCGTTCGGTCCCTGAACGACCGCGTTGCGTAACTCGAACCGCACGGCCGGCCAGCGCGCGGCGGCGACCGTCATCACGTCACGCTCGGCGGCGCTGGCCCGTCCCGTGATGAGCCCGACGGCCCTCGGCAAAAACGGCAGACGACGCTTGAGCCGCGGATCGAACAGACCCTCCGCGTCGAGAAGCCGTCGCAGCCGCTCGATGCGCGCCAGCAGCTCGCCGATCCCAACGGCACGAATTTCGGTGAGCCGCAACGAGAACGAGCCCTTGCGGGTGTGGAAGGTCGGCTTGCCGCAGACGATCACCTGGGTGCCCTCGCCGAGCTTCACGGGGGCCGCGAGGACCAATTCGCGCGGACAGGTGACCGACAGCGACATGTCCGCAGCAGGGTCGCGCAACACCATGAACGCCGTCGCAGAGTCCGGCCGGACCTTGATCTCGGTGAGCTGGCCTTCGACCCACACCATGCCGAGCCGGTCGATCCACTTCTGCACCCTGGTGGCGACCGAGCGCACGGGCCAGGGGTGCTCCGCGGAGTTCGGCGGTGCGGGCGCGCTCACTTGGCGGACGCGCGGGTGATCCTGTTGGCCAGCAGGGTCTGGAACGGCGCGCGGGCTTTCGTCGCTTCCTCGTAGGTCAGCAGCGCGTCGAGTTCGGCGACGGACAACGACTGCAGCCGCGCCCGCAGCTGGGCGAGCGTGAGGTCGTCGTAGTCCAGCTCCACCGCGATGTCAGGCGGCTCCGTCGTCGCCTCATCGCCCTGCGTCGCAGGCGATTCCGACGGCGTCGGCGGCTCGGCCGAGTACAAAGCGAACCGGCCCTCGGTTCGACGTTCGCGCTCCTCGGCCAGCTCGGTCACCGGCGGCGCTTCTTCGAGATCTTCGTCGAACGTCGCCCATTCCGGCTGCTCGTCTTTGGGCGGAAACAGCGAGTCGAGCGTCTCGTCCCCCTTGATCACCAGGTCGGCGATGTTCTGCTGGAAGCGCATGAAGATGTGGGCTGCCTGGCTGACCAGTGTCATCGGATACATCAGCAGCGTCTGCGGGAACTTTCGTGTCTCCTCGACGACCGTCGCCGCCGCGCCGACCAGCAACCGAACCCCGTATGGTGCATTCGCCATGGCCACCAGCCTGCCCTACCAGGCGCTCATGTCAAAAGCCAGCCCCGGCGAGTGGCTGCGCGGGGCGGCCGGACCGTACCCTGGCTTTATGCCGCCGACGATCAACATGGGGATTCCCGGTGCCGCGAGCAGCGTGGCAGCCCGGTCCACCAGCAAGCGCGTCCTGCTGGCTGAGCCGCGCGGCTACTGCGCCGGCGTCGACCGGGCCGTCGAAACGGTCGAGCGAGCGCTGGAGAAGCACGGCGCCCCCGTCTACGTCCGCCACGAGATCGTGCATAACCGGCACGTCGTCGACACCCTCGCCGAGGCCGGCGCGGTCTTTGTCAAGGAAACAGACGAGGTGCCCGAGGGTGCGATCGTCGTGTTCTCGGCCCACGGCGTGGCGCCGACCGTTCACCAGTCGGCGGCCGAACGTCGTCTGCAGGTGATCGACGCCACCTGCCCGCTGGTCACCAAGGTGCACAACGAGGCCAAACGCTTCGCGCGCGACGACTACGACATCCTGCTGATCGGCCACGAGGGCCACGAGGAAGTGGTCGGTACCGCCGGCGAGGCGCCTGAGCACGTCCAGCTGGTGGACGGTCCCGACGCCGTCGACGACGTCACCGTCCGCGACGAGGACAAGGTGGTGTGGCTGTCGCAGACCACTCTGTCGGTCGACGAGACGATGCAGACGGTCAAGCGGCTGCGGGAGCGATTCCCCAAGTTGCAGGACCCACCTAGCGACGACATCTGTTACGCCACACAGAACCGCCAGGTGGCCGTCAAGGCCATGGCCCCGGAGTGTCAGCTGGTGATCGTCGTCGGGTCACGCAACTCGTCGAACTCGGTGCGGCTGGTCGAGGTCGCGCTCGGCGCGGGTGCCGGTGCCGCACATCTGGTCGACTACGCCGGCGACATCGATCCGGCCTGGCTCGAGGGTGCCACCACCATTGGCGTCACGTCGGGCGCGTCGGTGCCGGAGGTGTTGGTCCGTGGAGTTCTGGAGCGCCTCGCCGATCACGGCTTCGACGTGGTGCAGCCGGTAACCACTGCCAACGAGACGCTCGTGTTCGCGCTGCCGCGGGAGATCCGGCCCGCTCGGGCATGAACCTGAACTGCCACAGGCAGATTCAGATGTCGTACTCCCAGCCCTCGGGTTCAGACGAACGCGAGCGATGCCGCGCCGGACGATCCGGATAGGGCTCCACGTCGGCTGCGCTGCTGCGATAGCGCACTCGGGAGATCGGATGGTGGGTGCCGTTGGCGACGGCGGCCCCGTTGGCCCCGGGACGACGACGGGCCGGGACCTCGTAGCCGTCGAACGGGTCGTAGGAGTCGTAGCGGCTCCGGCGGTCGTGCGGTGCTCGGCGTTCGTGGGACTCGCGGCGTTCGTAGGGGTTGCGGGCGGAGCGGCGGCGGGGAAAGTCGTCGTCATTTTGCCTGTCGGGTTGCCGTCCAGCGGACCTGCTGCGGCGCCGAGGCTCCAGATCGTCTTCGACAATCGGCGCACGCGAGCGCCGGGCCCGCGTCGATGAGCGCTCGCGCGATGAGCTTGTAGTCGGCTCGGCGCGCTTTTTGGACTTCGTGGCGGTGCGGTTGGACTTGGGCCGGTCAACGGCGTGGCGGCGCTTCGGGGCTGGTTTCTTGCCCTCGTCGTGCGATTTCGAGAAGATGCCGGCGACCGTCGCGAGCAAGCCCTTCGAAGTTGTGGGCACCTTGGCGGGCTGCGATTCGGCCGCTTCGTCCGGCCGCCCGCCAACGAACCAGCGGGCCAGCCCGATCAGCAGGACCAATCCGGACGTGAACAGCATCAGCGGGAAGCGCTCGACAAGTGGGTAGGCGCAATTGATGAGTACGTCCTTGAGGCCCTTGATGTCGTCGCCGTGGAACAGGAAGTAGGCGCCCGGCACGCTGACGAACAGGATCATCGGGGGCTGTACGACGGCCGTGAAGATTCCGGCCTGCCGTACCGCCAACACGGCCACGATGCAGCCGATCGCATACAGCGCAGCGAACACGTGAGTGAGTTCTTTGCCGCCGCCAGCGTCGAACGCGAAGCCGACCGCCGTCGCCGTCACGGCGATCATGACGGCACCCCACCAGGGCACACCCGGCACATTCGGATGTACGGAGCGGCGCTGCGCGCTCACGGCCGCCCCGTCCCGCTGTGCAAACACACGTAGACCGTACCGGTTAGACCTCAAACTGCGCTGTCAAGCGCGCCCGGGCCCGCATGTCGGACTTGCCTACACTGTGGACCCTGTGAGCCTGAACCTGGGGATCGTGGGTCTGCCGAATGTCGGCAAGTCGACCTTGTTCAATGCCCTGACGCGGAACAACGTGCTTGCCGCGAACTACCCGTTCGCCACGATCGAGCCCAACGAGGGCGTCGTGCCGCTACCGGACCCGCGGCTTGCCAAGCTGGCCGAGATGTTCGACTCGGCACGGATCGTCCCCGCGCCCGTCACGTTCGTCGACATCGCCGGTCTGGTCCGCGGTGCATCGGAAGGTGCCGGGCTGGGCAACAAGTTCCTTGCGAACATCCGCGAGTGCGACGCGATCTGTCAGGTGGTGCGGGTGTTCTCCGACGACGACGTCGCGCATGTGGCCGGCGAGGTGGACCCGGCGTCAGACATCGAGGTCGTCGAAACCGAACTGATCCTGGCGGACCTGCAGACGTTGGAGCGGGCGCTGCCCCGTCTGGAGAAGGAAGCGCGCACAACTAAGGACCGGCGGCCGGTGTTGGAGGCGGCCCAGGCGGCGCAGAAGGTGCTGAATAGCGGCGTCACCCTGTTCGCCTCCGAAGTCGATACGTCTTTGTTGAGGGAACTCAATTTGTTGACGACGAAGCCCTTCCTCTACGTCTTCAACGCCGACGAGGCGGTGCTTACCGACGCCGTGCGGGTGGCGTCACTGAGGTCGCTGGTGGCGCCTGCGGATGCGGTGTTCCTGGACGCGAAGATCGAGGCGGAGCTGCTGGAGCTTGACGACGAGTCGGCCGCCGAGTTGCTGGAGTCGATCGGACAGACCGAGCGGGGCCTGGATGCGTTGGCGCGGGCGGGGTTTCACACGCTGCGGCTGCAAACGTTTCTGACAGCGGGGCCGAAAGAGGCGCGGGCGTGGGTGATTCATCAGGGCGACACCGCGCCGAAGGCAGCCGGCGTGATCCACAGCGACTTCGAGAAGGGCTTCATCAAGGCCGAGGTGGTGTCGTACGACGACCTCGTGGCCGCCGGTTCGATGGCCGCCGCCCGGGCGGCCGGCAAAGTCCGCATGGAGGGCAAGGACTACGTGATGGCCGACGGCGACGTGGTGGAGTTCCGCTTCAACGTCTAGCTAGAATTCTGTACATGACGACGCTACCGCTGGCCGAGGTCCGAGCCAACCTGTCCAGGCTCGTCGACGAAGCGGTCCGCACCCACCAGCGAATCGAGGTCACTCGGCAAGGTCGCCGGGCGGTGGTGATACTCAGTGCCGACGACTACGACTCGATCATGGAAACGCTGGCGATCCTCGGCGACCGGGGTCTGATGCGAGAGATCCGTGAGGCCGAGGCCGAAGCGGAGGCTGGCCAGGTCTACACGCTCGACGAGGTGACAGAGGAGATGCGCGCCGCCGGCCGGCTTCCGCGGTGACGTATCGCATCGAGTTGACGAAAGCAGCCAAGAGGGCGCTGACCGACCTGCTGCCCGAAACGGTAGCCATCGCTTGTTGGGAGTTCATCCGCGGTCCACTCGCCGACAGCCCCCATCGCGTCGGCAAGCCACTTCGAGGCCAGCTGGCGGGCACGTATTCCGCGCGGCGGGGCGAATTCCGGCTGATCTACCAAGTTTTCGACGACCGAGTGGTCGTTCGGGTAATCCACATCGCGCATCGACGTGACGTTTACCGATGACGTCACATGGTCGAGTTCCGCTTCAACGTCTGATACCGAAGTAGCAGTGATCGAATCGGGCCGTCCTGCGCTACCTTGGCGCGCCCGGCGACGTAGCATTTCTCGGTGAGTTTCGACGTCACACCGGAGGCCTATACCCGTTACATGGGCCGGTATGCCGAGCCCCTTGCGAAGGTCTTCAGGGAATTTGCCGGGACCGCCCCGGGCGACAAGGTGCTTGATGTGGGTTGCGGACCGGGGGCGCTGACCGCGCATTTACTGTCGCTCGGAGCCGATGTCACGGCCATCGATCCTTCACCGCCCTTCATCGACGCGATCCGTGCGCGATTCCCCGGCGTCGACGTGCGCCAAGGCACGGCCGAGGAATTGCCTTACGACACTGACGCTTTCGACGCTGCTCTCGCGCAATTGGTGGTGCATTTCATGACGAATCCAGTGGTCGCCGTCAGCCAGATGGCACGCGTGACTCGGAGCGGCGGCGTTATCGCAGCGTGCGTGTGGGATGGACCTGCCGGCGCACTCGCGCCGTTCTGGGATGCGGTTCACACGATCAACCCTGAAGCCGAGGATGAAGCCCTGCTCTCCGGGGCGCAGATGGGACACCTGACCGAGATCTTCGAAGCTGCCGGCCTGCGCGATGTGCAAGAAGAAGCCATTGCCGTCGATGTCGTGCACCCGACCTTCGACGAATGGTGGGAGCCGTACACATTCGGTGTCGGCCCGGCTGGTGACTACGTCCAGCGACTCGACAGCGATGGACGGGCACAACTGGAATCGATGGCTCGCGAACGCCTGGGTAGCGGGCCCTTCACTGTTACGGCTACCGCGTGGGCCGCGCGCGCGACGGTGTGACTGCCAGGGGTCGCGTTACGAGCCGAATGCGGGCGCGACGAAACGCTGGAGCACTTGCCGTTCGGCACGACCGTTCGCGATAGGCCAGTAGGCCAGGGACACCACGACGCGCACAATCCACTGCGCCGCCTGCGGATCGTCGTCGGTGATCCCGGTGAGGTCGGCAGCAAGCTGACTCAGCACCTGCGAGGAGTGCAATTCGCCCAGGTCCGGCGAGTTGCTCGAGCTGAGCATCAGCCGGCGCAAGGGGTCCGACCTGATCTGTTCGAGTGCCACGGTGATTGCGGTGACGACCCGCTCCGGGCCGCTCAGTCCATCGACGGCGTGCCGGACGGTCTCGATGATTCCGGCCGCGAGTCGCACCAGCACGGCGTCGCGGATCTGAGCTTTGCCTCCGGCGTAGCGGTAGACGGTGGCTCTGGAACAGTGGATCCGCGCCGCGAGAGTGTCGATGTCAAAGGCATCCAATCCCTCGCGGATGACCAGATCCGTCGCAGCGGCGTAAATACGGTCCGCCGCCGCTGCCCGACGGTCACCGCCTACCACCCAATCGTCGCGAACCATTTCGATTACCTTTGTGCGTCGTCCGCGTCATATTCTCAAATTTGAGACGAATTTGGTGGATTGTGTCGGGTCGCGCCGAGGTCACCCCACGCTGATGAGACGGCCGCCCCGCTTCGCGCGTGCAGCGCATCGCAACTTCTCCGAACCTCGTTGACGCCGCTGACACTCACCATTCAGCGTTGAGGGATGACGTCGCTGAACGGTGGCCTCGGCCTGGCGCTGTTTGACGATCAATACGTTCAGGATCCGTACCCGCTCTACCAGGAGATGCACCGAGCAGGGCACGTTCATCGGATCGGCGAGTCCGGCTTCTACGCCGTGAGTAGTTGGGATGCCGTCAACGAGGTAGTCGCCCGCTGCGATGACTTCTCCTCGAATCTGACAGCGACGATGATGTATCAGCCGGGCGGCGTCGTGACCGCCTTCGACGTCGGAGAACTGGGAGGACCCACACAAGCGTTGGCAACGGCGGACGAGCCGGCGCATTCCGTCCACAGGAAGGCGATTCTTCCTCACCTGGCAGCCAAACGGATCCGCGCCGTCGAGCCGTACATCGCAGACACCGCCGCTCGCATCTGGGAACTCGGTGCCCGAGGCGGCGTCATCGAGTGGATGGGTGTGATGGCCAACCGCTTACCGATGATGATCGTCGGCAGGATCATCGGTGTCCCCGATGCGGACATCGACCGGCTCATCCAGTGGGGTTACTCCGCGACACAGGTAGTCGAAGGACTGGTGACCCGAGATCAGTTGGAGGACGCCGGCATCGCGGTGTTGGAGCTGAGCGGATACATCACCGAGCATTTCCAGCAAGCGGCAGCCGACCCACACGACGATTTGCTTGGTGACCTGGCTCTTGCCTGTGCGTCTGGCGAACTGTCCGATATGGCCGCGTTGGCCATGATGATCACGCTGTTCAGCGCCGGTGGTGAATCGACTGCATCTCTGATCGGTTCCGCGGCCTGGATTCTCACGACGCATCCCGACGTCCAGCAGCAAGTCCGCGACCAACCGGGACTTCTCGGGGCGTTTCTCGAAGAGGTGCTGCGCTACGAGCCGCCTTTCCGGGGTCACTACCGACACGTAGTCAACGACACCGAATTGCGCGGCGTCGAACTTCCTGCCGGTTCGCGTCTACTCCTGTTGTGGGGAGCGGCCAATCACGACCCTTCGCACTTCGACGATCCCGGACAGTTCCGACTCGACCGGCCTCACGGGAAGAGTCACATCAGCTTCGGCAAGGGACTGCACTTCTGCGTCGGCGCCGCGCTCGCGCGGTTGGAGGCCGCCATAGTGATAAGGCAACTCCTCGAACGCACGTCGAACATCTCGGCCGCCGAGACGGGGCGGTGGCTACCGAGTCTTCTGGTGCGACGGCTCGAACGCTTGATGCTCGCCTGCGAATGACTCCTCTTCACGGTGGGATGAACGGGATGCGATGGAGATCGCGCCGTGACGTTTATCGGTGAGGATCGTTGTGGTCAGGCCTCGGCGTGCTGCCCAGTTCGCCGCAAATCGATGGCGCCGACGTCGGCCTCCGGTGGGAAGGTCGCGTGGTTCCCGCTGAGGTAGTTCACGCGCGCGCGATCGCGGTACGCCTGCTCGTGCGCAAGCACTGCTCGCGCGTATTGCATGTTCATCCGGGTGTCCTCCTCCCACTGGCTGCGTTCACTTGCTAGGAGCGACTCACGCGCCCGGAAGGGACACTTTTCGAGCCGTGGATCCTGCAACGAAGGGTGACGATCGCGGCTTGGCGAATCCTTGGATGCAGCGTCGTCGTCGCCCCGAAGCCATTCCCTGACGAGCGGTGATGGCTTAACGTGTCCGAGGTGGAGTCACACCAACTAAGCGCCAGCGAACTCGTGCCGGTAGAGACCCTGCGCTCTGGCGACCCGATCACCGACGTTCATGGTGGCGGCGAGCACTACAAGGTCCTGGAATCCAAGTGTGTCTGCGACGGCTGCGTCGTCTTGGAATTGGAGTCCAAGGCCAACGACAAGTTCCGGGTGATCGAGAAGACGTTTCCCACTGGCTACGAGGTCGGCAGGTCGCATCTGCGTCACTGGTGACGCAGCGGTCTGACGCTAGACCGCGGTAAGCCTCTCCTCGGCCGGCGCCTCCGCCGGGTCGATGCGGTCATTGACGTTCGCCAATGTGACATCCACCCGTTCTGCGGCCCGATCGCACATCCCACGCAGCCGCTGGCTGGCAGCGCCCACGTCATCAGATGCGATGCGTAGGTAAGCGGTCAGGTTGAAGCGCAGCCGATCGACGGCGAACGCCAGCCGCTCCCGCAGCCGCTCGTCGACCTCGACCGTCACGTATCGGAACCGGATCCTCATCACGCTGCTCCCATCCGCCTGTTTGCCGTCAACCGTAGTGGAAGCGACCGCTCATTGGGCGATACGGTTCTCTCGAAAGGGGACACCCGTGATCTTCATCGTCGTGAAGTTCGAAACCAAACCCGAGTGGACCGATCGCTGGCCGGAGCTCGTGGCGCCGTTCACCGAGGCGACTCGCGCCGAGCAAGGCAATCTCTGGTTCGAATGGTCCCGAAGCCTCGAGAACCCGGCCGAGTACGTGCTCGTCGAAGCCTTCCGCGACGGTGACGCCGGCGCCGCTCACGTCAACAGCGAGCACTTCAAGGCCGCGCAGCGGGAATTGCCGCAGGCGCTGGTGTCGACGCCGAAGGTCATCAGCGAGAGCATCGAGGCGACCGGCTGGTCGAAGTTGGCCGAAATATCTGTCGACTAATTCGATGCGAAACGGGCGGGTCATCGTCGTCGGTGCCGGGGTGGCCGGCCTGGCAGCCGCTCGCGCGCTGGTCGCCGGCGGTGCCAACGTCGTCGTGTTGGAGGCCCGCGACCGGGTGGGCGGACGGCTCGAAGGTGGCCACACCGCCGACGGTGTGCCGGTGGAACTCGGCGGCCAGTGGATCGGGTCGACGCAGGATCGGATGTACGAGCTTGTCGGCGAACTAGGCCTGTCGACCTTTCCCACCTGGAACCGAGGCCGCACCGTCGTTCATCTGGGGGGACGGTCGTCGTCGATGGGCAGTGGTCGCGGCGCAGTGCCCCGAATGAACCCGTTCGCGCTGATGGACCTCGCCAGCGGCCTGGCCCGCTTCAACCGCGCCGCCGCCAAAATCGACCTCGACCAGCCGTGGCGGTCGCCGAGCGCCCGCGATCTCGACGCCGAGACCTTCGAGACCTGGATTCGCCGGCATCTTCGAACCCGGTTGGGGCGCAGCTATTTTCGAATCGCGACCGAGGCGGTGTTCTCCGCTGAGTCGACCGACCTGTCGGCGTTGCATGCACTGTTCTATGCGCACTCCGGCACGGACCTGGAGACGCTGCTCTCGGTGGAGGCGGGCGCGCAGCAGGATCGTATCGTCGGCGGCTCGATCCGCATCGCCGAAACGATGGCAGCCCCCCTCGGTGACCGGGTACAGCTAGAGCGGCCGGTCCGGCGCATCGACCACGGCGTCCAATCCACCCATCGTGGGGTGCGGGTGCATGTCGACGGCGACGCCGGACCCGAGATCTTCGACGCTGAGCGAGTGATCGTCACGCTGCCGCCGACCCTTGCCGGGCGCCTGGTGTATTCCCCCGCGCTGCCGTCGTTTCGCGACCAACTCACCCAACGGCTGCCCGCCGGCTCCGTCATCAAGCTGTACTGCATCTATGACCAGCCATTCTGGCGTGACGAGGGGCTGACCGGACAGGCCGCCTCCGACACCGGGCCGGTGAAGGTGACATTCGACAACTCGCCGCCGGAGGGCACCCCGGGGGTGCTGATGGGCTTCATGGAAGCCAACGACGGACGCGTCTGGGGTCGCCGCGACCGCGACGGACGCCGGCAGGCGGCTATGGACTGCTTCGCCCGCTATTTCGGCCCGCGGGCTAGGCGCCCGCTCGAGTACCTGGAGCGAGACTGGATGGCCGAGGAGTACAGCCGCGGCTGCTACGGCGCCCACTTCACCCCGGGGGTATGGACGGCGTTCGGGCCGGCGCTGACCGAACCGGTCGGGCCGATCCACTGGGCCGGCGCGGAGTGCGCATCGGTGTGGAACGGCTACATGGAGGGCGCCGTGCGATCCGGCGAGGCCGCCGCGGCGAACGTGCTCGCGCTGCTGTAGCGGAGGCGTATTTTCGCGGTCAGTTCACGGCGACAGCGATCTCGTCACCGAGCCGGTAACCGTCGGCAAGCGGAAGTGTGTCGCCACTCCAAAATCTGCCCGGGTCAAACCAATTCGAGTGCTTGTACGTCGCCAGCAAGCCCATCTCCTCGTACGTGATGGCGACCGTCTCCGCGCAGTACGCGGTTTCCAAGCCGGCATCGCGCCGCTCGACTTTCTTGCGGTCGGCGGCTTCACGAAAGCGCTTGTGCAGAAACGGGATTCCGCGCGTCAGATCGCTTGACGCGGGAACCCGGCCGCGAAACCAGCGGGCCGTCAACCGCGCGGTGCTGGGAAACGGCGTTCCGTCCATCCGTGCGATCACTTTCAGCAGGCGGTCCTCCTGTTCGCGGGTGGCGTGCGGTATCAGCTGGCGCAGCCAGCACCGCTGGCCGTAGTGGTTCATCCACTGCTCCACCGCTTCGCGCGCATCGTTGAGCTGGACTCCGCGGTGGTTGGTCCCCGTCCAGACGTCGGTGAGCTTGTTGCCGAGTTCGGCGTGCCACAACAGCGGTGGAAGGTCGTCGATCGCCACGGTCATCCCGACATGGTTCACCGGGCTGTTCGTCATTGACTGGATGGCGCGGTCCGGCCCGGACCGGCCGCGAAACAGCCAGACGTCGCCGGTCCTGGTCTCCTCGAGCGCTCGCTCCAGCGACACGGTGTGCTCGTCCACGCTGGCAGCTTAAGCTGACGACGATGCGCAAAATGTGGAAGTGGATCGGTCTGGCCGGTCTCGTAGGGGTCGCCGCCGGCGGGGCGCTGGTAGCTCGCGACCAACGACGCCGCAACGCCTACTCGGCCGACGAGATCCGCGCGCGCCTTCATCAACGGCTGGCCGAAACCAACGGGGCCGCTCCGGAGAGCGGTTCGTCGTGAGAGCGCCGTACTACGAGAGCCGGTACATCCGTGCGAACCACCCCGATCGTGCGCAGGCCATTTGGCTGCGGGAGACGTTGCTGCTGGCTGACCACGGCGCGTCAAGCGCCGACGTGTGGGTGATGCTGTTCGACCCCGAGGGCGATGGCAACCGTGCCGTGAAGCAGCCTTTCGCGGTCGAGGAGGCCGACTTTCGTTCCGAGCCATGGACTGTGCGAATCGGCGACACTTTTCTCGACGACCGCCACGCGCGCGGTTCGCTGCCCGGTCACCGCACGGCGTCATGGGACCTGGTCATCACGAGCGTCGGCGAGCCGGTCAAATTGTTGACCGACCGCCAATACGCGGCTCGGTTCCCGTCCGCGAAGACATCCGTCCGGTCGCCTCTTGCGCGCTTCGACGGGTACGTGGTGGTCGACGATCTTCGTTTCGAGCTCGACGGTTGGACGGGCAGCGTCAACCACAATTGGGGCAGACGCCATACGCCGGAGTACGCGTTCGGACAGGTGTGCGGGTTCGATGACGCACCCGCGTCGTCACTCGAAATCGTCACCGCCCGTGCCGGTGTCGGCCGGTTGACACTGCCTCCGATGACGCTCTTGGTCTTTCGGCACGAGGGCCGCGAGTTCGCGGTACGCTCGGTTCCGGCGGCGCGGCGTACTGCCGGCCGGTATGAGCCATTCCACTGGTCATTCTCGGCCAGGTTCGACGACTTGCTGCTCGACGGTGAGATCAGTTGTCGCCGTGGTGATGTGATCGGGCTGACCTACACGGACACGAACGGCGAGGCGAAATACTGCTACAACTCGGCAGTTGCGACGTGCCGTCTTACGTTGTCTGGTAGTGCATTTGGCTCAACCGAGCTGACTGCGACGCGGCGTGCGATGCTCGAGCTCCTCGGCGACATACAGTACGGCAAGCTGCCGCTGCTGGCCTAATGCGGCACCATGCCGCCATCGGCAAGCAGGACCTGGCCGGTGATATAGCTGCCGGCGTCCGATGTGAGAAGCAGTGCCGGGCCGACCATCTCGTCTGGGTCTGCCAGCCGCCGCAGCAGCGTCTCGTTGGCCGTGGCTTCGATGAACTCGGGTGGGTTGTTGCGCATCATCTGGGTATCCACCGGCCCGGGTGCGAGCGCGTTGACGCGAATTCCCTTCGGTGCGAACGCCGCCGCCATCGACCGCGTGAGTGCCAGCAGCGCACCCTTGCCCGCGGCGTAGAGCGGCATGGTGCCAGCGAAGATGTACGCCGCGGGGGAGACCAGGTTGAGCACCGCCGCGTGTTCACTCTCCGCCAGGTGGGGCAGCGCCTTCTGGGTAAGGAACAACGGGCCGGCCACGTTGACGGACAGCGACTTCTGCCACGCCTCGGGCGTGATCTCGCCGAACTGCTGTAGCAGCGACGTCGCGGCGTTGTTGACGAGGATGTCGATGCCGCCGAATGTCTCGAGCGTCTGCTGGACCAGGCGTTCGACCTGATCGAGGTCGCCCATGTGGGCAGCGACCGCTACGGCGCGATCTGACTCCCCAAGAGCGTCTAGGGCTGCGCGGCAACGTTGTTCGGACCGTCCGGTGATGACGACGTTCGCGCCGGCGGCGAGATATCCCTGCGCCAGGGCGAAGCCGATGCCGCGGGTGCCGCCGGTGACGACGGCAGTCCGTCCCGACAGGTCGAAAAGGCCGTGCAGCGTTTCCGCGTCCATCATTGGCCTTCCCTGCTCGGCGGCCTTGCGGCGTCGCTGAACGATTGCCCGGTGGCGGCGAACATCTGTGTCGCGGCGAGGATCTGGGTCCGGTTCTCCAGAGCGATCGCCGCATCGACGTTGGCGGCGTCCAGGTTCGCCGTGAACACCTGCTTGGTCATCTCCAGCCCGAATGGGCTGTAAGACAACAAGGTATCGGCGATCTCGCGGGCTCTTCTCAGCAAGTTCCCGTCGTCGACGACCTCGGATACGAGGCCGATTCGTTCGGCCTCGTCGGCGCCGACGCGGCGCGCGGTGAAGATCAAATCGGCTGCGCGCGTTGCCCCGAGGAAATTCGGCAGGGTATAGCTGACACCGATGTCGCAGCCCGAGAGGCCAAGCTTGATGAACTGCGTGCAGAACAGCGCGCTGCGGGCGGCGATGCGCAGATCGCACGCCGCGGCCAACCCCAGCCCGCCGCCGACGGCCGCACCGTTGACGGCGACGATCACCGGTTGGGGCAGGGCCATCACCCGTGGCACCAGTCCGGCGACGAACTCTTGGGTGCGCATACCGGCGGCCGGGCCGGTGCGGGCCTGCGCGGTCGGTGCGACGGCAGGCTGTGACAGGTCGAGCCCGGAGCAGAAGCCCCGGCCCGCGCCGGTCACGATCACCACCCTGGTCTCGATACTGCGAGCGCGTCGAGGGTCTCGTACAACTGTGACACCATCTCCATGCTCAGTGCGTTGAGCCGGTCCGGGTTGTTCAATGTGACGACCGCGAGGTGCGGTGTCGGCTGGTCGGTGACGACGAGGTTCACATTCGTAATGTAGAGCGGCACGCCCCGTCCCTCGCCGAGTGTGCGGCCAGCGACGCTTGCCCCGCGTGTCGCGTCGCCAGTTGCACTCTCGGCGGGGGCGGGCCAGGGCGGGGGCTGGCCGGGGCGGCGGCGGGGCTGCGAGTCAGCGGGTGACGAATTGCACGACGGCGTCGGTGAAGGCGTCGTTGTCGTCGCCGGCGGCGGTGTGGCCGGCGTCGGAGAGTTCGATGAACTCGGCCGTCGGCACCTTGTCGAGGAAGTCCCTGACACCCTCAACGCTCACCACGTCGGACAGCTTGCCGCGGATGAGAAGAATCGGAATGCGAAGGCCGATCGCGGCGGTCTCCAGTTTCTCGGCGCGCAGATGCGGATCGTCCTCGGGCTTGGTCAGCAGCTTGGGATCCCAGTGCCAATACCAGCGGCCGTTGCGGTGGCGCAGGTTCTTCTTCAGGCCCTCGGGACTGCGCGGCCGCGTCCGGTGCGGCAGGTACGCCGCCACCGCATCGGCGGCCTCATCGAGCGAGTCGAATCCGTGCACATGGCTGAACATGAAATCCCGGATGCGGGCACTGCCGCTTTTCTCGAACCGTGGCACGACGTCGACGAGGATGAGTTTGGTGACGACGGCCGGGCCCGCCGCGTCGGCCACCAGAATCCCGGTCAGTCCGCCCATGCTCGCACCGATCAACGCGACCGGCCGGTCGATGGCGTCGATGACGCGCAGCACGTCGCCGCACAGCGTTTCGAGCGCGTAGTCGGCACCTGGTGCGTGGTCGCTGTCGCCGTGCCCGCGCGTATCGAGCGCCAGCACATGGAAGCCTTGGTCGGCGAGGATCTGCCCGGTGTTCTTCCACGAGAACCGGTTCTGGCCGCCGCCGTGCAGCATCAGAATCGAGGGCCGCCTGTCGGTCGGAGCAGCGTCACGGTTCCATTCGTCGGCGACGAGCGCGACGTCGTTCACGCCCGTGTAGGTGACGGTGTGGGGTGCGCTGCTCATCGGGGTCACGGTAGCCGACCTGAGATCAGCATTTTCGCTCACGTCCGGCGGACCTAGAATCGGCGCTCGTGCCACCGCGGACCCGGCTGCCCGACGAGGAACGGGCCGACATCATCGATGCCGCGTACTCGTGCCTGTCCTCACCGCATCAGGGGCCCGTGTCGGTGGCCGCGATCCTTGAAGCCGCCGGTTTGTCGACGCGGGCGTTCTACCGTCACTTCGCCTCGAAAGACGAGTTGTTCCTCGCGATGCTCAGGCGAGACAGCGAGGCGGTCCTGCGACGGCTGCGGCGGGCGGCCCGCGACACCGACGGCCCCGAGGCGCAGCTGCGGGCGTGGATCGACTGCCTTCTCGGGCTGGCGTATCACCCGCGAATGCGAGCACATGTCGTCGTGCTCGACTCTGACGAAGTGCGGGTGGCCAAGGGCTACCGGGAGGCCAGCGCCGAGCTGCGCGCCAGCCGCGAAGAGATCCTGGCCGATATCTTGCGCCGGGGTCATGACGACGGCTCCTTCCCTCTCGCCGAGCCGGGCCGCGACGCCGCCGCGATCCACGCGGTGGTCGACCGCGCTTTCGCCGCACCGCTCTTGGGTCTTGGTCCCGACCGCGAACTGCTCGTCGGCTACGTCCACGACTTCGCATTGCGGGCGCTCGGCGCGCACCGGCGATGAGTTTCGGCGGCGTCTGCGGTCGACACCGGTAGCCAACCATCAAGGAGGACCACCATGCCGTCGATCACCCCGTCGCTCTGGTTCGACAACGACCTCGAGCAAGCCGCCCAGTTCTACACCGCCGTGTTCCCGAATTCGCGCATCGAGAGCATGAACCGCTTCACAGACGCGGGGCCGGGAACCCCCGGCGAGGTGGTGTCCGGAAGTTTCGTGCTCGACGGCACCCGGTTCGTCGGCATCAACGGCGGCCCGCAGTTCCCGTTCACCGAGGCCGTGTCGTTCATGGTCAGCTGCAAGGACCAAGACGAGGTCGACTACTACTGGCAGCGCCTGCTCGACGGAGGCGAGGAGTCACAGTGCGGCTGGCTCAAAGACCGATTCGGTGTCAGTTGGCAGATCGTCCCTGACCGGCTCTTCGAACTGCTGAACGACCCCGACCCGGCCCGCGCCGCGGCCGCCACCAAAGCCATGCTCGGCATGCGCAAGATCGTCATCGCCGAGCTGGAGGCGGCTGCAGGCGGCGTCTGAAGGCAGGCGGATAAGCTGCCGCCATGGGTCAGCTCGGATGGGTCGAAGTCGACGCACCCACGGTGACCCTGCGCGCGCTGACGTGGACGCCCGCCGACAACGAAGCCGATGCACCAATTGCGTTGTGCCTGCACGGTTTTCCCGACACGGCCCACGGCTGGCGGTTGGCGGCGCCGAAGCTTGCCGCGGCCGGCTGGCGAGTGGTCGCGCCGTTCATGCGCGGCTACGCTCCGTCGACGATTCCGTCGGAGGGCAGCTACCACATCGGCGCATTGATGGACGACGCGCTTCGGGTTCTCGACGCGGTCGGCCCGACCGGTCAAGACGTGATCATCGGCCACGACTGGGGCGCGGTCGCCGGGGCCGGCCTGGCCGCGATGCCCGACAGCCCGTTCCGCAAGGCAGTCATCATGTCCGTGCCGCTTGCCGCCGCTTTCCGGCCGCTCGGCCGTGTCCCCGACGTCGGGAGGCTCGTCGCACTGCTTCCCCGCCAGATCGTCCGCAGCTGGTACATCGCCTACTTCCAGCTGCCGCTGCTGCCCGAACGCTCCGCGTCGCGGATTCCGCGACGGTTGTGGAGGCAGTGGTCTCCGCGCTACGACGCCACCCAAGACGTCCGCCACGTCGACGCGGCCATCGGCACACCCGAAAGCTGGCGCGCCGCACTGGGTCCCTACCGCGCCACCGTGCGCAACAGTGCGCCCCCGCCGCAGTACGCGGAACTGCATCGTCATTGGATGTCCGCGCCGAGAGTGCCGACCCTCTATCTCCACGGCGCCGACGACGGCTGCGCCTCACCCGAGTTCTCGGACTGGGTGGCACACGTCCTGCCGCCCGGCAGCGACGTCCAGTCGGTCCCGCACGCGGGTCATTTCCTCCAGCTGGAACAGCCGGACGTCGTCGCCAGCCAAATCCTCGACTTCGTCGGGCGGCCCTGATTACACGGCGATTGGGGCGCGCTAATCTGCTGCGCTCAGCGTCGAAAAGCGCGCCGAAATCGCAGGGAGTGATGACCGCCGCCGACGCGCAGGTCTACTGGACGTCGAGCAAGATCCCCAATGACCAGTTCCTGCTGTACGCCTTCGAAGGCGAACCCGATGATCTGAATGACGCTGTGGCACAAACACATCGGCATGCGGCAACCTGCCCCGACCTGGCTCTGCGGGTCGACGAGCGGGGTTCCCTCAGGTATCCGGCCTGGGTGCACCGCGACGTCACGGCCGACCAGGTAGTCGTGCACGGGCCCACGCCGGGCTGGAGGCAGTGCCTCGACGCGGTCGCAGCCTTGGCCGACGATCAGATAGACCAGCGCGACGCCGCGTGGCGGCTTCACGTGTTCAGCCCCGTAGCCGGCGTGCCCGGTACCACGGGCCCGTCGGCCGTCACGGTGATGCAGATGGGTCACGCGCTGGGCGACGGGCTGCGGTCGTCGGCGCTCGCGGCCGTGCTGTTCGGGCGGACGCCGAACGTCCCGGACGTGCAACAGGCCACACCGCGATCTCTGATCACCAGCGCCGTCACCGCGGCGCGGGCGCACAGGCGCCTCGAACGCGACACTGCCGATGGTCTCGTCCCACGACCCACGCCACCACGCCCGGCGCTGAGCATCAACACCCGGCCCGCCGGGCCCAGAACCCTCCGCACTTTCGTGCGGCGCCGGTCAGAGTTGGGCCCGCATACGGTGACGGTGACGGTGCTGGCGGCGATTTCCGGGGCGCTGGCCGCGTATCTCAATGAACGCGGCGAGGACACGTCGACGCTTGGCGCCGAGGTACCGATCGCCAAAACCCGTGCCCGCCAGGCCTATAACCACTTCGGCAACGTCGGCGTCGGGCTGTACCCGCAGTTGCCGGTCGACGAACGAGCAGAGCGGATCGCCGCCGATCTGCGGGACCGTCGGCGTCGCGGGGCGCACCCGGCGTTCGCGGCCGCCGACCGGGCGCTGGCCGCGGTGCCCGCGCCGCTGCTGCGCTGGGGCGTCAGGCAACTCGACCCGGCCGCGCGCTCGCCCGTCGTCACCGGAAACAGCGTCGTCTCCAGCGTCGACCGCGGCCCGGCCGACCTGACGTTCGGCGGCCGCCCCGTCGTGCTGACCGCCGGCTATCCGGCGCTGTCTCCGATGATGGGCCTCACGCACGGCGTGCACGGCATCGGCGACACGATTGCGATCAGCGTGCATGCGGCCGAGTCTGCTCTTGCCGACGTCGGCGAATACGTGGAACGTCTGGCGGCGGCGCTGTAACACGTTCTATTTTCTGCGTATGGGGTTTCTGAAGCCGGATATGCCCGTCGTGGACTTCGAGGAGTGGAGCAAGGGCACCCGCAGCGAGAAGATCCGGCCCATGGCCCGGCACTGGGCCGAGGTGGGGTTCGGCACACCCGTGGCGATGCACCTGTTCTACGTCGTGAAGATTCTGCTCTACATCCTCGGCGGTTGGCTGTTCGCGCTGAGCACCAAGGGCGTCGACGGGTTCTTCAACGTCACGACATGGTGGGCCGAGCCGATCGTCTTCCAGAAGGTCGTGCTCTACACGATGCTGTTCGAGGTCGTCGGACTCGGCTGCGGGTTCGGCCCGCTGAACAACCGGTTCTTCCCGCCGATGGGGTCGATCCTGTACTGGTTGCACCCCAACACGATTCGGCTACCACCGTGGCCCGGGCGCATCCCGCTCACCAAGGGCACCAATCGCACACCCGTCGACGTGGTGCTGTACGCCGCGCTGCTGGTCATGCTGTTGTGGGCACTGCTGTCCGACGGCACCGGGGGAGTGCCGGGCCGGCTGCCGACGTGGCAGATCGCCACGGTCCTCGGGCTTTTGGCGCTGCTGGGCCTGCGCGACAAGGTAATCTTCCTGGCCGCCCGCGGGGAGGTCTACGGCTCGCTGTCGGTCACGTTCCTGTTCGCCGGCGTTGACATGATCATCGCCGCGAAGGTGGTGTTCCTGGTGATCTGGTTGGGCGCAGCCACGTCGAAGCTCAACAAGCACTTCCCATTCGTGATCTCCACGATGATGTCGAACAACCCGCTGATCCGGACGAAGTGGCTGAAGCGCAAGTTCTTCGAGCGCTTCCCCGACGACCTGCGGCCCGGGCGGGTCTCCCGCGTGATCGCCCACTTCAGCACCGCGATCGAGATGCTGGTGCCGCTGGTGCTGTTCTTCTGCCACGGTGGCTGGCCGACTGCAATCGCGGCGTTCGTAATGGTGTGCTTCCACTTCGGGATTCTGTCCGCGATCCCCATGGGTGTGCCACTGGAGTGGAATGTGTTCATGATCTTCGGGGTGCTGTGGCTGTTCGTCACGCACGCAGACCTCGGGCTCGGTGACTTGAACAACCCTGTGCCCGTGGCGATTCTGTTCGCCGTGCTCGCCGGGACAGTGATCCTCGGCAACCTGTTCCCGGGCAAGATCTCGTTCTTGCCCGGGATGCGGTATTACGCCGGGAACTGGGACACCTCCTGGTGGTGTCTGAAGCCGTCGGCCAACGAGAAGATCGAGAAGGGCCTCGTCGCGATCGCCAGCATGCCGGCCTCCCAGTTGGAGAAGTTCTACGGCAGCCAGGAGCAGGCGATGATCTACCTCTACAAGGGATATGCGTTCCGTGGCTTCAACTCTCACGGCAAGGCGCTGCTCAGCCTTGTCCATCGCGCGCTGGCCGGGCGCAACGAGGACGACTACATCATCACCGAGGGAGAGCGGCTGTGCAGCACCGCCGTCGGCTGGAACTTCGGCGACGGGCACATGCACAACGAGCAATTGATCGCCGCGATGCAGGCGCGGTGTCACTTCGAGCCCGACGAGGTGCGGGTGATCCTGCTCGACGGGCAGCCGATCCACAAGCAGACGCAGGAGTACAGGTTGGTCGACGCCGCGACAGGCGAATTCGAGCGCGGGTATGTGCGCGTCGCGGACATGGTGGTGCGGCAGCCGTGGGACGACGACTGCCCGGTGCACGTCTACGGAGCTAAAGCGCTGCGGCGCTGAGGGACCCACGTCTGCCGGCCCGACAGGAACTGCCACCAGCCCAGCAGTGCACCGGTGTGCAACAGCGGCATGAACGTGAACGGCTCGACGAGCACGGCCAGGAGGCCCGCACCGAGACGTACGTCCGAGCCGGTCCAGCGCCGGTACAGGTGGATCGTCCACACGAACGCGACGAGATCCAGTGCGAACTTGGCCAGCACGATCGCGCCGACCGGCACCAGCACAGCGCCGTTGCCGGTCACGGCCAAACCGATCAGCACCGCGAACGCGGTCAGGCCGTAGACCGGCTGTACCGTGTCGGCGGCCTTCACCGGCAGCATCGCCAGACCCAGTGCGCCGTAACGCCGGTTGCCCACCATGTCGCGGTTCCAGTACTGCGCCTGCAGGAAGCCGCCGAACCAACGCCGCCGCTGACGCAGGAAGTCACGGATGGTGCCGGGCGCGTCGGTCTTCACGACGGCGGCGCCGACGATCTGCACCTTCCACCCGAGGCCGTGGTCGCGGCTGCGTCGTTGCATCCGGTGGATCAACTCGTAATCCTCTACCAGACAGTCGGTGTCGAACCCGCCGACGGCCAGTACGGCATCGCGCCGGAAGCCCGCGAACGCACCGGAAATCAATAGCAGGCAGTTCACCCGCATCCACGCGTAGCGACCGACGAAGTTGCGCAGGTACTCGTAGGTCTGGAACCACTGCAGCAGCCGGTTGCCCGTACTGCGCCCGCAGATCGGTGTCAGCACACCGCCGGCCACGACCACGTCGCGGTCGGCCGCGAACGCGGCGCGGATGGCGGCGACAGCGCCCGGTGCGGGCAGCGTGTCGGCGTCCATCGTGACCACGACATCGGTGTCGACCGCCATCAGCGCCGCGTTGAGCGCGGCCGCCTTGCCACCGTGCGGAAGAGCGAGCAGCCGCACCGACTGGTCACGGTTGCCGAAATCGGCCTCCAGCACCGCGGCGGTGTCGTCGTCGGATCCGTCGTCGGCCACAACGATCTGCTCGGGCGGGTCGGTCTGCGCCAGCAGCGCGCGGAGGGTCGCCCGGAGCACCGGCGCCTCGTTGAACGCGGCGATCAGCACTGCCACACTCGGCCTGCCCGACACGGGCGGCACAGCCGCTCGGCGGCGCATCGGCACCGCCTGCCACAGCACGTACGCGAGCAGCAGTGTGTCGTAGGCGATGTAGGCGATGCCGACCGACCACAATCCGGCCCCGACCCGGAAGAACACCTGGGCGAACAGCGCAACCCACAGCGCGATCACCGCGACGTGGATCGACCAGCCCGCGAGTGCCGCACCGCGAGGCGCAAGCCGCGGCGAGTTCACGACGAACGCGCTCTCCAAGGCGGTCATAGGCATCCAGCTTGACAGATTCGACTCTGACACGGGCCCGAGCGCGGTTTGGTTCACCCGGTCGCGGCGCCCGCACGGCTCTGGTCGACAATCGACACGAGTCAACTCGGGTGATAGGAGAAAGTCATGGCTGAAGCCGTCATCGTCGAAGCGGTACGGTCACCGGTCGGCAAGCGCAACGGCGGCCTGTCCGGAGTCCATCCGGCCGACTTGTCCGCGCAGGTGCTCAACGCACTGGTCGAGCGAGCTGGTGTCGATCCTGACATCGTCGACGACGTGATCTGGGGCTGCGTCATGCAGGCCGGGGAGCAGGCCATGGACATCGCGCGGACGTCGGTGCTGGCGGCCGGCTGGCCCGAGAGCGTCACCGGCGTGACGGTGGACCGCCAGTGCGGGTCTAGCCAGCAGTCCATCCACTTCGCCGCGGCCGGTGTGGTGGCCGGGCACTACGACGTGGTGGTGGCCGGTGGTGTGGAGTCGATGACGCGGGTGCCGATGGGCGCCTCGCTCGCCGGTGGCGGCAACCCGTTCCCGGCGGGTTTCATGGACCGCTACGGTGTGCACCCGAACCAGGGCATCGGCGCGGAGATGATCGCCGAGCAGTGGGGCCTCGACCGCACCAAGCTCGATGAGTTCTCGCTCGGCTCGCACGAAAAGGCCGCGGCGGCACAGGATTCCGGCGCGTTCGACGACCAGATCGTCGCGATCAAAGACCAGGACGGCAATCCGGTGCTCAAGGACGAGGGCATCCGGCGCGGCACACCGATGGAGAAGATGGCCCAGCTGAAGCCGGCGTTCAAAGAGGACGGCGTGATCCACGCGGGCAACTCGTCGCAGATCTCCGACGGATCGGCCGCGGTGCTGATCATGACCGAGGAGAAGGCGAAGTCGTTGGGGCTCAAGCCGATTGCAAAGATCCATACCGCGGTGCTGGCCGGTGCCAACCCGGTGATCATGCTGACGGCGCCTATCCCGGCGACGCAGAAGGCGTTGAAGAAGTCTGGGCTGAGCCTGTCCGACATCGGCGTGTTCGAGGTCAACGAGGCGTTCGCGCCGGTGCCGTTGGCGTGGCTGCAGGACATCGGGGCCGACGAGAAGAACCTCAACCCCAACGGCGGTGCGATCGCGCTCGGCCACCCGCTCGGCGGGTCAGGTGCGCGGATCATGGCGACGATGGTTCACCACATGCGCGACAAGGGAATTCGCTACGGTTTGCAGACCATGTGCGAGGGTGGTGGCCAAGCCAACGCCACCATCGTGGAATTGCTGTGACCCAACCCGCCGCGCTCGTCGAGCGCCGCGGCAACGTCGACGTCATCACGATCAACCGGCCCGAGGCGCGCAACGCCGTCAACGGCGGGGTCAGCATCGGGGTCGGTGACGCGCTCGAGCGCGCCAACCACGACCCCGAGGTGTGGGCGGTCGTGATCACCGGTGCAGGAGACCAATCATTCTGCGCCGGTGCGGATCTCAAGGCGATCTCGCGGCGGGAGAACCTCTACCACCCCGAGCATCCCGAGTGGGGCTTCGCGGGGTACGTGCACCACTTCGTCGACAAGCCGACGATCGCGGCCGTCAACGGGACGGCGCTGGGCGGTGGCACCGAGATCGCGCTCGCCAGTGACCTGATAGTGGCCGACGAGCGCGCAACGTTCGGGTTGCCGGAGGTCAAGCGCGGCCTGGTGGCTGCGGCCGGCGGGGTGTTCCGCATCGTCGACGCGCTGCCGCGCAAGGTGGCGTTCGAGATGATGTTCACCGGCGATCCGATCTCAGCGACCGACGCGGCGCGCTGGGGGATGATCAACCAGGTGGTGCCCGACGGGACCGCGCTGCAGGCGGCGCTCGCCCTGGCCGAGCGCATCACAGTCAACGCGCCGCTGGCCGTTCAAGTGAGTAAGCGGGTGGCCTATGGCGTCGACGACGGAGTGATCACCGACGAGGAGCCGAAGTGGGCGCGGCTGCGCAAGGAAGTCTCGACGCTGCTGAGGTCGCAGGACGCCAAAGAGGGTCCACGGGCGTTCGCCGAGAAGAGGCAGCCGGTATGGAAAGGCCAGTAGGGACGCCGATGAGCGCTCGCGCGAAGAGGAGACAGCACGGATGGCGTTGATCATCAGCGTGCGCGGCCGGACCCCGCAGATCGATCCGGAAGCATGGGTCGCTCCGAATGCGTCGGTGATTGGTCAGGTGACCATCACCGCCCGGGCCAGCGTCTGGTACTCGGTGACGCTGCGCGCGGAGGCCGAGCCGATCCACGTCGGCGCGGGAACGAACATCCAGGACGGCGTCACGGTGCACGTCGACAAGGAGTTCCCGGTGCACATCGGTGCGGGCGTCAGCGTCGGGCACAACGCGGTGGTGCACGGCTGCGACGTGGAGGACCACGTGCTGATCGGGATGGGCGCGATCATCATGAACGGTGCGACGATCGGCACCTGTTCGCTGATCGCGGCCGGCGCGTTGGTGCCTCAGGGCATGGTGGTGCCGCCGCGATCGCTGGTGACGGGCGTGCCGGGGCGCGTGCGGCGCGAGCTCAGCGACGCCGAGGTGGCCGGCAACCGGCAGAATGCCGGCGTCTACGAGCGCCTCGCCGAACTACATCGCGCCGCGACGCAGTTTTGACGGCGAGTCGCTGCGCTCCTGCCCAGACGATTTAGAGCTTGTCTCGGAACGTCACCCACACGTCGCCGGTGTCATGCACCCCGAGGGGCCGGTCCATCGCGTCGAGGATCGTGTCGATCTCCTTATGGTCCAGCTCCACCGGCGGGACCCGGTCGCCGTTGTCGTCGCGCACGTCGTAGCAGAACTCCAGCGGCATGTGCGGGTGTACCCAATGAGAGACGGTGACCTCGTTGCCGTCGTCGTTCTGGTAGGTCCCGGTCAAAAAGAAGCCGCCGGACTTCTTGAAGCGCCGATACACCGCGGCCTGCAGGTGTGCCAGAAAATGGTTGGTGAACTGCAGAGGCAGTTCGCGGTCTCCCGAAACGAGCGTTGCCAATCTCGCATCCCCTTCCGTCGTGTCGTCACCACCAGCCTAGGAACCTGATGTCGCGTTCAGGCCACAGTGGGTAATCGCCTACGGTGAGTACTGTGCGAGTTCTCGTGACCGGTGCCACAGGGTACGTGGGTTCTCGCCTGGTCGCTGCGCTGTTGACCGAAGGCCACCAGGTGGTCGCGGCCTCCCGAAACCCGTCCTCGCTCAAGAGGTTCGGCTGGTACCCCGATGTCGACGCGGTTGCGCTCGATGCGGGCGACCTGGACAAGGCCAGGGCGGCGCTGGCCGACGCCGGGCCCGTCGACGTTGTCTATTACCTGGTGCACGGCATCGGCCAGCCCGGGTTCCGCAACGCCGACAACGCCGCGGCCACGAACGTGGCGACCGCCGGCAAGGAGGCCGGCGTGCCTCGCATCGTCTACCTCGGCGGTTTCGTGCCCGAGGACGAGGACCTGTCCGAGCACTTGACGAGCCGCGCCGAGGTCGCCCAGTCGCTGTCGGTCGAGGGCGGTCCGGAGGTCGTGTGGCTCGGCGCGGCGATGATCATCGGCGCCGGCTCGATGTCGTTCGAGATGCTGCGTTACGTCGGCGACCGCTTCCTGCTGTTCCCGCTGCTCCCGTGGGTCGAGAACCCGATGGACCCGATCTCGATCCGCGACGTGCTTTATTACCTCGTGGCCGCCGCCGACCCGGAGCGAGTGCCCGCCGGCGGTTACGACATCTGCGGGCCGCAGACCACCACGTACCGACATCTGCTGTTCGCCTACGCCAAGGCGACCGGCACGTGGCGGGCGGGCGTGCCGATCCGGGGCATCGACACGGCCCTCGTGTCGCGGGTGACTGCCGTCGCGCTGCCCGTGCCCGGCGGTCTGGCCGCCGACCTCGTCGAGTCGTTGGACCACCCGATGATGGCCTCCCAACATCTGCTGCGCAGCCTGGTGCCCGACCCGCCAGGCGGATTGACTCCGATCGACGACGCGATCGCCGCGTCGGTGGCCACCCGCAAGCCCCGGCCCGTCAACGAACTCGCCGATCCGCACCATCTCGCCGACAGCGACCCTGACTGGGCGGGCGGCGACGTGCTCGCGCTGAAGCGCTTGGCGCGCGCGGTGACGCCTGCCGCGGCCCGGCCCGCCCTCGAACTCGTCAACCTCGTACCCGGCCCGGTGGCCGGAGTGTTGCGCACTGGAATTGACATCCTGGCCGACCTCACCTCGAACGGAAAGTCAGCATGACCCAACAAGAAACCACGTCGGAAACCACGGCAGCCGGCCCGCGCCCATCGCTATTGGCGGAGCTCAAGAAGATCGCCACCACGGTCGCGGTCCCGTACCACGAGCCGCCCGCGGTGGTGCTGCGGCGCCGGATCATCGTCGGAGTGTTCCTCGTGATCGGCGCTGTCGTGCTCGGGTTCTCGTTGAAGCGAACACCCGGCGACAACTCGTTCTACTGGTCGACGTTCTTGCTCGCCGGAGTCTGGTTCATCGGCGCGCTGCTGTCGCGGCCACTGCACCTGGGCTGCGTGAACTTCCGCGGGCGCAACCAGCGGCCGGTCATCACCGGCACCCTCGTCGGGCTCGGGCTGGGCGGCCTGTTCCTGCTCGGCGGCCTCGGCGCCCGGGAGATTCCCGGAGTCAGCGACCACATCAAGAACGTCCTGGAATTCGCTGACAAGGGCACGCTGTGGCTCGTCCTGTCGATCACGCTGATCAATGGGATCGCCGAGGAGTGCTTCTTCCGCGGCGCGCTGTACGCCGCGCTCGGGCGGTTTCACCCTGTGCTCATCTCGACGGTGCTGTACATCGCGGTGACGCTGGCCAGCGGCAACCCGATGCTCGGGTTCGCGGCGGTGATCCTCGGCACCGTGTGCGCGCTGGCCCGTCGTGCGACGGGCGGAGTGCTGGCGCCGATCCTGATCCACTTCTGGTGGAGCTTGCTGATGGTGCTCGCGTTGCCACCCATCTTCGGGCTCTCACCAGGGCAGTAAATAGAGTTTGCGAGCACTCACTATCTATGTTAGGGTTGTCCGAATGACCTACGACGTGATCATCCGCGACGGCCTCTGGTTCGACGGCACCGGCGCAGCGCCTGAGACCCGCACGCTTGGCCTCCGCGATGGCGTGGTGTCGACGGTGTCCGCCGAGCCGCTGGACGAGACCGGCTGTCCCGACGTGATCGACGCGACCGGCAAGTGGGTGGTCCCCGGCTTCCTCGACGTGCACACGCACTACGACGCCGAGGTGCTACTCGATCCCGGGCTTCGCGAGTCGGTGCGCCACGGCGTCACCACTGTGCTGCTCGGCAACTGCTCGCTGTCGGCGATCTACGCCGACAGCGAGGACGCCGCCGACCTGTTCAGCCGCGTAGAGGCCGTGCCGCGCAAGTACGTGCTCGGCGCACTGGAGGCGAAGAAGACGTGGTCGACGCCCGCGGAATACGTTGCGGCCCTTGACGATCTGCCGCTGGGCCCGAATGTCAGTTCGCTGCTTGGTCATTCGGACCTGCGGACCGCGGTGCTCGGTCTGCGCCGGGCCACCTCGGACGGGGTGCGGCCGACGGACGCCGAACTCGACAAGATGGCGAAGATGCTCGACGAGGCGCTCGACACCGGCATTCTCGGGATGTCGGGCATGGACGCGGCGATCGACAAACTCGACGGCGACCGCTACCGCTCTCGCGCGCTGCCGTCGACGTTCGCGACCTGGCGTGAGCGGCGCAGGCTAATCAAGGTGCTGCGCAAGCGCGGACGGATCCTGCAGAGCGCGCCCGACGTCAAGCGCCCGCTGACGGGCCTGCTCTTCTTCTTGTCCAGCAGCCGAATGTTCGGGCGGCGCAACGGGGTTCGGATGAGCCTACTGGTGTCCGCGGATGCGAAGTCGAACCCGGGCGCAGTGAGCGTGTTCGGACCGGGCACCCGACTGCTCAACAGGCTGCTGGACGCCAGCGTGCGGTTCCAGCACCTGCCGGTGCCGTTCGAGCTGTACTCCGACGGCATCGATCTGCCGGTCTTCGAGGAGTTCGGCGCGGGCACCGCGGCGCTGCACCTGCGCGACCAGCTGGAGCGCAACGAGCTGCTGGCCGACACGGAATACCGGCGCGAGTTCCGCCGTCAGTTCGACCGGATCAAACTCGGACCGAGCCTGTGGCACCGCGACTTTCACGACGCCGTAATCGTCGAGTGCCCGGACGAGAGCCTGATCGGCAAGTCGTTCGGGCAGATCGCCGACGAGCGCGAGCTGCACCCGCTCGACGCGTTCCTCGACGTGCTCGTCGAGAACGGCGAACGCAACGTCCGCTGGACCACCACAGTGGCCAATCACCGTCCGGCGCAACTGAACAAGCTCGCCGTCGAGCCCACCATCCACATGGGCTTCTCCGACGCCGGCGCGCACCTGCGCAACATGGCGTTCTACAACTTCGGACTGCGGCTGCTCAAACGTGTTTCGCACGAGCAATTCATGACCGTCGAACATGCCGTGCACCGGCTCACCGCCGAGGTGGCCGACTGGTTCGGCCTCGACGCGGGCAGATTGCGCGAGGGCGACCGCGCAGACTTCGTCGTCATCGACCCGGCAGGACTCGACGACTCCGTCGACGGCTACCACGAGGAGACGGTGCCGTTCTACGGCGGGCTGCGCCGGATGGTCAACCGTAACGACGCCGCCGTCGTCGCGACCGGGGTAGGCGGGACCGTCGTCTTCCGCGACGGCGAATTC
Source organism: Candidatus Sericytochromatia bacterium (assembly GCA_050262635.1). GTDB lineage: Bacteria > Actinomycetota > Actinomycetes > Mycobacteriales > Mycobacteriaceae > Mycobacterium. Next base: position 3,817 of record JBLNEK010000212.1, on the reverse strand, counting down.
CGCGACGGATACGGCAAGACCGCGAAATCGGGCAGGTTCCTGCGGGCCGGCGAAAAGCCCGCGCCCGTCGCCGTCTGACATGGCCCGGACGCAGCACCAGCGGCGCGAGGAGACCGTCGCGCGTCTGCTCGACGCCAGCATCGCCGCGATCGTCGAGGTCGGGTACGCGCGTGCGTCGGCCGCGGAGATCACCAAGCGTGCCGGGGTGTCGGTGGGTGCTCTGTTTCGGCACTTCAACACGATGGGCGACTTCATGGCGGCCACGGCACAGGAGGTGCTCCGCCGTGACCTCGATTTGTTCGCCCAGAAGTCCGCGCGGCTAGGAGTAGGTCGGCCCGACTTCGACGCTCTGCTGGCGATTATGCGGGACATCACCCGCAGCCCCGCCAACGCGGTGATGTACGAACTGATGGTCGCCGCCCGCACCGACGAAAAGCTAAGAGCCACCTTGGAAGACGTGCTTGCCGAGTACGGGGCGAAGATTCATGGTGCCGTGCGGTCATTGCCCGGCAGCGAGACGGTGCCGGGGCAGACGCTCGATTTCGTCGTCGTAGCTCTACTCAACATGTTCGACGGCGCCGCCATCGCGCGAACCATCGCGCCGCAGCGCGACATCGGCAGAGAACAACTCAAGCTGCTGGCAACGCTGCTCGACAACGCGTACCGCCAGGGATCGTCGGCGACGCTGCCCGAGACATAAACCTCGGCGGGCGTGCACGGCGTGTCGCCGCCATGTGTTCTGTGTCGCGAAAGCTGATGCGCCGCTGCGGGCCTTAGCGGTCGGTGAAGCTGGGGGAGCGGCGCTGCTGGAAGGCCAGCGTGCCTTCGATGAAGTCGGGCGAGGTGATCAGCTGCGACTGGCCTTGCTTCTCGCGTTCCAGCGCGCCCTCGAGTTCGGTGAGGGTGGTGGCGTTGATCGCCTCCTTGGTCTTGCGGAAGGCGACAGCAGGCCCGCTGATCAATGTCTGCAGCACCCTGTCCACCCCGGCGTCGAACTCGTCGGCGGGATACACCGCGGTCGCCAGCCCCCACTCCAGCGCGTCGCGCGCGGAGATCCGTTCGGCCAGCAGCGCCATCCGCATCGCGCGGATGCGGCCGACCGCCGCGGCCACCAACGCCGACGCGCCGCCGTCGGGCATCAGCGCAATCTTGGTGAACGCCAACAGGAAGTACGCGTTCTCGGAAGCCAGCACGACGTCGCACGCCAGCGCCAGTGACACCGCCACCCCGGCGGCGGGCCCGTGCACGACGGCGACGACGGGCTTGGGCAACGCCACGATCGAGCGGACCGCGCGATTCGCCTCGTCGATCACGGCGGTCGGGCTGCCGCCGCGGCTGTCTTTCTGGTCTGCCGCGCTGATACCGGCGCCCGAACTGAAGGCCCGGCCGGCGCCACCGAGGCGCACCAGCCGCACCCGGTCGTCATGTCCGGCCCGCTCGACCGCATCGGCGACCCCCGCCAGCATCGCCCTGGTGAGCGAGTTCAGGCTGTCCGGACGGCTCATCGTGATCGACAGCACGCCGTCGGCCAGCTCGACCGTGAGGCCGTCGACAGTGGGATAGGTCCGCGTGCTGGAATCGATGCTCGTCATGGCTACACAGTAAGGGCTGGGTATAGTCCGACCAACCAGTGGGTCGGGGGACTCATCTGACGAAAGGAACTGATCAGTGCAGATCAAAGACGCCGTAGCGGTCGTCACGGGCGGTGCCTCGGGACTGGGCCTGGCCACCGTCAAGGCACTGCTCGACGACGGCGCGCAGGTGGTGATCCTCGACCTGCCAACATCGAAGGGCGAGGATGTGGCCAAGGAACTCGGCGACCGGGTGCGGTTCGCGCCCGCCGACGTCACCGACACCGACGCCGTCACCGCAGCGTTCGACCTCGCCGAGTCGCTCGGCCCGGTTCGCGTCGTCGTCAACTGCGCCGGCACCGGGTCCGCGATCAAGGTGCTGTCCAAGAACGGCGTCTTCCCGCTGGACGAGTTCAAGCGCGTCGTGAACGTCAATCTGATCGGCACCTTCAACGTGCTGCGGCTGGGCGCGGAGCGGATCGCCAAGTCCGAGCCGATCGGAGAAGAGCGCGGCGTGATCATCAACACCGCGTCGGTCGCCGCGTTCGACGGCCAGATCGGTCAGGCTGCATACTCCGCCTCCAAGGGCGGTGTCGTGGGCATGACGCTGCCGATCGCCCGCGACCTGTCGAGGGAACTGATCCGCGTGGTGACGATCGCGCCGGGCCTGTTCGACACGCCGTTGCTGGCGCTGCTGCCCGACGAGGCGAAGAAGTCGCTGGGCGCGCAGGTTCCCCACCCCAGCCGGCTCGGCAAGCCCGAGGAGTACGGCGCGCTGGCGGCGCACATCGTGGCCAACCCGATGCTCAACGGCGAGGTGATCCGGTTGGACGGCGCGATCAGGATGGCGCCGCGATGAGCGCTTGCGCTGCGATGTGCATCGCGGGCGAAGAGCAGAGGGCCGGGAGCCGAGGGCAGCGATGACGATCACGACGAAGTTCACCGAGACGTTCGGGGTCGAGCATCCGATCGTGCAGGGCGGCATGCAGTGGGTCGGACGCGCGGAGCTCGTTGCGGCCGTGGCCAATTCGGGGGCGCTCGGGTTCATCACCGCCCTGACCCAGCCGACGCCGTCGGACCTTGCCAACGAGATCGCGCGGTGCCGCGACCTGACCGACAAGCCGTTCGGCGTGAACCTGACCATCCTGCCTACCATCAACCCGCCGCCGTACGACGAGTACCGCAAGGTGATCGTCGACTCTGGCATCAAGATCGTCGAGACCGCGGGGTCCAACCCGGCGCCGCACCTGCCGATGTTTCATGCGAACGGGATCAGGGTGCTGCACAAGTGCACCTCGGTGCGCCACGCGGTGAAGGCCCAGAGCCTCGGTGTCGACGGCATCAGCATTGACGGATTCGAGTGCGCCGGTCATCCGGGCGAGGACGACATCCCGGGCCTGGTGCTGATTCCGGCGGCCGCCGACAAGATCGAGATTCCGGTGATCGCGTCAGGTGGGTTCGCCGACGGGCGCGGTTTGGTGGCGGCGCTGGCGCTCGGTGCCGACGGCATCAACATGGGCTCGCGGTTCATGTGCACGGTCGAGTCGGCCATCCACCAGAAGGTCAAGGAGGCGATCGTCGCCGGCAGCGAGCTGGACACCGAGCTGATCTTCCGCCCTCTGCGCAACACCGCGCGCGTGGCCAGCAACGCGGTGTCGCGCGAGGTCGTCGAGATCCTCAACAACGGCGGTCAGTTCGAGGACGTCAAGGATTTGGTGGCCGGCGTGCGCGGCGTAAAGGTCTTCGAGCTGGGTGACCTGGATGCGGGAATCTGGTCCGTCGGCACGGCGATGGGTTTGATCAACGACATACCGACCGTCGGCGATTTGGTGTCGCGGATGGTGGCGGAGGCCGAGGAGTTGATCACCGGGCGGCTGGCCGGGATGGTCGGATCGAATGAAGCGGAGAGCGTTGCGGTCTAGCCGGGGCAAACACCGAGGTCGGCGCGGAGCTAACTCGCGCGCCGACCTCTTCCGCCGCGGTCAGACAGCGGGTGCCAACGGATGCTCGTCGTCGAGCTGCTCCGAGGTGTCGCCCTCTACCAGGACATCGCCGTGGTAGAGCGCATCGAAGTCAACTTTGATGACGTCGGCGCTGGTGTCATCGATCCACATGCCAGTCAGGTTATGGGTCACCCTTAAGAGGACTTTGAGTCACGTTTCGGAAAACGTTGGCAATTCCTACCCGTGGGTAGGTTCGTGAACCGCCGAGGTGCCGGCGCCGTGAAAACGACGTCGACGGCGAAC
>JBLNEK010000211.1:0-23345 GCA_050262635.1 Candidatus Sericytochromatia bacterium | reverse complement strand
GCTTTGTGCTCGGCGTCACGTGTCGCTGGCGGGCTCCATCTGTAGCTCTCGATCAGCCGACGTTCGTCTGCGAGCCAGCCTTCCGCAGCTAGCTTGACCGAGTACGTCGTCAGCGCAGTATGCCGGCGCATATCCGGACCCACATACGACGCTTGGAACCGGCCGGAAGGCAGTCGCCGGATGTGACCCCACCCTCGGTGCCCCGACTTACCTGGCATGTTTTGCCACCTTCGTGCTATCCACGTGCTATCCAACTTGGTGTATTGCGATACGCGCCGGTATCGAACGATACGTCACGCGTGATGATTCCGCAGTTCATAGACCATTTTAGCCTTGCTCTACAGGAATGATGCACGGGTAAGGCGGCTGGTTCGAGTCCAGCCGGGGGAGCAGGTGTTAATTCCAGCCCCAGCCAGCTGACCGGCGGAAGACAACTGACTGCCGACTCTTGCCATGGTTTCAGAGTCCGTCCCCACGGCTATTTGGTTGACGACAAGAATCAGCAGCCAAGACATCAGATGACCACCACTGATCAGACCTCTTGGGCTGGGAGCATCCCAGCTGGGGACTCTCCGGGCCCGTCGAATCCGGATCAGAGCGGCGGCAACCGCCTGATTCCCGGCAATACCATTGCGCACGGCAGAATTCGCTTGCTCATCTGTCATGGTGGGCCGCGGCATCTGCAATTCTGGCAAGCCGCCGACACAGGGACAGGCAAGCAGCTGGCGGTGACGCTTGTCGACCCAGAAGGCGAATTGCCGCCGTCGACCGTCGACGGAATTCTGTCGCGTACCGCGAGGCTGCGCGGGTTCGACATGCCGGGACTCGCCAAAGTGATCGAGGTCGCCCGCGACGGTTGCGGGGTAGTCATCAGCGAGTGGATACGCGGTGCCACGCTGAAAGAGGTTGCCGACACGCATCCCGCCCCTGTCGGTGTCTCTGACGCTGTGCAATTTCTGACGGATACCGCGGAAGCAGCCGACCGGGCAGGCCTGGCGTTGTCGATCGACCATCCGGCCCGGGTACGGGTCAGTGTCGATAGGCGCGTCGTACTGGCGTTCCCGGCGACAATGCCAGACGCCACGCCGCGAGATGACCTCCGAGGTATCGGCGCGACCATGTACGGGTTGCTTGTGAACCGCTGGCCCCTCGAAGGCGCCGGAGCTGAGTGGGAGCCAGTAGATCGCGACGCTGCCGGCCGAGTGAAAGAGCCGGCGGAACTGAACGGCCGGATTCCATTCTTAATATCAGCCACCGCCGCCGGACTGGTGCGTGCGGGCAGTGGAATCAGCAGTGCTGAAACGGCTTCGACGTTGCTGCGAGAAGCCAGCGAGGAAGCCATGAAGGCCGAATCCCTCCTCGCCACACGGGAATTGCCTGCTTTGCCGCAGCCGGGCCGTTACGCCGGCTTCGGCAACTTCGGCGCGGAAGAGCGGGCAGAATCTGCTCGCCGTCAAATCCTGAAGGTATTTCTCGGCACGGCGGCGGTAGTGGTCGCTGTGCTGTTGACGACATTTTCTTCTGCAATCAGCCGAATGGCCGGCAGCGGCGATGTTGACGTCGCATACGACGCCGACAAGCTCGGGTTGCAGAGTCCCCTGCCCACGACGCCATCGCCATCGCCATCAGGGCGTTGGGCCGAAGCGGATCGCCTCCTCTCGGAGGTCGGTCTGCTGCCGCCGGCCCCCCAAGCACCCACCGCCCCGCCGCCGTCCGTGCTCCCGGCACCCTCGGTGTCACCGCCGCCTGGGACAGGCACCGTTCCGGTGAAACCCGTTCGCGCATCGGTGTTCTCACCCGCCGGTTCGCCCGACAATCCGACCAAGGCCGGCTTGTCGATAGACGGCGACCCAGCCACGGCATGGTCGACGGATACCTATTTCGACGCCGAGCCGTTCCCGAAGTTCAAGGACGGCGTAGGACTCCTGCTCGAACTTCCGCAACCAATGCGTCCTAGCACCGTTGCCGTTGACTTGAGCAGCGCAGGCACCGTGGTGCAGCTGCGTTCCTCGCCGACCCCGACGCCGGCAAAGCTCAGCGACACAACGGAACTCAGCCGTCCCACTCCGCTGCGACCAGGCCATAACACCATCGACGTGACGAACCCCGTCCCCACGACAAACCTTCTCATCTGGATAACCACGCTGGGCAACTCGGACGGGAAGAGCCGCTGCGACATATCCGAAATCAGGGTGCAAGCCGTAAACGCACCTTGATGAATGACGTCCAACGGAGCCTGCGCCGTGGCTCGATGGGAAATTCAGCGAGTCATTGACGCCCTATCGCGGCACGTTTCTCGGCACCGTCGACAAATCGACCTCTGTCCGCCCAAGAAATCCCCAAGCACACCCCTGCATCTTCTCCTTGACGGCACGACGGAACGGAGAACACCATGCCCGACGACTCACGGCCCAACCTGCGGCCGGTCCGTGACGTCGCCCCTCCGTCACTGCACTTCCGCATGATTCACGGGTACCGTCGCGCCTTCCGTATGGCCGGCTCCGGACCCGCGCTCCTGTTGATCCACGGTGTTGGCGACGACTCCACGACATGGGGCCCAGTTCACGCCCGGCTCGCGCAACGGTTCACCGTGATCGCCCCCGACCTGTTGGGCCACGGCGAATCCGACAAACCACGCGCCGACTACTCGCTGGCGGCGTTCGCCAACGGCATGCGCGATCTGCTCGCGATCCTCGGCCACAACCGCGTCACGGTCGTCGGGCACTCGCTCGGCGGCGGAATCGCCATGCAAATGGCCTATCAGTACCCGCATCTCATCGAGCGCATCGTTCTGGTGGGCAGCGGCGGCGTCACCACGGACGTGAGCATCGCACTGCGACTGGCCGCCTTACCGCTGGGCAGTGAAGCGCTGTCCGTGCTGCGCGCGCCCGGCGTCCTGCCGGCGTTGAAACTGGCCGGCCCTGCGGTCGGTTCGGTGTTCGGTTCCAACAAGTTCACCAGAGACCTGCCCGACGCCATCCGTCTGCTCATCCGACTGCAGGACAAAGCCGCGCTGTCGGCGTTTTCGCGCACACTGCGGGCCGTGGTTGACGGGCGCGGGCAATTGGTCACCATGCTGGACCGAAGCTATCTCATGCAATCCATTCCGCTGCAACTGATTTGGGGCGAGGACGATCTGATCATCCCCGTCAGCCATGCAACGCTCGCCCACGAGAAGATTTCGGGCTCGCGCCTGGCGATCTTCGAGAATTCAGGGCACATGCCGTTTCACGACCACCCCGGCCGGTTCGCAGACGTCGTCGAGCGGTTCGTCGAGGACACCCAGCCGGCCGAACATGATCCGGAACTGAACCAGACACTGCTGTGCACCGGTACCCCGGGCTTTAGAGGCGAGCCCGTTGAGCTCCCGTCCTATGGTGCCTGATTGCTTCGATGCGCCTGAACATCCCCACGGTACAGACACGCCCGCCTATGGTGAATTGTCCGTGATCGACGCCTCGTCGCCTTTGGAGGGCGTGTTGGAGGGAACTTCATTCGGGCGCTACCAGCTCCTGGAGTTGCTAGGTCGCGGTGGTATGGGCGAAGTGTGGCGAGCCCGCGACACAGCGACCGATCGCATCGTGGCGGTGAAAGTCCTACCCGCGCACCTGGCTCAGGACCGAACGTTTCAGCAGCGGTTCCGGCGGGAGGCTCACGCCGCCGCCCAACTCACCGAGCCGCACGTCGTCCCGATCCACAGCTACGGCGAAATCGACGGCCGGCTGTATGTCGACATGCGGCTGATCGAGGGCAGCGACCTGCAAAGCATTTTGCGCGACGGCCCTCTCAACCCCGCCCGGGCGGTGATGATCGTCGAACAGATCGCAATGGCACTGCAGGCCGCCCACAAGGTGGGATTGGTGCACCGCGACGTCAAGCCGTCGAACATCCTGGTCGCCGAGTATGACTTCGCGTACCTGATCGACTTCGGCATCGCGCGCGGAGCCGATCAAACCGGGTTGACAAGCACCGGCAGCATGATCGGCACCTGGCATTACATGGCGCCCGAGCGGTTCGGCACCGAGGGTGCCGACTCCCGCGCAGACGTATACGCCCTGGCTTGCGTATTGCACGAATGTCTGACCGGCAGCCCACCGTTCCCGGGCGAAAGCCTCGAGCAACAAATCAGGGGACACCTGACATTGCCGCCCCCGCGGCCGTCGGTCACCGGACGCGGAGTACCGGCGACGTTCGACGCCGTGATCGCACGAGGCATGGCCAAGGACACCGGCCAGCGGTATCGGACCCCCCTCGAGTTGGCCGGCGCCGCCCGCTCGGCGGCTACCACCCCCATCCCGCGTGCGCCCGAGCCACCTCCGTCCGAACCACCAACTCAACGGCTCGCACCACCCCCGCGCAGCCCTGTCGGTCCGGTGACGTCCCCGCACTGGCAGACCCCGACGCGACGTGTCGAGCAGATGTCCACAAGCCGTCAGACCGCGCCTCCTCCCGAGGAGGCGCCGACATACCGCGCTGCGCTGTCCGGCGGCAGCGTCCAACCTCCACCGTCGGGCCCCGTGCCCGTGGCTTCAGAAGAGCCCGAACCCGCCAAGCCATCCAAGAGGCGCCGCATTGCAGTCATCGGCGCGGTGCTCAGCGTCATCGTGCTCGTCGTCGCCGTCACCGGTCTGTTGCTGGTCGGCCACGACGAGAAGGCCGGAAACCAGGAGATTTTCTTAGAACAGGCCGCCGCGACCGGGCAGAATCCGTTCACCCCATCCGCGACGATCCCCCAGCCGCCGGCCACCAATCCGGGATCGGACCCAGCGGGTACGCCCGCATCCGGTGGCGAAGTCCGGCCGACGAACGGCGAAGAACCCGGCCTGTACGGCGGCACCCGAAACCTGTCCAGCTGCGACCCCGAGCAGATGATCACCTATCTCGAGGCGAATCCCGACAAAGCGCGCGCATGGGCGAGCGTCTTCAAGATCACGCCAGCGCAAATCCCCGCCTACATCAGGGATCTCACGCCGGTGGTGCTGCGGACCGACACCCGTGTCACCAATCACGGCTTCGAGAACGGTCAAGCGACACCGTTTCAATCGGTGCTGCAAGCAGGGACGGCCGTGATGGTCGACAAGTTCGGCATACCGCGGGTCCGCTGCGCCTGTGGCAATCCGCTGCTCGAGCCGATTGCCGTCTCGTCGGCGGTGTACGCGAACGACAAGTGGGCGAAGTTCTCACCCGAGTCGCTCAGCCTCGTCCGGCCAAGCGCGAACCCGATCGCCACGTTCGTTTTGTATGACCCCGCCACGGGCGCCTACTTCGGCCGGCCCCGCGGCGGTACCGGCGCCACCGACGTCGACGATCCGCGCATTGCGCCCGCGACGGTCGCTCCGCCGCCACCTATTTCCACGCCGGCGCCGCCGCCCCCGGTCACGCGCGCGCCGAGCTACACGGGCACGCGACAGAGCCCCCCGCCGCCGTCGGCCACCGAGGCAACCCCTCCGACGACGACGGAGGTAGCACCCACGACGACGTGGACTCCGACGACGACCTATCCGCCGACGACGACCTATCCGCCGACCACCACTATGGCGCCGACGACGACGTACAACCCGCCGACGACCACCTACAACCCCCCGACGACCACCTACAACCCCCCGACGACCACCTACGAGCCGACGTTCGTGCCGCCCCGCTGATCCCCGCGCTGCGAGTGCACGTTTGAACGCCGCCCCGCCCGGGGAACAATGCCGGCATGCCCGCAGGAAAAGTTCGCCAGATCTCTTCTCTCTTCGCCGCCGCATTCGTCGCCGCCTGGACGATGTTGCTGGCAGCACCCGGTCCGACCGCCGCCGCGGAGCCGTGCGCCGACGTTGAGGTGGTGTTCGCCCGGGGCACCGGCGAGCCGCCTGGCGTCGGGGGCATCGGGCAGGCCTTCGTCGACACGTTGCGCGGGCAGGTGGGGGACCGCTCGCTCAACGTCTACGCCGTCAACTACGCCGCCAGCAGCGACTTCAACAGCGGCATCGAGTTCGCCAGGACCGTCGTCGACGGCATTCGAGACGCCGGCGGCCATGTCGAGTCGACCGCGGCGAACTGCCCGAACACCAAGATCGTCCTCGGCGGCTTCTCCCAGGGCGCGGTCGTCTCCGGCTATGTCACCTCGGCCGAGATCCCACCGGAAGTGCCTGCTGAATTCCGCTCCTTCATCCCGCAGCCGATGCCACCGGCGGTCGCCGACCACGTCGCCGCGGTCGTCCTCTTCGGAAAGCCCTCCGACGCCTGGATGCAGCAGTACGGGGCACCGCCGGTCAGGATCGGCCCGTTGTACGCCGGCAAGACCCTCCAGTTGTGCGAACCCAACGACACGATCTGCAACGGCACCCCCGGTGGGCAGCCCAGCTTCGCGCACAACCTGTATGCCGCGAACGGCATGGTCGGGCAGGGAGCCGCCTTCGCCGCAAGCCGGCTCTAACACATCGGGCGCGGCGAGCGATAGTAGAAGCATGCCGTCCGTAACTCGATTCGTTGCGGCTGCGGTGGTGACGACGGGGGCGTTGCTCACCACAGACGCCATCAGCACGACCGTTTCCGCAGCCGCTCCCTGCCCGGACGTCGAAGTGGTGTTCGCCCGAGGCACCACCGAGCCACCCGGCGTCGGCGGCGTCGGCCAGTCTTTCGTTGACGCACTTCGCTCCCAAGTCGGCGGGAGGTCACTGAACGTCTACCCGGTCAACTACCCCGCTAGCAATGAGTTCAGTAGCTCCGTGCCCGCCGGCGCGAACGACGCGAGCACCCACGTCCAGTCCGTAGCGGCGAGCTGCCCCAACACCAGGATGGTGCTCGGCGGCTATTCGCAGGGTGCGGCCGTCGTCGACGTCATCACCGAACAGATGCCGGCGCAGGTCGCCGACCACGTCGCCGCCGTCGCCGTCTTCGGCAATCCCTCTCCGGCAGGCTCGCTCTCACGGCGGCTGTGGTCCGGCTCGCTGCCTGCCATCGGCCCCTTGTATACCGGTAAGACGATCGACCTGTGCGTGCCCGGTGATCCGATCTGCACCGACGGCGTCACCATGGGTCCGCACGTTCAGTACGTGCAGACTGGAATGACAAGCCAGGCAGCGACTTTCGCCGCGGGCCGACTCTAGATCGAGCCGGCCCGCGGCGACGTCTCGGCGACTACGTCGCGCACTGCGAGACCAGGATGTGGCCACCGCCGTTGCGCTGCAACGCACCCTGCTCGGCCTCGGCGCGGGTCGCGCCGTACCAGCCGTAGTAGTTGGCGCCGTTGACCGCCAGCGCGGCACAGCCGTTCTTTGACCAGGCCAGGAACACGCAGTGGTTGCCGCCGTAGTTCTGGCACTCGGCCAGCGACCGGACCATTGCGCCGTTGAGATCGTTGTAGTTGTTGCCCCACCCGTACGACCCGGTCTCAGGCGAGTACGAGATCGCGACGTACTTGTCGGCCTGGGCGCCGGCCGGTGCCGCAGCACCCAGCGCCCCGGCGACGACGGCACCGGCGGCGACCAGCATGGTGGCGGCGGCAATCTTGACGTTGGACATGTTGACTCCTTGCGGTTGTCGCGGCCCCCTGTGGGCCGCGGTCACCTGCTAGGAGCGAGCAGTCGCTCACGGGGGGACACTTTTTCACCGCATAAGGTGGGATCCATGTCCGTTCGCCGAGTGGCGGCCGTCCTGCTGATCTTCGGGCTGCTGGCCGGGTGCGGCTGGAAGCCGTCGAGCGCGCCGCCGTCACCGCCCGACACCTGCACCCCGGCCGACGGTCCGACCGCCGACACCGTGACGGCCGCCGTCAACGGCTTGAGGCCAGAGGCCGGTGGCGCGTGGCGTGAAGTAACCCGCGGGCACACTCTGAACTGCCGCCTGTACTGGGTGCAGGTCAGCGCCGGCAGCGACGCGGCCGCACCGCAGCACCTGCTGTTCTTCGACCGCAACACCCCGATCGGCACCGCCACACCCCAGCCGCGGCCGTACATCACCGTGCTGCATTCCGGGGACACCACGGTCACCGTGCAGTACCAGTGGCAGAAAAGCGGGGACGCGCCGGGCCAACCGACCGGGATCGGTCAGGTCCGCTTCCAGCTCGGCGAGGACGGCAAGCTCAAAGCGCTCGACCCGATCCCAGGCGCCTAGCCTGCTCGCCGAGCGTGGGCCTTACGGTCGAAAGATCCGGACTCTTCGTACTCAAGGCCCACGCTCGGCGGAGGGTGTGAGCGGGAAGGCGCTCAGTCGTCTTCGCCAATCAGCTCCGGGTGCAGCATCGGCACGTCGCGCAGCTGCTCGGGGATGCCGAACCCGTCGACCAGCGTCTCGGCGTACGGCCGCAGTGTGCGGCAGCGCTCGTTGATGCCGCGGGTGACGGCCTTCGCCCGCTCAGACGACAGGTAGCGGTGCTCGATGTACCACGCCTTGTCGTCATCGATCGCCGACAGCGCGTACAGGTCGCACACCATCGACAGCACCTGCCTGGCGTCCTCGTCCTCGCACGACTCGATGCCCGCGACGAAGGCCTCCAGGATGACACGGTCGATGTGAGCGGACGCCGCGTGCAGCACGTGATCCTGCACCTCGTTGAACGCCTCGAACGCGTCCATCTCCTTCGACCTGCCCTGCAGCCGGCGCGCGACGCGCGAAAGCGTGTACTGCTCGCGGTCTTCGAACATCTGCAACTGGGTACCGCGGTTGAACAGGCTGCCCTCTTCCTCGTTGTCCTGCCGAGTGTCCAGAAGCGTCTGGATGATCGGTTGCGCCGCAGTGCGTTTGATCACCCGATCGCTCACCGTGTTGGCCGCGAAGCGCACCCACTCCACCGGGCTCATGCTCTTGATGTCGTCGGCGTAGGCCGTCAGCAGCTCCTTGGCGACGAGCTGCGTGAGTACGTGGTTGTCGCCTTCGAACGTGGTGAACACGTCGGTGTCGCCGCGCAGTGCGATCAGCCTGTTCTCCGCGAGATAGCCTGCGCCACCGCACGCTTCGCGCGCCTCCTGGATCGCGCGGCTGGCGTGCCAGGTGTTCGCCGCCTTCAGCCCGGCCGCCCGCGACTCCAGCTCGCGCTGTTCCTCCGGGTCGGGGATCTCGGTGGTCTGGATCTCGTCGAGCTTGGCCACCAACTCGTTCTGCGCGAACTGCAGCGCATAGGACTTCGCGATCAGCGGCAGCAGCCGACGCTGGTGCACCATATAGTCCATCAGCACCACTTCGGAGTCGTCGTCCGGGGACTTGAACTGCTTGCGCAGCAACGCATATCGCGTCGCGATGTCCAGCGCCACCCGGGCAGCTGCGGCGGCGCTGCCACCTACCGTCACCCGGCCGCGCACCAGCGTGCCCAGCATCGTGAAGAAGCGGCGGTTGGGGTTCTCGATCGGTGACGAATACGTGCCGTCGGCCGCCACGTCGCCGTATTTGTTGAGCAGGTTGTTGCGCGGAACGCGGACGTGGTCGAACATGATGCGCCCGTTGTCCACACCGGGCAGCCCACCCTTGTAGTCACAGTCGGACGTGGTGACGCCGGGCAGGTCGTTGCCCTCGTCGTCGCGGATCGGCACCACGAAGCAGTGCACCCCGTGGCCCGTCGGCTCCTCGCCTGGGCCTGCGGTGATCAGCTGCGCAAAAACCGCTGCCATGGTTGCGGTTTCGGCTGCCCCGCCGATGTAGTCCTTGCGCGAGGTCTTGGTGGGGGAGTTGATGACGAACTCGTCGGTTTCGCGGTCGTACGTCGCGGTGGTCTCCAGGGACTGCACATCGCTGCCGTGGCCGGTCTCGGTCATCGCAAAGCAGCCCAGCAGCTCGAGGTCGATGATCTTGCGCACATAGGCCTCGTGGTGACGCTCGGTGCCCAGGTTCTCGATCGCCCCACCGAACAGGCCCCACTGCACACCGGCCTTGACCATCAAGGACAAGTCGGACATCGCCAGCATCTCGATCATCGTGACCGCTGCTCCGACATCACCTGTGCCGCCGTGCTCCTTGCGGAAGGCGTCCTCGGCGGCCCCGCCGGCCGCGATGATCTTCAGCTGCTCCAACGCCTTCGTCCGCGCGATCACGGTGTTGGGGGTGTAGTGCGGACGGAATACCTCGCCGGAGAGCTGCTCGCGGGAGCGGTTCCTCACCATGTGCCACCGGCCGTCGAGGGCGTTGCGCAAGTGCCGGGCGAGGTCGGGGGAGATCTGAGCCGTGGTCGACGCCATACCCGACGGTAACGTAGGCGGACCTGAATAGTCATGGCCCTCACCGCGAGCGTTGAATTGCCGTCATGACTTCGTCAGACGCCGAGCTGCCGTCGCCCGCCGTTGCCACCGGGCTGCCTCACGAGTTCGACCACACCCACAGCGACGTCTCCGGCGGCTGGCTGCGCGCGGCGACCTTCGGCGCAATGGACGGTCTGGTGAGCAACACCGCTCTGATCGCCGGTGTGGCCGCCAGTGCCGACCGACACACCGTCATACTCAGCGGCGTGGCCGGCCTGCTGGCCGGCTCGTTCTCGATGGCGCTGGGTGAATACACGTCCGTCACGACGGCCAACGAGCAGATCGATTCGGAGGTACGGCTCGAACGGCGCGCACTGCGCATGCATCCGCAAGCCGAGCAGGAGGAGCTGGTGGGGATGCTGGTTCAGATGGGCATCGCCGAAAAGACGGCGCGCGCCGCGAGCGAGGAGATCCATCAGGACGAGAACCAGGCCGTCAACTTCCATCTCGTGCAAGAGCTCGGCGTCGATCCCCGCGAGAAGCCGTCAGCGCGCGTCGCTGCGATCTCATCGTTCATTCTCTTCGCGATCGGCGCGATAATTCCTTTGATCCCATACCTGCTCGGCTACTCATCGCTGTGGGCAGGGCTCGCATGCGGAGGCGTAGGGCTGGTGGTCGCCGGCGGACTCGCATCGCGTTACACCAGCAGGCCGGCGTGGTGGGCGTCGGGCCGCCAACTCGTGTTCGGCGCGGTCGCGATCGGCGCGACGTATTTCGTTGGGCTGCTTATCGGTACGACCGCGTAACTACTTGGTGTTGTTCTTCCAGAACGTGTAGATCGTTTGCAGGTCGCTGCCCTGCAGGTTGCCGAGCAGCAGGCGGTCATTCTGACTCCACACCACATCCGGATCGCCCTCGTAGGTGCCGCACACCAGCCTGCCGGCAGGTACATCGGGGGAGCTGGTGTAATGCCAAGTGCCCGGTGACTCAATGCCATCGGGGCACTGCTGAATCTGATCTTCGCCGGCCGCGGTCTGGAAGTGCGCGTCCAGAGTGGCGACGTCCGGATACAGCGAGAAGCGCCCGGACGTCGGGCCATTGGGCAGCGAGTTCTGGTCGCAGTCCACTGTGGCGAGCGAGTCTTTCGGCGGGTTGTCGACGGCCGCGCAGTTGCTGTCGTCATAGCCGGCCGGAAGCAGGCTCATCAACCGGGCCAGGTCCGCGTCTGAGCGTGGCGCCGCCGTCGTCGTCGCTACCACGGTGACGTCGAAACCCGTTGCGGGCGGGGACGTCTTAGCGTCGTTGCGCAGGACGGCGCCGACACCGCCGAGAGCGGCCAGGCCCACCAGTGCGGCGGCGCCGATGGCGATACGGGGTGTGGTCGCAACGGTCATGGCTGATGACAGTAGACCCCGCCCAGTATCAGGGCAGGAAAACGCCTGATTTCAGCTTTCGCTGCCGACGAGGTGGCCGCGCCGTTGGGAACCGGACGATACAGTATGCGGCCGAGGCCACTCCGGGCTCGACCGGGTGTGGCTGCCGAAGAGCGCCAGACTAGGCCGTTGAAAGAGCAACGACCGCTTTGGTTTCCGTGAGCACCGCCGTGGCGCCCACCGCCGACGGGCTAGCTGCCGCGCTGCTGTGTCGAGTTCAGGTACTTCATCATTTGGCAGAGGTTTACAACAGCGGCGCTCAACTTGTAGATGGTGTCGTCCCGATCCTTCACGCACGACTGCCAGTCCGGGAACTCCTCTGGGGGCTTCTGGTTGTCTGCGCGGAGGTGGATTTTCTGCTCGATCTGGTCGCATACATCTGCGATGGTCAACTCTCCCGGCGCACCGATTTGGGAAAACAACTTATCGGTCATGTCAGATGTCTCCCGTCCGAAAAGAGCAAAGCTCCCGAAAGTCGCAGGATAGCGTTTCGCTGTCACGAGGTTTATGCGGGGCCGTACAGCTCTGGTTCGGACGAACCGCAAAGCGCCAATTGCTCGACCTTGCCGGGCGGGACGACGGGTTCGCGGTGGCGCCAAACGCGCTGGCTACTCCTTCGTCAGCTTGTTCGCCGGTGAGGACGCCGTGCGGTCGAGAAGTCGTCGCAGTACGTGCACGGCTTCGGCGAGCGTTTGGCGATCCGCCGGGTCGAGCGCGGCGATGTGCGGATCGATGACGCCGGCGCGGGCGGCCCGCACATGGCGCAGCATCTCGACGCCCTCGGGTGTGATCTCGATCAGCACTGCCCTCGCGTCCTCCGGGTCGGGGGTCCGGGTGACCAGGCCGGCGTCCTCGAGGCGCCGTACCTGCATGGTCATGGTCGGCTGCGAGCAGTGGTCCAGCGCGGCCAACTCAGAAATCCGAGTCGGGCCCTGGTCCTCGATCGTGGAGAGCAGTCGTGCCTGGGCCCAGGGCACGGCCAGCGGGGTGCGCTGGGTGGCCAGCCGGTTCAGCCGGGCGACCACACCCAGGAGGTCGACGCCGAGAGAGGCGCGGGTGGACGGCGACGCAGGCATACCACCCAAATTACATAGGTTGCCTATGCAGGATCAACGTGTTGCGGTTCACAGGCGGCGGTCGCTGGCTGGCAGAATCGAGAAGTGCGGAGGAGCGGGAAGCAGCAAGCGTCGAAGCGCGGGCGGCTGAGTCCCGGAGAACTCGCGCAGGCGTCGGTGATCGCGGCGCTGGTAGCCGCCACCGCGATCATCTCGGTCGTCGTCCCTTTCGCCGGTGGGCTGTCTCTGCTCGGCCCGGTCCCGATGGGGCTGTTGGCGTACCGTTTCCGCTTTCGGGTGCTGGTCGCCGCCACAGTCGCCGGCGGCTTGATCGCCTTCCTGGTCGCGGGGATGGGCGGAATGATGACCGTGGTCCACTGCGCCTACATCGGCGCCATGATCGGCGTGGTCAAGCGCCGTAAACGCGGCACTCCCACGATCGTCGCGGTCGCCCTGTGCGCCGGCCTGATTGTCGGCGTGGTGTTCGTCGCCGCTCTGCTGGTGTTGTCACGGCTGCGAACGTTGATCTTCGACTCGCTGACCGCGAACGTCAACGGCGTAGCCCGCTTCCTGTCACACCTGCCGTACCTGGATCCCGTGGGCGATGCGCTCGCGCGCGGGTTCGCGACGTTGTTGGCGTACTGGCCATGGCTGATCGGCGCGGCATCGGTCATCGGCATTCTGGTGGTCACGCAGATTGGTTGGTGGGCGCTGTCGCATGTGCTGAACCGCCTGTCGGGACCCACCGAACTGCAGAAGCTCGATGTCCCCGCCGAGACGGGCCGGGTCGCACCTCTCCCGGTGCGGTTGCGCGACGTCACGTTCCGCTACCCGAACTCCGACCACGACGCGCTCGGGCCGATCACGCTGGATGTCGAGCCAGGCGAGCACATCGCGATCACCGGCGACAACGGCTCCGGCAAGACGACGCTGATGCTCGTACTGGCGGGTCAGCCGCCCACTGCCGGAACGATCGAGCGCAGCGGCGCCGTCGGCCTGGGGAAGGTGGGCGGAACGGCGGTGGTGATGCAGCATCCGGAGAGCCAGGTGCTGGGCAGCCGCGTCGCCGACGACGTCGTGTGGGGCTTGCCGCCCGGGCAGAGCATCGACGTCGACAAGCTGCTGGAGGAGGTCGGGCTGGACGGGCTGGCCGAGCGGGACACCGGGGGGCTGTCCGGCGGCGAGCTGCAGCGGCTCGCACTGGCCGCCGCGCTGGCGCGCGACCCGTCGCTGCTGATCGCCGACGAAGTGACGAGCATGGTCGACCAGGAGGGGCGGGAGTCGCTGCTGCGGCTGCTCGCCGCGCTTCGCGAGCGGCACCGGATGGCCCTGGTGCACATCACCCACTACAACAACGAGGCTGACTCCGCCGAGCGCGTGGTGAACCTGACCGGTAGCGGTGGCTCCGACAACACCGAGATGGTGGAGATGACGACGGCGCCGCCGGTGACCGCGCCGCCGGACGCCCGCTCCTCGACGGCGATGATCGAAGTCGACGGCGTGTGCCACGAGTACGCCAGTGGAACACCCTGGGTCACAACGGCTTTGCGTGACGTCAGCTTCGACGTGCACGAGGGTGAAGGGCTGTTGATCCACGGCGGCAACGGGTCGGGCAAGTCCACACTCGCGTGGATCATGGCGGGCCTCACGGTGCCGACTCTTGGCAGCTGTCTTCTGGACGGCAGGCCGGTGAGCGATCAGGTGGGTGCGGTGGCGATGTCGTTCCAGGCCGCGCGCCTGCAGCTGATGCGACGTCGGGTCGACCGCGAGGTGGCCTCGGCGGCGGGGTTCTCGCCGCAAGACACCGACCGGGTGGCGGCCGCGCTAACCAACGTCGGGCTGGACGCGTCGCTGGCGAGCCGGCGCATCGAACAGCTCAGCGGCGGGCAGATGCGGCGCGTGGTACTGGCCGGGCTTCTCGCTCGGTCTCCGCGAGCGCTGATTCTCGACGAGCCGCTGGCCGGCGTCGATGCCGCGAGCCAGCGCGGGTTGCTGCGTCTGCTCGAAGACCTGCGTGTGCGTACCGGGCTGACGGTGATCGTGATCTCCCACGACTTCGCCGGCCTGGAAGATTTGTGCCCGCGCACGCTCGAACTAGAAGACGGCATGGTGGCGCCGGCCTCGGCGACCGCGGGAGGTGCACCATGAGCGCGCCGGCCCAGCGACGGCCGGTGGTGCTGCTGCGTCCGATACCGGGGACGTCATCGATCCACGAGCTGTGGGCCGGCACCAAACTCGTTGCAGCGTTGGGAATCTCCGTGCTTCTCACGTTCTACCCGGGGTGGGTGCCGATCGCGTTGGTGGGCGCGCTCGTGTTGATCGCCGCGTGGATTGCGCGCATTCCACGCACCGTGTTACCGACGATCCCGCGCTGGCTGTGGGTTCTGCTGGCGATCGGCCTTATCACCGCGGCGCTCGGCGGCGGCTCGCCGGAAATCCACATCGCTTCTGCCGAAATCGGGCTGGGCGGACTGCTGAAGTTCCTGCGCGTCACCGCGTTGTCCGTCGTGTTGCTGGGGATCGGCGGCATGGTGTCATGGACCACCAACGTCGCCGATGTGGCCCCGGCGGTTGCCACGCTGGGTCGGCCGTTGAAGTGGCTGCGGATTCCGGTCGACGAATGGGCGGCCGCGCTCGGCTTGGCGCTGCGGGCCTTCCCGATGCTGGTGAGCGAATTCCGGACTCTGTATGCAGCCCGCCGACTGAGGCCGCGCCCCGAGCTGCCGACGCGGCGGGCCCGGCGCCGGTGGTGGCGTGCTGAGCTGATCGACATGCTCACTGCGGCAATCACCGTCGCGCTTCGCCGCGCCGACGAGATGGGCGACGCGATCGCGGCGCGCGGCGGCACCGGTCAGATCTCGGCGGCGCCGTCGCGACCCGGCTGGGTCGATGCGTGGGCCTTGCTGATCGTCACGCTTGTCTCGGTGGCAGCGATCGCCAGCGAAGTGCTGGTCGGCTCGACGGTCTAAATGGTGTAAACCAGTGCGTGGGGGAGTTTTCCGTGCGACGGGCTCGCCGGCGGCAATTCATGTGCGCATGCTGCTGACCAAGCAGGCGATCGAGCCGTCCGTCGCGGGGGACGCACAATCCGCAGCCTCAACGATTGTCTGATTGCGGCGGTCGCGATCAAGCACGAGGCGGAAGTCGTCATCCGTGATGCCGATTTCGATGTGATCGCCTCGGTTGCGCCGCTCGCGGCCACTCATGTGCAATAGCGCCTTTGCGAGTGTGGGAACACGCCGGTGGAGCCGTTCAGATCCGCACACTCACCGTTCGGCGGCGGCGTTGGCCGCGCTCTGCGCCTGCGCGAGTGCTTGCGCGACGTCGAGGCGGCCCAGAAACATCTCGTCGAAGTAGGGCTGCAGCGCGTCGAACCCGGCGGCGAAGCCGGCCCCGCCCGGCGCCGGGATCCGCGGCCCCCGCAGCACGTCGAAGAATGGCGCGACGTCCACTCCCCGGGCTGCCCAGTAGTGGAAGTAGGTGCATTGCGCGGGGAGCACGGCCGGCACCGCGGCGCCCTCGGCTCCGAGATACGAGTTGGCGTCGGCGCTGCCCAGCCAGGTGAGCACCGCCCGGGTGGCGTCGGGATGCGGTGTTGCCGAATTGCCTGCGGCGACAATGCCGTTGGTGACGCTCACCCTGCCGGTCGGCCCGCCCGGCATCAGCGCGACGCCCCACCGAAACGGCGCGTTGGCCGCGATCTCGGCGAGGTTGTAGGTGCCGGACTGGAACAGCGCGAGCCGGCCCTGCAGGAACATGTTGCGGGAGAAGTCGCCGTTGTCGTTGGTGTCGGAGGCGGGCGGCGCCACCTCGTCGACGTTGATCAGCCGCACCAGGTAGCGGAACGCCCGCTCGGCTTGCGAGTTGTCGAACGCGAACCGGTCGCCGACCGAGAACACCCCGCCCGCCGAGCCGATGTAGTTCAGGTAGATGCCCTGTAGGTCATTGCCCGCGTTGTAGGCCCACCGTCGCCCGTCACCCGGGGTCAGCCGGGAAAGCATCGGGCGAAACGTGTCCTGATCGTCGTCGGGATTCCAGCGCAGCGAGTTCAGCTCCGAGGGGTCGATATCCGCGGCGGCCAGCAGATCGGCGTTGTAGTACAACGCGATTCCCGCATCCGTCAGCTGCGGCACACCCCACAGCGTCCCGTTGCGGGTGAACTGCTCGACCACCGACGGCTCCCAGTCCGCACGCGGCGTCACTCCGATCAGCCGGCCGCTGTCGGCGTAGGGCGCGAAGTAGGCGTTGTTGATCCAGAAGATGTCGTCGGCGCTGCCGCCCGCGACATCGGTGCGCAGCGCGTCGAAGTAGTTCGCGTAGGAGACGACGTTGACCCGCACCTCGACGTCGGGGCGGCGTCGGGTGAACTCGTCGAAAGAGCGCCGGTACGCCTGCGCCACCTGCTGGTCCCACAACCGCACGGTGACGACGGTGCGGCCGGCCGGTTCAGGTTCTCGGCCCAGCAGGACGGCGGCGGTGGTCAGCAATGCCAGGACAGCCAGGACCGACAACGCGGCGAGCGTCGAAGACCGGGGATGAGCCGCTTGCGCGAAGAATTTCAGCCGAGGACGCACAGTCATTTCAGACCGGTCACCACGATCGAGCGGACGATGTGGCGTTGCAACGCAACGAATGCGACGATCAGCGGGACGATCGCCAGCGTGGTCGCGGCCATCACCAGCGTCCACTGCGCGTTATACTGCGACTGCAGCGACGCCGTCGCTACCGTCAGCACCCGCCACTTCGGCCCGCGGGTGATCACCCGCGGCCACATGAAGTTGTTCCACTGCGACACGACGGTGATCAGTGTCAGCGTCACGAGGATCGGCTTGCTGGCCGGGACCACGACATGCACCAGGACGTCGAGTGTGTTCGCGCCGTCGAGTCGGGCGGCATTGATCAGGTCGGCCGGAATCGTGCGGAAGTACTCGCGAAGTAGGAAGATCGCGTACGGCGACCCAAACAGGAACGGCAACACCAAGGCCCAGAACGTGTTGCGCAGACCGGCTTGCGCCATCATCAGATACAGCGGCACGATGGTCACCGTCGACGGCACCATCAGCGTCGTGATGTAAATCCAGAACAGCGCGTCACGGCCACGGAACGTCAACCGGGCGAACGCATACGCCGCTAACACCGAGAACGTCAACTGGCCCACCACGATCAGCGTGGTCATCAGCGCCGTCACCACCACCGCGCGCCCGAACCCGGCGTTGGCGAGGCCGATGTAATTGGCGAGCGTCGGCGGCTCCGGCAGCGCGAGCGGCGTTCCCGTCGCGAACTGACGCGCCGACGTGAAGGACGTCAACACGCCGAAGATGAACGGCGCCATCGTGATCGCCGCGCCCGCCGTCAGCAGCGCGTAGATGCCGAGCGCTCTAGGCGAGGTCATAGCTAATCCGGCGGCGGAAGTAGAGGTGTTGCGCCACGGTGGCCGCGACCAGGATCACGAACAGCAGGATCGCCATCACGGCGGCCCGCCCCACGGCGGCGGCGCCGAAGGCCTCCTCGTAGATGCGGTGTGCGACCAGATCGGTGCGGTGCTGCGGCCCACCGCCGGTCAACGCGTAGATGGTGTCGAAAACCTGTGCTGCGCTGACGATTCCGGTCACCAGCACGAAAAAGAGGGTCGGTCGCAACAGCGGCACCGTGATCTTGGTGAACCGCTGCCAGGTGCCGGCGCCGTCCAGCCTGGCGGCGCGATGGAGGTCCTCGGGGATGGCCAGGATGCCGGCGAGGAAGAACAGCGCCACGTAGCCGACGTTGGTCCACACGGTGACGGCCGATACCACCGGCAGCGCGAGTCCGGGATCGGTGAGCCACTCCACGCGCTGGCCCAGGATCGTGTTTACGGCGCCGTCGGTGGGAGCGAGCAGCCAGCGCCACAGCACCGCGATCGCGATCGGCGCGCACACCCAGGGCAGCACGTACACCGTCCGGAAGAACGCGCTGCCGGGCAACTGCCGGGCGAGCAGCGATGCGGCGAACAGCCCGAGCACCGTCTGGACCGGCACCACGAGCGCGACGAAAGCGGCGGTCACCAGCAGCGAGTTGCCGAAGGTGCCGTCGGTGAGCACAGCGTGCCAATTGTCTAGTCCGACATAGCGGATCGGGCCCAGCAGGTCCCAGCGGTGCAGGCTCAGCCAGGCCACCACGAACATCGGCAGCAGCAGGAACACCGCGACCCCGAACAGGCTCGGGGTCAGCAGCGTGTACGCGATCGCCGTGGAACGGCACCGCCGGCAGCGCATCTGAGTATTAAAACGTGGCCGCCGGGTAGCGCCCGGCTTGCACCGGAATTCACCGAAATCTGCGCGATGGTCGTGGCTCGGCGGCGGAGACAGCCGTTGTGCAGAACTCGCGACAAAGGGTGACGGCTGACGGCGTCGGGCACCCGTTACGGTAGGACCCGTGGCGGCGCGCGGGGGAATCGATCCGGACTTCCTGGCCCTACCGCGTCGTGAGCTCGCGGACGCCGCGTTGAGCGCGGCCACCGACGCCGGCGCCAGCCATGCTGACCTGCGCATCCACCGGATCGTCACCGACGTGATCGCGCTGCGCGACGCAATGCTGGAGACGTCGGTGATCAGCAGGGAGGTGGGCCTGGCGGTCCGGGTGATCGTCGACGGCACCTGGGGGTTCGCGTCGCACGCCGAGCTCACGCCCGAGGTCGCGGCAGACACGGCGCGGCGTGCGGTCCAGGTGGCCCGGACCTTGCGGGCGCTCAACGCCGAGAACGTCGAGCTGGCAGACGAACCCGTGTACCGCGACGTCGAGTGGGTGTCGTCGTATCGGATCGACCCGTTCTCCGTGGCCGCCGTCGACAAGATCGGCGTACTGCGCAACTACTCGGACCAGCTGCTGTCCTCCGACGGCGTCGACCACGTGTCCGCCGGGTTCCACGGCGTCAAGGAGCAGACCTACTATGCCGACGTCTACGGGTCGTCGATCACGCAGCAGCGGGTACGAGTCCAGCCGACACTGGAGGCAGTGGCCGTCGACGCCGCCGCCGGCAGCTTCGACTCGATGCGCACCCTGGCCCCGCCGACCGCGCGGGGCTGGGAGGCCGTGGTCGACGACGATATCTGGAACTGGACCGACGAGCTCGCCGAGATCCCGGCGCTGCTCGCCGAGAAGGTCAAGGCGCCGAGCGTCACACCGGGCCCGACGGACCTGGTGATCGACCCGTCGAATCTGTGGCTGACGATCCACGAATCCATCGGGCACGCCACCGAATACGACCGGGCGATCGGCTACGAAGCCGCGTATGCCGGCACGTCGTTCGCCACTCCTGACAAGCTCGGCACGCTGCGCTACGGCTCGCCGGCGATGAACGTGACCGCCGACAGGTGCGTCGACTACGGGCTGGCGACCGTCGGATACGACGACGAGGGCGTGGCCGCGCAGAACTGGGACCTGGTGCGTGACGGGATGTTCGTCGGCTACCAACTGGACCGCGCGTTCGCGCCGCGACTGGGCGTCGCGCGGTCCAACGGCTGCTCGTACGCCGACTCGCCGCACCACGTGCCGATTCAGCGGATGGCCAACGTGTCGCTGCAGCCCGGCCCTGAGAACCTGTCGACAGAGGATCTGATCGCGTGGGTGGAGGACGGCATCTACATCGTCGGCGACAAGTCGTGGTCAATCGACATGCAGCGCTACAACTTTCAGTTCACCGGGCAGCGGTTCTGGGCGATCCGCAAGGGGGAGCTCGCCGGCCAGGTCCGCGATGTCGCCTACCAGGCCACCACCACCGACTTCTGGGGCTCGCTGGAGGCGGTAGGCGGGGAGTCGAC
Organism: Candidatus Sericytochromatia bacterium; assembly: GCA_050262635.1. Lineage (GTDB taxonomy): Bacteria > Actinomycetota > Actinomycetes > Mycobacteriales > Mycobacteriaceae > Mycobacterium. The sequence continues at coordinate 2,907 of JBLNEK010000211.1, read as the reverse complement.
GTGGCGGCTTGGCGGCGCGTTCAACTGCGGCAAGGCGCAGCCGGGGCAGGTGGCGGCGGTCAGCCACGGGTGCCCGTCTGCGCTGTTCCGCGGTGTGCGGGTGCTGAACACGACCACGGAGGCGGGGCATTGATCGCGCCTCAGCAGGTGGTCGACGAGGCGCTGCTGGCAGCAGCCAAAGTCGACGAGACGGTCGTGATCGTCACGGACAAGGCCGAAGCGTCGCTGCGCTGGGCGAACAGCTCGATGACCACCAACGGGGTGTCGTCAAGCCGGTCGACGACCGTGATCTCGATCGTGCGGCACTTCGACAAGGCGCAGGTCGGGTCGGTGCAGACCAGCGAGGTGGACCCGGCAGTGATCCGCGACGTGGTCGCGGCGAGCGAGGACGCGGCCCGTTGCGCGCCGGAGGCCCGCGACAGCGCGCCCTTGGTCACCGGTTCGGACGCTGCCGGCGACTGGGACCTCGCGGTGCCGGCGACGGGCGCGGAAGTCTTTGGGGCACTTGCCGCTTCGCTTGCGCGGGGGTTCCGGGGACCGGACACGCTGTACGGATACGCCCGCCACCAGATGGCGACGACGTTCCTCGCGTCGTCGACCGGTCTGCGCCGGCGGTTCACGCAGCCGACTGGCTCGGTGGAGGTCAACGCCAAACGCGACGGGGCGAGTGCGTGGGCCGGTGTGTCGACCCCCGATTTCCTGGACGTGCCCGTCGACCAGATGTTGTCGGATTTGTCGGCACGGCTGGGGTGGTCGCGGCGCACGGTTTCGCTGCCGGCGGGGCGTTATCCGACGTTGATGCCGCCGTCGACCGTCGCCGACATGATGATCTACATGGCGTGGATGATGGACGGCCGTGGGGCGCAGGAGGGCCGCACCGCGTTCTCCGCGCCGGGCGGCGGGACGCGCGTGGGGGAGCGTCTGACACAGTTGCCGGTCACGCTGTACTCGGATCCCGTTGCGGCGCCGCTGTATTGCCAGCCGTTTGTGGCGACGGCGAGTTCGTCGGACACGGTGTCGGTGTTCGACAACGGAATGGATATCGGCCGCGTCGACTGGATCCGCGACGGGGTGATCAACGCACTGGCGTATCCGCGGGCGACGGCCGCCGAGTTCCACGCACCGGTCGCGGTGCCGGCGGACAACCTGGTGATGACGGGCGGTGAGTCGTCGCTTGCGGAGATGATCGAGGGGACCGAGCGGGCGTTGTTGCTGACCACGCTGTGGTACATCCGCACGGTCGATCCGACGAACCTGTTGTTGACGGGCTTGACCCGGGACGGGGTGTACCTGGTCGAGGACGGCAAGGTGTCGGCGGCGGTGAACAACTTCCGGTTCAACGAGAGCCCGCTCGACCTGCTGGGTCGGGCCACCGCGGTGGGTGCGACCGAGGTCACGCTCCCACGCGAGTGGGGTGACTGGGCCACCCGGGCCGCGATGCCGCCGCTGATGATTCCGGACTTCTACATGTCCAGCGTGAGTCAGGCGCAGTAGCGTCCTGGTGTGATCTCTTCGTTCTCGCGTCTGGTTGCGCTGTCGCCCGCCGGGTCGCTGGGGCAGGTCAACGCTCTGGTCCGGCAGACCTGCGGTTCGGTATTGCGGCTGCCGCCACTTCCGTTCGAGGCCAAGCCTTCATCGGAGCCGGTGGTCGTCGATTTCGCCGAGCAGTTCAGCGTCGACGTGACGGGTATCTCGGATTTGGGACGGAAGCGATTTTTGTCGGCATTGGGCGCGGATTCGTTCGGCGCGGTGGTGCTGACGTACATCGCAGACTTCGCACCGCGGGTGCTGGCGGGGCTGGAGTCTTTAGGTTTGCGTCCGCCGCTGCCGGCGCCGGAGTGGGACCGGACAGTGGATCCCGCGGATGTCTTGTTCAACGGGTTCCTGCCGGCGGTCGCGCGGGAAACGGCGCTGGATCCGGTGACGTCGGAAGTGGTGCGGCTGCGGGGGGCGGGTCAGCACCGGTGCCGGCTGTGCAACTCGCTGCGGGAAGTCACGGCGCTGGAGGCGGGCGGGTCGGAGGACCTGTACGGCGACATCGAGCTCTACGAGGCGTCTTCCCGGCTGAGCGACGCCCACAAGGCGGCGCTGCGGTACGTCGACGCGTTGATCTGGTCGCCGGCCGACATCTCCCCGTCCGTGGCCGCGGGCGTTCGGACATACTTCTCGGATGCCGAGGCCCTGGAGATGACATTCGACGTAATGCGCAACGCGTCCAACAAGATTGCGGTCGCAATGGGCGCCGACGCTCCACGGGTGTCGGCTGGCACGGAGCAGTATCGGATACTCGCAGACGGGCAGACGCAATAACGGTGAGGGCCCACCTACGATGGTGGATCGCAGGGGGCGGTAGCTCAGTTGGTTAGAGCCGCGGACTCATAATCCGTTGGTCGCGGGTTCAAGTCCCGCCCGCCCTACCGTAAAAGGCCTGGTCAGGTGCGGTACACCCGCGGCCGGCTTGAGTTTTCGGCGCATTCATCGCGGCGTCGTCGCGGCGCATGGCGGGATTCCGGTCGCGAGGTGCGCGCGCTAGCGAACTTCCGGCGGTACCGCTTTCGATCTATGTCGTGAGCAGCACCTTCATGCGCTGTAGGTGGCGCACTTCGCTACATCGCCGCGTGGCAGCCGCCGCAAGGTGCCGCTGACCGCGACACGACCGCACTGCTCCGCGAGTACTTGGTCGAGCGCCCGCACGCCGACAACCCCGTTGCACCGCTGTTCCCACGCATGACCCTGACGGTGCCGCGACCGACCGGCGTCAAAGCCCTTAGCCTCGATTCACCGACTGCTTGGTAGCCGGCGGGGTGTCGGAATGAGGAAAGTGCCCTCTGAGCTGGGATGATTGGTGTTGTCAGGCAACAATCGGGTCCAGTTCGGAAAGGCACTTCCGGTGCAAGTTTCGCATAG
>JBLNEK010000210.1:0-6367 GCA_050262635.1 Candidatus Sericytochromatia bacterium | reverse complement strand
GAACACAAAGACTCATGCCACAAACGGCCTGAGGTTGACTCAGGAAGTGTCATCGCCACAGCGATCTCCTCCGGCAGATCAGGAAACGCGACGGCATCGTCGGTGTCAGCGAGACGAACAGTAGGTACGGTCTTCATGGCGGTCCCTTACTCCTTCTTCGAGGCGTACTTGGCGGTTCACCCGAAGACCTACCATCTGGCAGGCCTCAGATGAGGGACCGCCACCTCAAATTCCACGAAGACCGGGACAACCTCCGCTGCTCAGCGGTCTACCTTCCGCCGCGTCGGCCAGCTGCGCACGATCGTCAGCGACCATCTTGCGCAGGACCCGGCTGATTGAGCTACGCCGGTGCTCGATCACCTTGTCGATGAGAGCCTGCCCGGGCCCGGGTGAGGGAAAGCACGACATTACGACGATCGCTGGGATCGTCACGGCGATCAAGAAATCCAGCCCGTAGCAGCCGGTCACAGATTCGGCTGGCGTTCGACGCGCTGACCTGTAATCCCTCAGCAACCGCCGCCAAGTTCAGCGGTCCGCGGGTCGCCACCATCATCAGCACGCGCAGTTGTGGCACAGTCACGGTGTCGTCGACTTCGGCAACCGACGCCGCTGCAATGCCAATCAAGGCTCGCGAAGCGCGCATGACCGCGTCGACTTGGACTCCGCTCACCTTGCCGACAGCGCGACGGGGTGCGGAACTCACGCCGTCAATCATGCCCTCATGATTGCTGATGATCAACCATTGCCCTATTTCACGGCGCGCCAACCTCAGCCAGTCGCGATACCTCGCCCTGCAAGAAGCTAAGCTGCGGTCCAATTCCTCTCTGCGACAACTCATTAAATATCGCGTTGTTTCATCCGATCGGCGCCAATAACGACTGGAAGTCAGTGTCTTCCTCCCCATGACGGTTGTTGAAGCCTTCCAGCACCGCTGCCTTCAAGACCGCAATGTCAACATCTTCAACTCGGCGCGGCGACGGGTTGCCCGGCGAAGCCTCATAGTTGAACACGATGACATCGAGGTAGACCGGTAACCGCAGACCACGGTCGCTGAGCAACGTCAGCAGCGCAGCAGCCAAGGATGGATACGCCGTGAACTCTTGGTTGTTCAGATATCCAACAAGGGCAGCTCTCGGAATGCTGTAATCAACCCCCACGTCGTTCAACTCCTGAATAACGGTGTCAGGGTCACGCGCAGGCGCGGAGTCGGTGGACCCGGCGGGCGATGCGGTGGACGAATGCGCCGGCGTAGACAGGGATGGCTCCTGCGTCGAAGAGATGACGTTCACCAACCAGATCACCACAACGGTCAATATCGCTACCGCGATTCCGCCAGCAGCCACCAATGCGCCTGTGCTGAAACCCTTTCGGCTAGGTTGGGCTGATTGGGGCGGGGCGGTTTGCGTGGATTGGCGAGGTGGCGACGAGATCCTGAACAACGTGGCGGCGTCCCCGCGCACGTAGAGCACCGGCGTGACCCACTCCAGCGAACCGGCTGAACTGAGCAGGCCGACGCGTCCGCTTCCTATGGCGTCCCCGACGCTCCGGCCGCTCGCCAGCGCGCTGTAGAACCCACGGGCGAACTTGATCGCGCCCGCATCGCTGACGGGAAATTGCATCGCGGCTACCGCCCCAATCCCCCGTCTCACCAATGTCGCCGCGGTGCTCGAGAATAGATCCCGCGTGCCGCTTTTCCCTGACTGACATGAGTTCAAAACCACCAGCCTGGGCGTCGGTGCGGCCTGATTGAGCAGATCGGCGAGTCGATCGGCTTCCACGAGGTTGGGGCCACGGTCATCACCGACGAGAGCGATCACGCCCTGCTCGCTGCCGGGGTCGTAGTCCCCATGGCCGATGAAGTGCAACACATGCCACGTGCCCGACAACATTTCGTCTTGTACTTCCGCCCAACTCGCCTGCATCAACCACTTGAGATGAATCCGGCCGTCGGCGATGGGCTCAGCCAGCGCTTCGGACAACCTCGTGCGCTCGGCCTCGACGTCTAAGGCCATCATTCCGTCGGGGGACGCCACCAATACCAACACCTCGAGCGGCGAGGCGACCTCAAGCGGCTCCGGGGTCGCAGATGGGATCTGACGTATCAATGGGTCAGCGCGGCAAATGTATTCGTCGTTCCCCGGGTCGTACATCGCCTCCCAAGGAATGGCGGCCAGTTCAGGTGCGTCTAGCTGCAGCACCAGCCGTAATCGTTCACCACCTGCATCGGCCGCCGAAACACTGGCGCGATATGCCTCGTATACAGGCCCGGAAAACAGCGCTTCAAACAGTTGTTGACCGACGCCGCGCAGTCGCTGTTCACCCGGAGTGAGTATCCGGCGGCTGGTTGCTGCCGACGCCAACACCACCGTCTCCAAATCGTCGCGCGCGCTGACATACGACGTGGTGTCCAAATGCATCGTCGCCGTGGACGCCACGCCGGCAATCGAGCGCACCACCCGCACGGTGAACTGGCCCTCTGCCGCACCGGCAGTGACCTCCAACTCAAATACGCTGGCCACTCTTGTTCGTCAGCTTCTTCCTCGGCGGGTTCAACTACGGCGGATCAAGACTGTGGTTGCGCTGTCGGCAGAGTGGTCGTCGCCGCCGTCGGCGTAGTGGTCACCGCCGTCGATGTGGTCGTCGACGTCGGCCATGTGGTTGTCGGCGTCGTCGGCCACGGCGACGACGATGGCGTGGTGTTCATCACCGGCGGTTCGGGGGTCCACGGCGCCTGCGGTGCCACCGTGGGCACTGCAGAGGATGATGCCTGTGTCAGAGGTGGCGGTGGAGGTGGGGCGATTGCCGTCGTTGTCGTCACCTCCTCGACCGTGCCCCTCTCGCTCGGCCACACCGCAAAGATGACCGCGGCAAGCAGCGCGACAAACCCGGTCGCCGCCAGCAGCGCCGCCGGATGAAGATACCAGCGCCACTTCCTGTCCGGAGCCTTGTCGCTCGTCGGGGCAAACTCCCGCGGCGCACTCGTGTATCCGCTCACAGGACTCGTCCGACTCGCCGCGGGATGGGCAGCCGCTGCCATCCGGGTTTCGTCCCGGGAACGGCCCGACGACATTGGCGGGCTCATCGCGGGCCGGGTGAAGGTGGTATTTGGCCGTACTGCGGGGCGTGGAGAACTCGTGTGGTCTTGCGGCGGACGTCCTAAGGCGCCGGCAGGCGTCGTACCGCGCGAGCGTTGCGGCAAATCCTCCGGCTTTACTTGAGGTGGTGTCGGTGGTGGCGTCCGGGGCTGGCTGTAATCAGTGGGTCCGACGTACTCGTATCCCCGCGGTTGTGTGCCCCTCGGCTCTTTGTACCACCAAGGGGCGGTTTGGTAGTTGGTATCCGGAACGCGCCGCTCTGGCGGCGCTGCAGATGACGGCACCGCGAACTTGGCCTGTGCTGCAGACTGCTCCTGTGGTGGTTTCGCTGCATGAATCTCTTGTTCTGGCGGTTGATCAGCTTCGGATATCGACGTGCCCTTGGAGGGCATCGGCTCCTCAGTTGCCTTTGGCGGCTGGGTCTTTGGCGCAATTTCGATCGGAGGAGAGCCGACCACGGTCATGCGGTGCTCGTCAAGCCAGTCATTGGCTGCCTTCTCAACAGCGCGGCTGTCCTCGTTATCGCGAAGCTCCTCGACGGCATGGCAGATTTTGCGGCGCACCGCCTGATTGCCGTTTTTGAAGTAGTCGCCTAGGTGTTGTAGTGCCTGCAATCTGATGTCCGCGAAGGGGCTTTGAAGCAGGTTCTGCACGAAATGCGGAAGCGACCAGTTGACGTTGTGCGCAATGACGGTTCGACCGGAGACGGATGCATCCATTTTCGGCCGTTGCTGAGGACGCTCTTCGGTAACCCTCTGGTGCACATAGTCATACAGTTCGTCAACGGTGATATCGCCGTCCTGGTCGCGGTCGGCCGTGCCATCGCGAATTCCGGCGATTAGGTGTCGCGTGAAGACGGACTGCGGAGCACCGCCACGCAGAGTGTCGCCTTCGAAGGCGAACTGTGTGGCATCTGATGCCGTGAGCACTATCCTGCCGCGGCCGCTGAACTTTTCCAGCACGTGCACCGCGTTGTCGGCCTTTGCCCGCAGGCCCGACGGAAAGGCTCCGGCGTAGCAGCAGTCCAATACAAGGATCTTCTGCCTAGACGCACTATCCGCTAGAGCATGCTCGACATGATCTGCCGTCACGGATGTCCACAGCTTTTTGTGCAGACGGGTGTCCTTCATCGCCAGGTAGAGTCTGCCGCTGTCGTCCTTCAAGCCATGCCCGCTGAAGTACATCAGCGTGAGGTCGTTCGGTCTAGTTTCGGTATAGAAGTCCCCGATCGCTTCGCCGACCGTCGTGTGAGGCTGGTTGATCAACTCGAGGACATCGTCGAAGCCTCCGATGGAGGGATCACGAAGAAGCGCAACGAGATCTTCGGCGTCGTGGCGGGGCGCCGTCAGTTGTCGCAGCTCCGGATCGTCGTATTCGTAGGTGGCAACGATCAGGGCCGTCCGCTTACCCACCGCTTGCTCCGGCCAGATTGTGGCGGCCAACGTAGGCTTCAACCAACGCCTGCTGCTGGGCGGCCGTTGCTTTGTCGAGTTCGATTTTGTCGTCGCCGATGGTGATTGAGATCTTGTGCGCCTTGGAGCTCCTGTAGAGCCAGTCCTGCACCGTAGAAATGAGTGAGGGAAGAACGCCTCCGCCGGCGCTCAATGCCACAACGACAGCGCCGAGGGTCACCGGATCGGCAACCTTCGCGCCCGCAGCTTCACCCTCGCCTCGGGCCATCCTCACGGAGTCGACATCAAGCTCCAGTAGTTCTTGTCGGAGTCGCCGCGTCAGTTGTTCGCGGTCTTCGGAATCCATATCAGGATCGCCTTCAAGCTGAAGCGCGACATGAATCGATGATTCGGGTTCGCGCTCGGCCATCGGACACCTCCTACCTAAGCGCCCAAGAAGCTGCGCCTCGCGGAGCCGAAAACTAATTGAACGCTGTTTCGGTGGTTTGTATTCTTTCACGTTGCAACGAACCGGATAGGGTAGTTCGCTACCCGAAATCAAGAAACAGAGTCCACCCTTCACGCGCGTGCGGCCCGGCCTTGGCTCAGGTGTTGCCCCCTCGCCTAAGCCCCGCGGTTGTGTCCGGGATCCGGTGTAAATAGGGAGCACGGGCGTAGGTTCCGCTTCACGACCTGCAAGTCAGCGAAGAAGGAGTCACGCCCGTGCCTGTTCGAGTATCAGCCATCGACCGTATCCGCACCAAGATCGACGCCTTGTTTGCCGAGGATCGGGAGTTGGCGGAGATCCTGGAAGAAGTCGCCCGCCTCGGCGCCCAGCTGTTGATGCAGGCGGCCCTGGAGGCTGAGGTCACCGAGTTCCTCGGCCGCGAACGCTACCAACGCACCGCCGCCTGTCCCGACGCCAACGACGGCTCACGCAACGGGTATCGGCCGGTGACGGTCAAAACCACAACCGGGCCGGTCACGTTGGAGCGGCCGAAGCTACGCGGCACCACCGCAGCGTTCGCGTCGCGGTTGTTCGGTAAGCACGTGACGAAAACCAGCGCCCTGGAGACGCTGGTGATCGCGGCATTCGTGCGCGGGCTGTCGGTGCGCGACGTGCAGGCCACCCTCGCCGAAACACTCGGCGATCAGGCCGCGATCTCCAAATCCACGGTCTCGGAAGTCTGCAAGGCGATTCGAGCCGAATACCAGGCGTGGGCGCGCCGCCGACTCGACGACATCATGCTGGACTATCTGTTCTTGGACGCCAGTTTCTTTCGGATGCATCCCGGGTCGCCGCTGAGCCGGTGTTGGCCGCCTGGGGCATCACCACCGAGGGCAAGCCGGTGTTCGTCGGATTGGCACCCGGGACCGGCGAGTCCACCGACGCGTGGGCCGAATTCCTGACCGATCTGGGCGAACGCGGCCTTGCCACCCCGCTGCTGGTCGTCTCTGACGGCGCCAAGGGTCTGATCGCGGCCATCGAACAAATCTACCCAAAAGCGTTGCGCCAGAGATGTCTTATTCATCGACTCCGAAACGTGCTCGCCAAGATTCCCACCGGGATGCAAGCCGGGGTCCGCGACGGCTACTGGGCCATCTTCGACACCACCGATCTGACGGTTGAACCGGGACCCCAGCTGGTCGAGATCGTCGACAAGCGGATCGAGGCGTTCGCCGCCAAGTACTGTGACCTCTACCCGGCGGCTATGCGGATCCTGCTCACCGACAAAGCAGGGCTGACCGCCTATCTGCGGTGGGGTTGACCCCTGATGGTGGACACCTGATTGGTGGGACCGCTGGTCCTGCGGGAAGGTTGTCCATATGTCGGGCAAGCGTCGCAAGTACACCCCGGAGTTTCGGGAGCAGGCTGCCCGC
>JBLNEK010000209.1:0-2555 GCA_050262635.1 Candidatus Sericytochromatia bacterium | reverse complement strand
ACCGAGGCCGAGGAGTTCTTCGGCGCCGACGAGGCGCGGACGCCGGCGGCCCACAAGATCTTGGCGCGGATGGCGGACGTCGGGCTCGGCTACCTCACCCTCGGTCAGCCGCTCACGACGCTGTCCGGCGGCGAGCGGCAGCGGCTCAAGCTGGCCACCCGCATGGCCGAGAAGGGCGGCGTCTACGTCCTGGACGAGCCGACCGCCGGCCTCCACCTTGCCGACGTCGAGCAGCTGCTCGGCCTGCTCGACCGGCTCGTCGACGCCGGCAAGTCGGTCATCGTCATCGCGCACCACCAGGCGGTCATGGCGCACGCCGACTGGATCATCGACCTCGGCCCCGGCGCCGGCCACGACGGCGGCCGGATCGTCTTCGAGGGCACACCCGCCGACCTCGTCGCCGCCCGCTCCACCCTCACCGGCGAGCACCTCGCGGCCTACTGGGGCACCTGACCGAGGCCCTCGCGGAGACCGGGCGACGGGTCGCGCAGACGTTGCCCGCGTCGCGCAGATGTTGCCCGCCGCGGCGCTAGGGGGCCGCTGAACAATCCGTGTCGCTCCGAGAAGATCCCCGGTTGCGCCGAGAGGATCTAGCTTGTGTTGGGGCGGTCTACGGGGCAGCGGGAGTTGGGTGACGTCGAGTCTTGGGCGGGTCATCTGCTGCCGGCCGGGAGCGTGTTCGGGTTTTTGGCCGGGCATCGGCGGCAGTTGTTTCCGGATGGGATGTTCGCCGACTTGTTCGGGTCGGAACGGGGCCGGCCGAGCGTGCCGGCAGACGTGATCTCCAGTGTGATCGTGTTGCAGGCGCTGTACGGGCTGTCGGACCGGGAGGCCGCCGACGCGGTGACCTTCGACCTGCGGTGGAAGGCCGCGCTCGGCCTGCCGATCGAGGCGGCTGCCTTCCATCCCACGGTGCTGACGTATTGGCGGCGGCGGCTGGCCGCCAGTGACCGGCCGAACCGCATCTTCGAGGTGGTCCGGACCGTCGTGCACGAGACGGGCGCGCTCAAGGGGCGGACTCGACGGGCGTTGGACTCGACGGTGCTCGACGACGCGGTCGCCACCCAGGACACGGTCACCCAGCTGATCGCGGCGATCCGCCGGGTCCGCCGGGAGGTGCCGGAAGCCGCGGCGGTCATCGGGCGGGTGTGCTCGGCGCACGACTACGACGATCCGGGCAAGCCGGCGATCGCCTGGGACGACGAGGCCGCCCGGACCGCGCTGGTGGACGCGCTGGTCGCCGATGCGCACCGGCTGCTCGGCCACCTTCCCGACGCCGAGCGGGGTTCCAAGCAGACCGAGGCGCTGGCGCTGCTGGCACTGATCGCCGGCCAGGACGTGGAGTGGATCGACGACGAGAACCTGCCGGCCGGCGGGGCGTGGCGGATCGCCCGCCGGGTCGCCGAGGACCGGGTCATCTCGGTGCACGACCCGGACGCGCGGCACGCGCACAAGAGCGTGACCCGCCGCCAGGACGGGTTCAAGGCCCATCTGGCGGTCGAACCCGACACCAGTCTGATCACCGGCTGCAAGCTCACCAAGGCCAGCGGCGAGGGCTCCGCCGACGCCGCCGCCGGTATCGGACTGATCGACTCCGACAGCACGCTGCCTCCGGCCGGGGAGCACGACCAGCCGATCGAGGTGCTCGGCGACTCCGCCTACGGCACCGGCGAAATGCTCGACTCGCTGGCCCGCAACGGGCACCGCGCGCTGGTCAAGCCGTGGCCGATCAACCCGGCCGTGCCCGGCGGATTCACCGTCGACGACTTCATTGTCGACGCCCAGGCCGGCACCCTCACCTGCCCGAACGGCATCACCCGGCCGATCAACCGCGCCCGCCGGGTCAACTTCGGCGTCGCCTGCCAAGACTGCCCGCTGCGCTCCCGCTGCACCGGCAGCCGCACCGGCAAGTCGATGCGGCTGCGCGAACACGACGCGCTGGCCCGCACGCACCGGGCCCGCGCCGCCGAACCCGACTTTCAGGCCAGCTACAAACAGCACCGGCCCATGGTCGAGCGCAGCATCGCCTGGCTGGTCGCCGGGCGGAACCGGCGACTCCGCTACCGCGGCACGATCAAGAACAATGCTTGGCTGCACCACCGAAGCGCCGCCCTTAACCTGCGCCGGCTCCTTGCCCTCGGCCTGCACCAGGCCAACGGAAGCTGGGCCATTGCCTGACCCCGGCCCGAGCCCACGCTTGACCAACACCAGCCCACAACCAGCACCGTCACCACCGGCAAAGAAGACGAATCTGCTTCCCCAGCACCGGACACCGCCGCACTCGGCGACTCGACGAGCCACGCCCCGGCATCCCATCCGCCCACAACGACCCTTCTTCAGCGGCCCCCTAGGGCGTGTCCCATGGATCCCGGCGGTGGGATCCATGTAGATCGTCGGCCGTGTTTGATCGCCATGACTTGACCGACGAGGAATGGGCTCGGCTGGAGCCGTTATTGCCGGACCGGACGCCTCGGCGGGGCGGCCGGTGGACCGACCACCGGGCGCTGATCAACGGCGTGTTGTGGCGGACCCGGACGGTTCGCCCTGGCGGGATC
>JBLNEK010000208.1:0-20847 GCA_050262635.1 Candidatus Sericytochromatia bacterium | reverse complement strand
TGATTCCCCGTAAGGTCAAGCACCGCAAGCAACATCATCCGAAGCAGCGCGGCATCGCCAGCGGCGGTACCACGGTCAGCTTCGGCGACTACGGCATCCAGGCGCTGGAGCACGCCTATATCACCAACCGACAGATCGAGTCGGCGCGTATCGCGATCAACCGGCACATCAAGCGTGGCGGCAAAGTGTGGATCAACATCTTCCCCGACCGCCCGCTGACCAAGAAGCCGGCCGAAACCCGCATGGGTTCGGGCAAGGGCTCGCCGGAGTGGTGGGTGGCCAACGTCAAGCCCGGACGCATCTTGTTCGAGCTGAGCTATCCCAACGAGGAGATCGCTCGGGCCGCGTTGACCCGGGCGATCCACAAGTTGCCGATCAAGGCACGCATCGTGACCCGAGAGGAGCAGTTCTGATGGCTGTGGGAGTGTCCTCCGGCGAACTGCGCGAGCTCACCGACGAGGAGCTGATCGCCCGGCTGCGGGAGTCGAAGGAAGAGCTGTTCAATCTTCGCTTCCAGATGGCCACCGGCCAGCTGCCCAACAACCGTCGGCTGCGCACGGTGCGCCGCGAGATCGCGCGCGTGTACACGATTTTGCGGGAACGTGAATTGGGACTGGCAGCCGGTCCTGACAGTGAGGATTCGTAATGGCAGACAAGACCACCGACGCGGGCGGGGCCAAGTCCACCGCAAAGACGAAGGGGCCCAAGCACACTCCGCGCACGGAGAAGCCGCGCGGCCGTCGTAAGACGGCGATCGGCTACGTGGTGTCGGACAAAATGCAGAAGACGATCGTCGTCGAGCTCGAGGACCGGGTGAAGCACCCGCTGTACGGCAAGATCATCCGGACCACCAAGAAGGTGAAGGCGCACGACGAGAACGGCGACGCCGGTATCGGCGATCGCGTCTCGTTGATGGAGACCCGGCCGCTGTCGGCGACCAAGCGCTGGCGGCTCGTCGAGATTCTGGAACGCGCGAAGTAGGCCGCGAGGGGGCGGTCGCCGTTGACGGCGTGTCGGGTAGGAGCCCGCACCGTCTGTGACGGGGATCGACTTGGCGGACTACCGCGTCAACAAGCCGCTGCCTGAGCCCAGTCAATAGCCGCCGGCGCTCGCAACAGGTGGCGTCACAAGAACTCTGACTGGTCCCGCGGCGACCTGATCGCGAACGGTGCCGTGGTACATGTCGGAATGCCCGGCCGGATAGCCGCGGACCTCGTGATGCGGCGCTTCCGCCGCCTTGTGTGCCAGGAACGCACTGGACAGGACACCGTCGGGACGGCAGAGCACGCCGGCGCACGTGGTGTCCACCCAATCGAACGAGACCGCCGAGTACTGAATCGGTGGACCGGCATCGGGCAGAGAATTGCCGCAGCACAGCCGATTTCGGTCGACGCGCCCCCACGCGTCGATCCGATTCTCCGCCAGCGGCGCGCGCGGTGTAACGTCCGGGCCACGTCGGGACCACTGCGGGCAGAACGGAGCCGGACATGGCGTCGGAATTTGCAGGGAAGATCGAAGTGGACATCAGGGACTCCGAGCCAGACTGGGGCCCGTTCGCCGCCCCGACCGCCCCCGAGGGCGCGCCGAACGTCCTCTACATCGTCTGGGACGACACCGGCATCGCGACCTGGGACTGCTTCGGTGGGCTCGTCGAGATGCCCGCGATGAGTCGCATCGCCGAACGCGGCGTGCGGCTTTCACAGTTCCACACCACCGCGCTGTGCTCGCCGACGCGGGCGTCGCTGCTCACCGGACGCAACGCCACCACGGTCGGGATGGCCACGATCGAAGAGTTCACCGACGGGTTCCCCAACTGCAGCGGACGCGTCCCGTTCGACACGGCGCTGATCTCCGAGGTGCTGGCCGAGCGGGGCTGGAACACCTACTGCGTCGGCAAGTGGCATCTCACCCCGCTTGAGGAGTCGAACCTGGCCGCAACGAAGCGGCACTGGCCGCTCGCCCGGGGATTCGAGCGGTTCTACGGGTTCATGGGCGGCGAGACCGACCAGTGGTATCCCGACCTGGTCTACGACAACCATCCGGTCGCCCCGCCCGCAACGCCCGAAGACGGCTACCACCTGTCAAAAGATCTGGCAGACAGGACAATTGAGTTCGTTCGCGACGCGAAGGTGATCGCGCCGGACAAGCCGTGGTTCTCCTACGTGTGCCCGGGCGCCGGTCACGCCCCGCACCACGTCTTCAGGGAGTGGGCCGACAAGTACGCCGGCAAGTTCGACATGGGTTACGAGCGCTACCGCGAGATCGTGCTGGAGAACCAGAAGAAGCTGGGCATCGTGCCGCCCGACACCGAGCTGTCACCGGTCAACCCGTACCTGGACGTCACGGGCCCCAACGGCGAGCCGTGGCCGCTTCAGGACACCGTGCGCCCGTGGGACACGTGCAACGACGAGGAGAAGAAGCTGTTCTGCCGGATGGCCGAGGTGTTCGCCGGCTTCTTGTCCTACACCGACGCGCAGCTCGGCCGCATCCTCGACTACCTCGAGGAGTCAGGTCAGCTCGACAACACGATCGTCGTGGTCATCTCCGACAACGGCGCCAGTGGCGAGGGCGGCCCGAACGGGTCCGTCAACGAGGTGAAGTTCTTCAACGGCTACATCGACACCGTCGAAGAGAGCCTGAGGTTCTACGACAACCTCGGCGGCATCGAGACCTACAACCACTATCCGATCGGCTGGGCAATGGCGTTCAACACGCCCTACAAACTGTTCAAGCGCTACGCATCGCATGAAGGCGGTATCGCCGACACCGCGATCATCAGCTGGCCCGACGGGATCAAAACCCACGGCGAGGTCCGCGACAACTACATCAACGTCTGCGACATCACGCCTACGGTGTACGAGCTGCTGGGCATCACCCCGCCAGACACGGTCAACGGCATCCCGCAAAAGACACTCGACGGCATGAGTTTCCGAGCCGCCCTTGATGATCCGAACGCTGACACAGGCAAGGACACCCAGTTCTACGCGATGCTCGGCACCCGTGGCATCTGGCACAAGGGCTGGTTCGCCAACGCTATCCATGCCGCGACACCGTCGGGGTGGGGGCACTTCGAGCAGGACCGCTGGGAGCTGTTCCACATCGAAACCGACCGAAGCCAATGCCACGATCTGGCCGAGCGGGAGCCCGAGAAACTCGAGGAGCTCAAGAAGCTCTGGTTCGAGGAGGCTGCCAAGTACAACGGGTTACCGCTGGCCGACCTGAACATCCTGGAAACCATAACGCGGTGGCGGCCGTACCTGGCCGGTGAGCGTGCGTCGTTCACGTACTACCCGAATGCCGCGGAGGTCGGCTTAGGCGCCGCGGTGGAGCTTCAGGGCAAGTCGTTTTCGGTGCTTGCCGACGTCACCGTCGACACCACCGGCGCCGAGGGTGTGATCTTCAAACAGGGCAGTGCGCACGGCGGGCATGTCCTGTTCGTCCAGGACGGCCGGCTGCACTACGTCTATAACTTCATGGGCGAGGAGGAGCAGAAGGTGTCCTCTTCGGGTGCTGTGCCGTTGGGCAAGCACATCTTGGGCGTCCGCTACACCCTGAAGGGGACCGTCGAGGGCAGCCACACACCGCTCGGGGACGTCACGCTCTACATCGACGAGGACGAGGTCGGCACGCGACCGGATGTGAGGACACATCCCGGCACCTTCGGCCTGGCGAGCGCCAGCTTGTCCGTCGGCCGCAATACCGGGTCCGCGGTCTGCAGTTCCTACAAGGCGCCATATGCTTTCACGGGCGGCACGATCCAGCAGGCCGTCGTCGACATCTCGGGCCAGCCTTACCGGGACGTCGAAAAGGAGCTGGCGATCGCGTTCGCCAAGGACTAGGGCGGCTGATGAAGCGTCTGTGTGCGCTTGCCGGATCATGCTGCGCCGCAGCAGTTTTGGTCATCGGATGCGAGAAGTCCAGCGGGGGTACGGCCGTTACTGCCCGAGAGCCTGCGTCTGTGACGTCGGCAAGCTCGACGTCGTCGGCAGCCGCCACGACGTCCGCCGAGGTGCCAGGCGTGAAAGAGACACTGCGCCAAACGATCCCGCCAAACGCGTTCCTGTGTTTCTCCCAGCCGTCGGGTACCGGCACCGCCACCCCTGCCACCGTGGCCGATCCGGTCGCACCCAGGCTGACGATTACGGTGCCGGACGGCTGGACGTCGGTCCCCGGCAGCGGCGAGGTCGCGCTGCTGCTCACCGGACCCAGCGGCATGTCCGGAACGGTGATCATCGCCGCCACCCCTCTCGGACCGGCGGAGGCGTTCGACAAATACGCCGACGACGTCGCCGCGAAGGCCGCGCTGTCGAGCATCAACGTGCGCCCCGCCGAATTCTGTGGCTACAGCAGCCAGGAACTGTTCGGCACGTTGTCGGATTCGCCGGCCGAGACCGTCGAATTCGCGGACCGAATCACGCACATCTGGACCAACACCACTAGCTACCTGGTCGCGGTCCACATGCAGGGACCGCGCGGGACCGCCGCCTTCGACGACGCGAAAACCGTCCTGATGGCTGACTTCGCGATCGTCATACCCTGAGGACATGCTGACCGAGCTTGTCGAGTTGCCCGGCGGGCCGTTCCGCATGGGCTCGACGAGCTTCTACCCGGAGGAGGCGCCTATTTATACCGCCACGGTGGCCGCGTTTGCGATCGAACGGCATCCGGTGACCAACGCCCAGTTCGCCGAATTCATCGCTGCGACAGGCTATGTCACGGTCGCCGAGCAGCCGCTGGACCCGAAGCTGTACCCCGGAGTGGCTGCCGCCGACCTTGTCCCGGGCGCGATGGTGTTCAAGCCCAGCCGCGGACCGGTCGACCTGCGCGACTGGCGGCAGTGGTGGGACTGGGCGCCGGGGGCGAGCTGGCGCCGGCCGTTCGGTCCCGGCAGCTCGGTGGTCGACAAGCCCGAACGCCCCGTCGTGCAGGTCGCCTACCCCGACGCGTGGGCGTACGCCAGCTGGGCGGGCCGTCGGCTGCCGACGGAAGCCGAGTGGGAGTACGCCGCCCGCGCGGGTTCGTCGGCAACCTACGCGTGGGGCGAGGAGGCGGCGCCCGGCGGCCGGTTGATGGCCAACACCTGGCAGGGCCGGTTCCCGTACCGCAACGACGGCGCCGACGGCTGGGTCGGCACCTCGCCGGTGGGCACATTCCCGCCCAACGGCTTCGGTCTTGTCGACATGATCGGCAACGTGTGGGAGTGGACGACGACCGAGTACTCGGCGCACCATCTGGTCGGCGCCTGCTGCGCGCCGTCCCCGCCGAGCGCCGATCCGAACGTCAGTCAGACCCTCAAGGGCGGCTCGCATCTGTGCGCGCCCGAGTACTGCCACCGGTACCGGCCCGCGGCGCGCTCGCCGCAGTCGCGAGACACCGCCACCACGCACATCGGCTTTCGCTGCGTCGCCGGTTAACGTCGAGACTGCGGGGAGATCGTGATTCTGCGACATATCGCGATCTGTACGCAGGCTCGATGAGCGGTAAACGGGTTGACCTGGAGCGATTTGGTCCTACGCGGGTCCTCCCCTAGAATCTAGGGGTTGCCTTGGGCAGACCTCGGCTGGTTCCGCTCAGATGATGCTCTTCGCGCAAGCGCTCATCGGCAGGATTGGCCCCGCGTGCCCTTCGGTGACGGCAAGACCGCGCACGAACGGGGCCCGTCTCTCGGCGTGCACACATCACTGTCGAGGAGATCTTGTGATTCAGCAGGAATCGCGGCTCAAGGTCGCCGACAACACGGGTGCCAAGGAAATCCTGTGCATCCGGGTTCTCGGCGGGTCGTCGCGGCGATACGCCGGTATCGGCGACATCATCGTCGGCACCGTCAAGGAGGCCATCCCCGGCGGCAACGTCAAGCGCGGTGACGTGGTGCGGGCCGTGGTCGTGCGCACCGCCAAGGAGCGCCGGCGCCCCGACGGCAGCTACATCAAGTTCGACGAGAACGCGGCCGTGATCATCAAGGCCGACAACGACCCGCGCGGCACCCGCATCTTCGGCCCCGTCGGCCGCGAGCTGCGCGAGAAGCGGTTCATGAAGATCGTTTCGCTGGCCCCGGAGGTCCTGTAATGAAGATCCACAAAGGCGACACCGTGCTCGTCATCTCCGGTAAGGACAAGGGCGCCAAGGGCAAGGTGCTCAAGGCCTACCCGGACGCCAACAAGGTGCTCGTGGAGGGCGTCAACCGGATCAAGAAGCACACGCCGATCTCGACCAACCAGCGCGGCGCCCAATCCGGCGGCATCGTCACGCAGGAGGCGCCTATCCACGTGAGCAACGTGATGATCGTCGACTCCGACGGCAAACCGACCCGCGTCGGCTACCGCATCGACGAAGAAACCGGCAAGAAGGTCCGCATCTCGCGCCGCAACGGCAAGGACATCTGATGACCACTGCAGAAAAAGTTCAGCCCCGCCTGAAGCAGCGCTACCGCGAGGAGATCAAGGACGTACTGCAGCAGCAGTTCAACTACGCCAACGTGATGCAGATCCCGGGCGTCGTCAAGGTCGTGGTGAACATGGGCGTCGGCGACGCCGCCCGCGACGCGAAGCTGATCAACGGTGCGGTCAACGACCTGGCGCTGATCACCGGACAGAAGCCCGAGATCCGCCGGGCCCGCAAGTCGATAGCGCAGTTCAAGCTCCGCGAAGGCATGCCGATCGGCGCCCGGGTGACGCTGCGCGGCGACCGGATGTGGGAGTTCCTGGACCGGCTGATCACGATCGCGTTGCCCCGTATCCGCGACTTCCGCGGACTGAGCCCCAAGCAGTTCGACGGCACCGGCAACTACACGTTCGGGCTGACCGAGCAGTCGGTGTTCCACGAGATCGACGTGGACAAGATCGACCGGCCCCGCGGCATGGACATCACCGTCGTCACCTCGGCGACGACCGACGAGGAGGGGCGAGCGCTGTTGCGGGCTCTCGGCTTTCCGTTCAAGGAGAACTGATGGCGAAGAAGGCCCTCGTTAACAAGCAGCAGCGCAAGCCGAAGTTCAAGGTTCGCGCGTACACGCGGTGCAGCCGCTGCGGCCGCCCGCACGCGGTGTACCGCAAGTTCGGCCTGTGCCGGATATGCCTGCGGGAGTTGGCGCACGCCGGCCAGTTGCCGGGCGTGCAGAAGGCTAGTTGGTGACGATGAGCGCTTGCGCGAAGAGCATTAGGTAGGTAGCTGTCATGACGATGACCGACCCGATCGCGGACTTCTTGACCCGTCTGCGCAACGCGAACTCGGCGTACCACGACGAGGTGACCCTGCCGCACAGCAAGATCAAGGCCAACATCGCCGAGATCCTCAAGAGCGAGGGCTACATCGCCGACTACCACACCGAGGATGCCCGCGTCGGCAAATCCCTTGTGGTGCAACTGAAGTACGGCCCGAGCCGGGAACGCAGCATTGCCGGCCTTCGCCGGGTGTCCAAGCCGGGCCTGCGGGTGTACGCCAAGTCGACCAATCTGCCTCGGGTGCTCGGCGGCCTCGGCGTGGCGATCATCTCCACCTCGTCGGGTCTGAAAACCGACCGCCAGGCCGCCCGCGAGGGCGTCGGCGGCGAAGTCCTCGCATACGTGTGGTGAGGGAGGACCAACATGTCGCGCATTGGTAAGCAGCCGATCCCGGTTCCGTCGGGGGTCGACGTGACGATCGACGGGCAGAACGTGTCGGTCAAGGGGCCCAAGGGCAGCTTGGAGCTGCAGGTGGCTGAGCCGATCATGGTGTCGCGCAACGACGCCGGCGAGATCGTCGTCACCCGACCGGACGACGAGCGCCGCAACCGCTCGCTGCACGGGCTGTCGCGCACGCTGGTGAGCAACCTCGTCACCGGCGTCACGCAGGGCTACACCACCAAGATGGAGATCCACGGCGTCGGCTACCGCGTGCAGCTGAAGGGCTCCAACCTCGAGTTCGCGCTCGGCTACAGCCATCCCGTGGTGATCGAGGCACCCGAGGGCATCACGTTCGCGGTGGAAAGCCCGACCAGGTTCTCGGTGTCGGGCATCGACAAGCAGAAGGTCGGCCAGATCTCGGCGAACATCCGCCGGCTGCGCCGTCCGGACCCGTACAAGGGCAAGGGCGTGCGCTACGAGGGTGAGCAGATCCGCCGCAAGGTCGGAAAGACGGGCAAGTAATGACGAGTATCGAACGCAAGCACCAGCAGGTCGGCCAGAGCGTGTCGGCCGCACGGCGGGCCGCACGGCTGCGCCGCCACGCCAGGTTGCGCAAGAAGGTGTCGGGTACCGCCGAACGTCCGCGTCTGGTGGTGCACCGGTCGTCGCGGCACATTCACGTGCAACTGGTGAACGACCTCAACGGCACCACGCTGGCCGCTGCGTCGTCGATCGAACCCGACGTGCGCGCGGTCGAGGGCGACAAGAAGGCCCACAGCGTGCGGGTCGGCCAATTGATCGCCGAGCGCGCCAAGGCCGCCGGCATCGAATCCGTGGTGTTCGACAGGGGCGGTTACACCTACGGCGGACGGATTGCGGCGCTGGCCGACGCGGCGCGGGAGAGCGGGCTGAAGTTCTGATGACTTTCAACGGAAGGAACGCATGATGGCCGAGCAGGCAGCAGCCGGGCCGGCGACATCCGAAGGCCGGCCCCCACGCGGTGACCGCGAGGGACGGGGCCGTCGTGACGACCGAGGCGGCCGCGGCCGCGATGGCGGCGAGAAGAGCAACTACCTCGAGCGCGTGGTTGCGATCAACCGTGTCTCGAAGGTGGTCAAGGGCGGCCGGCGGTTCAGCTTCACCGCGCTGGTGATCGTCGGCGACGGCAACGGCATGGTCGGTGTCGGGTACGGCAAAGCCAAGGAGGTGCCCGCCGCGATCGCCAAGGGCGTGGAGGAAGCGCGCAAGAACTTCTTCCGGGTCCCGCTGATCGGCGGCACGATCACCCACCCGGTGCAGGGCGAAGCCGCCGCCGGCGTGGTGATGCTGCGCCCGGCCAGCCCGGGCACCGGGGTGATCGCCGGCGGCGCCGCCCGTGCGGTGCTGGAATGCGCTGGCGTGCATGACATCTTGGCGAAGTCGCTGGGCAGCGACAACGCGATCAACGTGGTGCACGCAACCGTGGCTGCGCTGAAGCTGCTGCAGCGTCCGGAGGAGGTGGCGGCCCGGCGCGGCCTGCCGATCGAAGACGTGGCGCCGGCCGGCATGCTGCGTGCCCGGCGCGAGAGCGCCGCGGCGGTCGCTGCTGCTGCTCGTGAGGGAACGGCATAGCGATGGCCGATCTTCGGATTACTCAAGTGCGCAGCACCATCGGTGCGCGCTGGAAGCAGCGTGAGAGCCTGCGGACGTTGGGGCTCAAGCGGATTCGCCACTCGGTGGTCCGCGAAGACAACCCGCAGACGCGTGGGTTGATCGCCGTGGTGCGCCACCTCGTCGAGGTAGAGGAGGCCTGACCCGTGACGATCAAACTGCATGACCTGAAGCCCGCGCCCGGGTCGAAGACCAAGCGCACCCGCGTCGGCCGCGGTGAGGGCTCGAAGGGCAAGACCGCCGGGCGTGGCACCAAGGGCACCAAGGCCCGCAAGAACGTGCCGGCGACCTTCGAGGGCGGGCAGATGCCGATCCACATGCGGCTGCCCAAGTTGAAGGGCTTCCGCAACCGGTTCCGCACCGAGTACGCCGTCGTCAACGTCGGCGACATCAACCGGCTCTTCCCCGAGGGCGGCGACGTCGGCGTCGAGGAACTGGTGGCCAAGGGCGCGGTGCGCAAGAACACGCTCGTGAAGGTTCTCGGCGACGGCAAGATCTCGGTCAAGGTGTCGGTGAGTGCGCACAGGTTCAGCGGCAGCGCTCGGGAGAAGATCACTGCCGCAGGCGGTTCCGTCACCGAACTGTAGGCCGCGAGTTCTGCGTCAGGGCTGTGGATCCGGCTGGATCACGACCCTGGTGCAGATGTCGGCGGCACAGCAGTAGCCTCGGTGGGCATGGCTGACATTCCTATGGTCGATGAAGCTCTTGCCCGCCTCGACATGCCGCTGCGCGAGGCGATGATGACCCAGCGCGCGGTACGGCGCGTCCTGCCGGATCCGGTCGATGACGCGATAGTGCTCAAGTGCATTGAGCTGGCGCTGCGGGCGCCGACCGGCTCCAACGGCCAGAACTGGGAGTTCATTCTGGTCAAGGACCCGGCGGTAAAGCATCAGTTCGCCAGGCGCTACCGGCAGGCCTGGTCGTTCTATGGCGGGATCGGCCGGCGGGTGGCTGGCAGCGACGAGTCGATGCAGAAGATACTGCGGGCGACGCAATGGCAGATCGACCACTTCGAAGAAATCCCGGTGCTCGTCGTGCCGTGCCTGCGCGGCGGCATGCGGATGCCTTACGCGCCAATGCCTTTCGTGGTCGAGACGTCGTACTTTGGGTCGATCTACCCGAGCGTGCAGAACGTGCTGCTGGCCGCGCGGGCGGTGGGCCTGGGCGCATCGCTGATCACGCTGCCGCTGTGGAGCGTCACGTCGGCGCGGCGCATTCTCGGCCTGCCGCTGACGGTCACGCCCTGCTGCATGGTGCCGCTCGGCTGGCCGAAGGGACGCTACGGCCCGACCACCCGCAAGCCGGTCGAGGAAGTGGCGCACCTCGACGGGTACGGCAACCGCGCGTGGCTCTGACACGCTCGTCGGGATCAGTGTTGTCGGCGTGGCGAGGACTGTAATCTCGAACAGCGACACGACCCGGACACCCGGAACGACATTTAAAATCATGATTCCCATCACCATTGGCGGACAGGACTCATAGTGACGAAGACTCCCAGTGAAACGACAGGCATGGCTTCCGCTTCTTCCAAGTGGTTGTCAAAGTCCGCGGCCCAGACCCGTGGCTCGGATGCCAAGGAGGTGCAGTTTCACTACGACATCTCCAATGAGTTCTTCAAGCTTTGGCAGGACCCGACGCAGACCTACAGCTGCGCGTACTTCGAGCGCGAGGACATGACGCTCGAAGAGGCGCAGATGGCCAAGGTCGACCTTGCCCTCGGCAAGCTTGGGTTACAGCCCGGGATGACACTGCTCGACATCGGCTGCGGATGGGGCTCCACGATCATGCGGGCCGTCAACAAGTACGACGTTAACGTCATCGGATTGACCCTGTCGCCGAACCAAAAGCGCCACATCGAGGACTACTGGTTCGCCAACTCGAAAAGCAAACGCCACATGGAGGTGCGGCTGCAGCCCTGGGAGGAGTTCGACGGGAAGGTCGATCGGATCGTGTCGATCGGCGCCTTCGAGCACTTCGGCTTCAACAAGTACGACGACTACTTCAAGAAGACGTTCAACTGGCTGCCCGACGACGGGGTGATGCTGCTACACACCATCATCATTCCGGAGGACGAGGAGATCAAAGCCAAGGGCCTGCCGCTGACGATGTCGCGCGTGCGCTTCATCAAGTTCATCATGGACGAGATCTATCCCGGCGGGCGTCTGCCGCTGGCGTCGATGGTCCGGGAGCATGCCGTCAACGCCGGTTACAACGTGACCCGCGAGCAGCACCTGCAGGCGCACTACGCCCGCACGCTGGACACCTGGGCCGCCAACCTCGAAGCCAAGAAGGACGAGGCGATCGCGATCACCTCGGAACAGATCTACGAGCGGTTCCACAAGTACCTGACCGGCTGCGCGGACCTGTTCCGCGACGGCTACACCGACGTCTGCCAGTTCACCTGCGAGAAGTAAGGGGTCTCAGCCCTTCGCGAGCGTGAACTGCGCGACCTCGCTGACCCCGCGCTCGAAGAAGTCGGCGCATCCGAGCAGGTAACGCATGTAGCGGTCGTACACCTCTTGCGACGTGATCTCGATCGCGTCATCACGGCGGGCTTCCAGCTCGGTCGCCCAGGTTCGCAGTGTGCGGACATAGTGCGGGGTCAGCAACTCGGTGTCGGCCACCGAGAAGCCGGCCGCTTCCCCGAACTCGACGACGTCGTCCGACGACGGGACCTCACCGCCCGGGAATATCTCCTTCGAGATGAAGCGCATGAACTTCAGATCGCTCATCGTGATCGGGATGCCCATCGTGGCCCACTTCTTCAGCGGGTGTCCGTAGATGGTCTGTAGCACCATCCGGCCGTCATCGGGCATGACACGGTATGTCGTATCGAAGAAGGCCTTGTATCGGGGTTTACCAAACGCCTCGAATGCCTCGATACTGACGATCCGGTCGACCGGGCTGTCGAATTCCTCCCAGCCGCGCAGCAGGACCTGGCGGGAGCGGTCGGTATCGATGCTGTTCAGCAGCTCTGCAGCGTAGGAGCACTGGTTCTTGCTCAACGTCAGGCCGATCACGTTGACGTCGTGCTTCTCGACAGCACGTTTCATCGCCGACCCCCAGCCACAGCCGATGTCGAGCAGCGTCATGCCGGGCTCGAGATCGAGCTTGGCGAGGGCGAGGTCGATCTTGGCGACCTGCGCCTCTTCCAGCGTCATGTCCTTGCGGTCGAAGAATGCGGAGCTGTACGTCCGCGTCGGATCCTGAAAAAGCCCGAAGAAGTCATTAGAGATGTCGTAGTGGGCCTGTACGTCCTCGAAGTTCGGTCGCATCGTAGAGGACGACGTGCGCTCAGCCATCTGTTGTCGATCCCTTCACAGTTTCTCGGGATTGCGGCCGTCGTAACACCCCTTGGCGAGTAGCTCGTCCGACCGACTTGAAGCTATCCCGCGGTTACCGTACCTAATGAACTGCGGGGGGACTACATGGACACGGCGGTCGTGCTGCCGCTAGGACGCGCCGTCGCCGCAGCGGCCCCATCGGTAGGCTCGGCCCATGTTCAGCTTCCTGCCGCCGGTCCCCGGCGTCGACGAGTTGCGGGCGTTGGGCCGCAGAGTAGACACCGCACGTCATCACGGTGTACCGAACGGTTGCGTGCTGGAACTGGATTTGCTCGCGGCACCTCCCGAGACCGCTGCGTTCGACCCGCTGGCCATGATCAGCGGCGGTCGTCCGCTATTGCTGCGCCACGCGGTCGACGCCATCTACCGCGCGGCCGAGGACCCTCGGGTCAGCGGCCTGATCGCCCGCGTGCAGATTCCTGCCGCCCCCGCGGGCCCCGTGCAGGAGCTGCGCGAGGCGGTCGCCGCGTTCACCGCGGCCAAGCCCTCACTGGCGTGGGCGGAGACCTACCCGGGCACGTTGTCGTACTACCTCGCGTCGGCGTTCGGGGAAGTGTGGATGCAGCCGTCGGGAACGGTGGGCCTGGTCGGCTTCGCCACGCACCCGATGTTCCTGCGCGGCGCGCTGGACAAGGCCGGGGTGGAAGCGCAGTTCGTCGCGCGGGGCGAATACAAATCCGCGGCGAACAGGTACACCCAGGAGAAGTACACCGACGCGCACCGCGAGGCTGATGCCCGGCTGGTGGAAAGTCTGCACAGTCAGGTGTGGCGGGCGGTCGCCCAGTCTCGGGCGCTCGACGTTGCCGAGATCGACGCGCTGGCCGATCGCGCACCGCTGCTGCGCGACGACGCGGTGGCAGCGAAGCTGATCGACCGGATCGGCTTCCGGGACGAGGCGTACGCGCGTATCGCCGAAATCGTCGGCGCAGAGCCCGAGAAGGAACCGCCGCGGCTCTATCTCAGCCGCTATGCCAGGGCGCACCGGCCCAACATGCCCGCGCCGAAAGTGCCTGGGCGCAAAGCCAAGCCGAAGATCGCCGTCGTGACCATCGAAGGCCTGATCGTCAGTGGCCGCGGCGGCCCGAGCGTTCTTCCGTTCGGCGGCGGCAACGCCGGCGGAGACACGATCGCGGCCGGTCTGCGTGAAGCCGCCGCCGACCACGACGTCGCGGCGGTGGTTTTGCGCGTCGACAGCCGCGGCGGCACCGTCAACGGGTCCGAGACGATCTGGCGCGAGGTCGCCCGGGTTCGGGGCGACGGCAAGCCCGTGGTGGCGTCGCTGGGAGCGGTCGCCGCATCCGGGGGGTATTACGTCGCGATGGCCGCCGACGCGATCGTCGCCAACCCAGGAACCATCACCGGTTCGATCGGCGTGGTGACGGGCAAGCTGGTGGCCCGCGGGCTGAAGGACCGTCTCGGCGTGAGCTCGGATGTGGTGCGCAGCAACGCGAATGCCGACGCGTGGTCGGTCGACCTGCCGTTCACCTCGGAACAGCAGGCGCAGGTCGAGGCCGAAGCCGACCTGTGCTACGACGATTTCGTCAAGAGGGTGGCCGAGGGACGCAGCCTTCCCGTCGACGATGTCGAGGCCGTCGCCCGGGGCCGGGTGTGGACGGGCGCCGACGCGCTTGACCGGCATCTGGTAGACGAGATCGGCGGTCTTCGCGCCGCGATCAGGCGGGCGAAAATTCTCGCCGGGCTGGATGCCGACGAGGAGGCCGAGATCGTGAACTATCCGCGGGCGTCGTGGATGGATGTCGTTCGGCCGCGGCAGTCGTCGCAACCGGCTGCGGCGTCACTGCCCGAAGCCGTCGCGGTGGTGCTGGGACGGTCGGTGGCCGGCCTGCTCGATGAGGCCGAGCGCTCGCTGCGTTGCGCCAGGGTGGAGTGGACGGGCGACTCGCGCTTCTAGTCTGGGTTACGTCGGGTTCGCGCGCAGATACCGGTAGATGCCGGCGAACCCGTCGTTGACGTGCGCCGGTATCGGCACCGGGCCGCCGAGCGCCTTCGCGCCCCAGACGACCTGCGCGGTCCGTTCGACCAACGCAGTGACGTGCAGCGCCCGATCCGGTCGTGGGCCCACCGCCACCAGCCCATGGTTGGCGATCAATGCCGCCGCCCTCCCGTCCAGAGCCCTCACCGCGTTGGTGCCGACCTCGGGCGTGCCCGACGCAGCGTACTCAGCGCACAGCACGTCACCGCCGCAGTACACCGCGAACTCGTCGATACACGCCGGAATTGGTTGGCGCGCAACGGCGAACATCGTCGCCCACACCGGATGACTGTGGATCACCGCGCCGATGTCGTCGAACGCGTGGTAGCACGCCAGGTGCAGTTGCATCTCGGTCGACGGGGAACGGCCCTCCTTCGTCTCCAGTACCGTGCCGTCCGGGTCGACCACCACCAAATCAGCGAGTGCCATCTCTGAGTAGTTCACCGACGACGGCGTGATGACGAGGTTGCCGTCCGGCCTGCGGGCCGACAGGTTGCCCGCCGTGCCCTCCACCAGTCCACGGCGCAGCATGTCCTTGGCGGCGGCCAGCACCGCCTGCTCGGCGTTGTCGACGAACCTCACCCGAGTACCTCCGGGTTGACGATGTGGGCGGGCCGGCGTCCCGACAGCAGCGCCGCCAAGCCGTCGGCCACCATCTGCGCCTGGCGCGCTTCAGTGTCCCATGTCGCCCCGCCGATGTGCGGCGTCAGCACCACGTTCGGCAGAGCAGTCAGCGGGTCGTCAGGACCCAGCCATTCGCCGGCGAAGTGGTCGAGCCCGGCGGCAGCCAGCTTGCCACTTCGCAGCGCGGCCACCAGAGCGTCGGGGTCGTGAAGCTGTGCCCTGGCCGTGTTCAGGAAGACCGCGCCGTCGCGCATCGCGGCGAACTGCTCGACGCCGATCATGCCGACGGTGCTGTCGGTGACGGGCGCGTGCAGGGAGATCACATCCGCCTCGGCGAGCAGTTCGCCGAGGCTGTGGCGTGCCTCGTCGTTGTACGGGTCGTACGCGATCACGGACATGCCGAGACCAGTGAGCCGCCACTTCAGCGCCCGCCCGACCGCGCCCAGGCCCACCAGGCCTGCCGTGCGCCCTGCCATCTCCCACGCCCTGAACCGCTGGTACGGGATCGTGCCGTCACGGAACGTCTCGCCGGCGCGAACGTCGGCGTCGGCGGCGACGACGTGACGGGTGGCCGCGAACAGCAGCGCGACCGCCATCTCGGCGACCGCGTCGGCATTGCGGCCCGGGGTATTGAGCACCGGGATCCCGGCGCGGGTGGCACCGTCGAGGTCCACGTTGACGGGGTCGCCACGGGTGGCGACGACGGCGCGCAGGCGGAGCTCGAACACCGGCCCCCTGACCGAATCACTCTCCACCACAACGACATCCGCGGCCTCAGCGCGGATCCGCTCGGCCAGTTGCTCCGCAGAGTAGATGCGCAGCGGAGTCTGGTCGAACCACGGGTCGTACACCACGTCGGCGAGCTCTCGCAGCATGTCCATGCCTGGCCCTCGCAGGGGAGCCGTCACGAGCACGCGAAGTCGGTTCACGTCTGCACATGCTGGCGTACGGTGACGCGCGTGTCAGCCAAAGGGGTCACACTCGGCATCGACATCGGCTCGACGGCGGTCAAGGCCGTGGCCGCCGACGAGGACGGCCGCGTGCTGGCCCGCACCCGGGTTAGCCACGAGTTGCGCGTGCCAGAGCCGGACCGTTTCGAGCACGACGCCGACGCGGCGTGGCGGCGCGGGCCGATCGCCGCCTGGCGCGAGCTCGGCGCCGCGGGCGCAGACGCGCTTGCGGTGTCGGCGATGGTGCCGTCGATGACCGCGGTCGACGCAGACGGCCGGCCGATCACTCCCGGACTGCTCTACGGCGACAGCCGCGGCCGCACGGGATCAGCCGAAAGTCTGATGTCCGGCGAGACCGCCGAATTCCTGCGCTGGACGGCACGAGTGGCGCCCGACGCCGCCGGGTACTGGCCGGCGCCCGCGGTGGCCAACTACGCGCTGGGAGGCCAGCCGGTGATCGACGCCGCGACGGCCGGTATGGCGTACCCGTTGTTCGACGGCGCCGGATGGGACGTCGATGCGTGCGCGAAGTGCGCAGCGCCCGCCGATCGCATGCCGCGAGTCGCGTTGTCCGGCACGGCAATCGGTTGTGTCCGCGGCTCCGGCACGGTGCTGGCGGCCGGCGGGATCGACGCGCTGTGCGAGCAGCTGGTGGCCGGAGCGGTGAGCGACGGCGACGTGCTGGTGCTGTGTGGGACGACGCTGATCGTGTGGGTGACGATCGCCGAGGCCGCGCATGTGCCGGGGCTTTGGACGGTGCCGCACGTCGCGCCTGGCAAGAGCGTGATCGGCGGTGCCAGCAACGCGGGCGGCCTGTTCCTGAACTGGGTTGACAGCATTGTGGCACAAGCGGATTCGGTTGCCGACCCGCGTCGGGTTCCGGTGTGGTCACCGTACGTGAGAGGTGAGCGGTCGCCGTTTCACGACGCGGATCGTCGCGCCGTGCTCGACGGGCTCAACCTGACCCACGACCCCGCGTCGCTGCGGCGGGCTGCCTACGAGGCCTCGGCTTTCGTCGTCCGCCACCTGATCGAGCTCAGCGGGGCGCCGGTGTCACGGATCTTCGCAAGCGGCGGGGGAACCCGGGTCGAGCCGTGGATGCAAGCGATCGCCGATGTGACGGGACGGCCGGTGGAGGTGTCGGCGGTCGCCGAGGGCGCGGCGCTGGGCGCCGCGTTCCTTGCTCGGATGGCTGTCGGGCTGGAGTCGTCGATGAGCGACGCCGCCCGCTGGGCTGCCACCGAGCGCAT
Source organism: Candidatus Sericytochromatia bacterium (assembly GCA_050262635.1). Classification (GTDB taxonomy): domain Bacteria; phylum Actinomycetota; class Actinomycetes; order Mycobacteriales; family Mycobacteriaceae; genus Mycobacterium. The sequence continues at coordinate 3,435 of JBLNEK010000208.1, read as the reverse complement.
CGTCGACCCTGACCCCGAGTGGGTACGTGCGACCGGCGACCGCTACGGACGCTTCCTGGAACTGGCTAACCGAGCTGCGCACTGACGTAGCTGAGGTCGGCGAACGGCGTCATCGCCTCGTCCTCGGGAAACTCAAAACCATTGAGCGAGTAGGCATCTCGCATCGAAATCGCAGCGACCCGCCAGCCGAGCGAGTCGAGGTACTCGGTGACGTGGCTGCGCTCGCCGTCGTAGATCAGCTCGGAGAAGTCGATGTCACGCCCGTACTTCTTCATCCTCTCCTTGATGCGCTGCGCCCGTTCGTCGTTGAACACATTGGTGTCGGGGATGTGTTCGGTAGCCACCCGGCTCCCCGGCGCGCTGAGTTCGGTGATCGTGTCGAACAGCCGGTCCTGCGCGTCGGGAGGCAGGTAGATCAGCAGGCCCTCCGCGCTCCACACGGTGGGGATGCCGGTGTCGAACCCGTTGTCCAGCAGGGCTTTACGCCAGTCGTTTCGAAGGTCGATGGCGACGGGCCGGTGAGTCGCGGTGGGCTGGGCGCCCAACTCGGCCAGTGTCCTGGTCTTGAAGTCGATGACCTCGGGCTGGTCGACCTCGTAGACCACCGTCCCGTCCGGCCACTGCAACCGGTACGCGCGCGCGTCGAGACCTGCGGCGAGGATCACCGCCTGACGAACGCAAGCCTTGGCAGCGTCGGTGAACACCGTGTCGAAGAACCGGGTGCGCACGGCCATCCCCTCTGCGGACCGGCGCACGCTGAACTGCGGGTCGACTTCGGACAGGTCGATCTCGCCGTCGAGCAGCCGGACGAAGTAGTCCCGGTCGACCGCACGCACCAGCTGTTCGGCGAAGGGGTCGTCGATCAGGCGCTCACGGGTGGCCAGCGCTCGCTGCGTGGCGACCATCGTGGCTGTCGCGCCGACGCTGGTGGTGAGGTCCCAGGTATCGTTGTCGGTTCGCGCCATTGATGCTCCTTCAGCTCCGTGTCGCCGTGATGGCGACAGTGGTGCCCAGCGGCTCGCGCGCCAGGTCATCGGGCAGGGGCCGCCCGTATGCCTCGAACAGCTCGGCCCGGTTCTGGGTGGTGACCTGCCAGCCGTGAGTGGCCAGGTAGTCGGGTGCCGGTTTGCGCTCGCCGTGATACATCAGGTCCGACAGGTCGAGGTCCAGCCCGTGAGCGTTCCACTGGCGCGCCATCTGCTTGTTGCGCTCGGCGATGAACTGTGAGCCCTGCGGGTGGTACTCGGTGGCCAGCCGACTGCCTTTCGCACTCAACGCAGTGATCTGGTCGAACAGCCGGTCCTGCGCGTCGGGTGGCAGGTAGGCCAGCAGGCCTTCGGCGCTCCAGGCCGTCGGCTGCGTGTCGTCGAAACCGTTGGCGCGCAACGCGGCCGGCCAGTCGTCACGCAGGTCGACGGCGACCGGGCGGTGCGCAGCGGCCGGTTCGGCGCCCAGCTTGGCCAGCGTGCCCGTCTTGAAGTCGATCACCGCCTGCTGGTCGATCTCGAAGACGACCGTGCCCGCCGGCCAGGCCAGCCGGTAGGCGCGCGAGTCCAGGCCCGACGCCAGGATGACGGCCTGGCGTATGCCGGCCGTCGCAGATTGGAGGAAGAACTCGTCGAAGAACTTGGTGCGTACCGCGAGCAGGTCGATGATCCGCGACGGGTCGAACCCCGGTTCGTCGGCCTGGGCCAGCGAGATCTCGCCGTCGAGCACCTTGCTGAAGAACTCGATCCCGACCGCGCGCACCAACGGCTCGGCGAATGGGTCGTCGATCAGCGGATCGCCGGCCCGGCTGGCCATGGCCCGCGCGGCGGCGACCATCGTCGCGGTGGCGCCCACGCTGGACGCCAGGTCCCAGGTGTCGTTGTCGGTGCGTGCCACGGGCGGCTCCTCGCAAGACGGGTTACTTAGCTGATAAAACTGTACCGCCGCGATTCGGCGAGGTCGGCAAGGCCGATGTGCAGTTGCGAACTGTTACTCTCGTAGACTGTTTCTCGCCCGGCATCAGGGCAGAAGAACAGGATCAAACCACGCTGGTCATCGCCAGCCCCATTGCATGCCGCCGACGCTCGGCTGCGCAGGAGGAAGAGTGCTTTCGGCTTTCATCTCGTCACTGCGGACAGCCGACCTGCGACGCAAGATCCTGTTCACGCTGGGAATCGTGGTGCTGTACCGCGCCGGTGCGTCGCTGCCGTCGCCCGGTGTCAACTACGGCAACGTCGACAAGTGCATCACCGAGCTCAGCGGCGGCGACAACGCGCAGATCTACTCGCTGATCAACCTGTTCTCCGGCGGTGCCCTGCTGCAGCTGACCGTCTTCGCGGTGGGCGTGATGCCTTACATCACCGCGAGCATCATCGTGCAGCTGCTGACCGTGGTGATCCCGCGATTCGAGCAGCTTCGCAAAGAGGGCCAAGCGGGTCAGTCGAAGATGACCCAGTACACCCGCTACCTGGCGATCGCGCTGGCGATCCTGCAGGCCACCAGCATCATCGCGCTGGCCGCCAACGGTGGGCTGCTGCGCGGCTGCTCGGTCGGCGACCAGATCATCGCCGACCAGTCGATCTTTACGCTGATCGTGATCGTGCTGGTGATGACGGCCGGCGCAGCGCTGGTGATGTGGATGGGCGAGCTGGTCACCGAGCGGGGCATCGGCAACGGCATGTCGCTGCTGATCTTCGCCGGTATTGCCGCTCGCATCCCGGCCGAGGGCCAGCAGATCCTGCAGACCCGCGGGGGCTTCACGTTCGCCGCGGTCTGCGCCGCAGCCCTGGTGATCATCATCGGCGTCGTGTTCGTCGAGCAGGGCCAGCGCCGGATCCCGGTCCAATACGCCAAGCGCATGGTGGGCCGGCGCATGTACGGCGGCACCTCGACGTACCTTCCGCTGAAGGTCAACCAGGCCGGCGTCATCCCCGTCATCTTCGCGTCGTCGCTGATCTACATTCCGCACCTGATCACCCAGCTGGTGAGGAGCGGCAACCCGGTGGGCGGCAACAGCTGGTGGGACAAGTTCGTCGGCAATTACCTCACCGACCCCAGCAGTCCGGTCTACATCGCCATCTACTTCGGCCTGATCGTGTTCTTCACGTACTTCTACGTGTCGATCACGTTCAACCCCGACGAGCGGGCCGACGAGATGAAGAAGTTCGGTGGCTTCATTCCCGGCATCCGGCCCGGCCGGCCTACTGCCGACTACCTGCGCTATGTGCTGAACCGGATCACGCTGCCCGGCTCGATCTACCTCGGCGTGATCGCCGTGCTGCCCAACCTCTTCCTCGAGATCGGCAACACCGGCGGCGTCCAGAACTTGCCCTTCGGCGGAACCGCGGTTCTGATCATGATCGGCGTGGGATTGGATACGGTCAAACAGATCGAGAGCCAGCTCATGCAGCGCAACTACGAAGGATTCCTGAAGTGAGAGTCGTTCTG
>JBLNEK010000207.1:0-21393 GCA_050262635.1 Candidatus Sericytochromatia bacterium | reverse complement strand
TACCTTGCCGGAGAGGCGGCGCCGTACGCGCGCGTGTGGCAGAGCGCAATGGAGATTGCCGGCGAGATGAACCGGCATGAGCCCGGGCCGATGATGACAGGACTCGCGTACATCGATCATCGACGAGTTCCATTCCCGCCAGGGGAGTATGGGCGCGCGGCCGAGCAGCTGTGGCGTCTCGTACCCAATGCCCGCTATCGGCTAACAAACGTGCAGGCACTAGATGCGCACGGGGCCGTCGGCAGTCTCGTCATAGAAGGCAACGATGCGCACGGAAATCGACTTCAGTGGGCTCGCACATTCTTGTTCGTACCGGGCGAGCCGCGGCTCGAGGTGTTCGAAGAAGACGACGTCGACGGCGCGCTCAAGCGGTTCGAGGAGCTGCGCCCGCATACAAGGCAGTTGGAAAACACCGCCAGCCGTGCCTACGACCACCAGAAAGCGGCTTTTGCTGCCCGCGACTGGGAGGCGCTAGCCGCCATCCTCGCTGAGGATGTTCGTCACGACGATCGTCGTCGGGTAGTCAACTCCGGGGTGCGGCGGGGCCGAGCTGCTGTGACGGAAGAAATCGCCGGGATTCTGGATATCGGCGTCAAAAGCGTTACGACAGAGACCATTGCGACCCGTGGCGAGAACCTCGTCCTCAGTCGTGCCCAAACGTGGGGCGGCGACCAACGCCCCGAAGCCTTCCACACCGATGTTGTCGACATTGTCGAAACCGAAGCCGGCGGGAAGATCGTGGCGCGGGTAGTGTTCGATCCCGACGACATCGATGCAGCGTTCGAGGAGCTCGAAGCGCGCTATCTCGCTGGTGAAGCGGCACCGTATGCGCAAACTTGGTCCGTCATCGCGAGCGGATACGGCGCATTCAACCGCGGGCAAAGCCTTCAAACGACGCACGATTGGGTCAACATCGACCACAGGCGGGGGGTAGCCGTCCCTCCCGGCGAGATGACTGCGTACGTCCGTGCCGCCTGGGACCTCGAGCAGGACATAAGCATCTACATCGAGCGCGTCCATCAGCTGAACGACCTTGGAGCGGTCATTACCCATGCCACCCGGGCTATCTCTCGCGAAGGTCTCGACGCTGAGTGGCGCTTCATCGCTCTTGTTACGGTCGAGGGTGAATTGGTCAACCGCTGCGAGATTTTCGACGAGGTAGATCTCGACGCTGCACTTGCCCGCCTTGAGGAAGTGCATCCGCAGAGGCGATTGGAGAACGCGGCAAGCCGAGTAACCGAACGGTATTGGGCGAACTTCGCGACCCGCGACTGGGACGCGATTGCGGACATGCTGACCGACAACTTCACGAGTGACGACCGCCGCCGCATGGTGGGCGCCGGAGTCCGACGTGGCAGAGATGCCGAAGTCGCGGATCTTCGGGCTATCGCAGACCTCGGTCTAACAAACGTGACGTCGACGATCATTGCGACCCGGGGGGAACGCCTCATCCTCGGACATGCCCGCTTCTCGGGCCCCGGTGACCGGCCCGAGACTGCCGTGACCGAGATACTCGGCGTCATCGAGATCGACGCCGACCAGCGGATCACGACAACTGTCGCATTTGACCCCGACGACATGGACGCTGCCTTCGATGAGCTCGAGGCGCGCTATCTCGCCGGGGAAGCGGCGCCGTATGCGCGCACATGGCTGGTTATCACGCGGGGCTACGCAGCCCTCAACCGCCAAGAGCTGCCTGCAACCACACCGGACTGGGTAGATATCGACCGACGACGGCTCGTGTCGATCGAGGCGGGCGGGATGAAGGCGTACCTCCGTGACACGTGGGACGTCACTTCCCAGGTCCGCATTCACGTCAAGGCTGTGCATCGGCTGAACAACCTCGGAGCGGTCGTCACCCACTCTTCTTCTGCGACTTCGCAAGAGGGCCTTGACGCCGAATGGCAGGACGTCAACCTTCTGACGGTCGACGGCGACGTGATCAGCCGCTGCGAGCTGTTCGACGAGACAGACATCGCCGCGGCTCTAGCGCGGTTTGACGAGCTCAGCCCGGCAATATCGCGGCCCGAAAACGCTGCAAGCCGATCATACGAGCGCGTGAAGGCATGTTTTGCGGCCCGAGACTGGGATGCGCTTGCCGAAATGCTTGCCATCAACATTGCGACCGAAGATCGTCGGCGAGTCGTCAATGCCGGTGTGCGACAAGGCCGCGACGCGGCTCTCGCCGACGTCCGCGCCTACACCGAAGTCGGCGCCAAGGCAATCGCCTTGGATTTCATTGCCACGCGTGGCGACCACCTGGTCTTAACGCGTGGCAGACCTCTGGGGCGCGACGGCGGACCCGAGGCGTTCAGCAGCGATGTGCTCGACGTCATCGAGACCGCTGCCGATGGCCGGATCGTGGCGCGAATCCTCTTCGACTCCGACGATTTCGACGCGGCCATCGCCGAACTCGACGCGCGTTATCTCGCAAATGAGGCAGCTCCGTGCGCCGGCACGTGGTCGGCGATCGTACGGGCCTTGGTTGCGGTCAACCGGCGAGAAGTGCCGGCGACCACATCCGACTTGGTAGACGTCGATCACAGGCGAACTGTAGCGATCGCGCCCGGCGGAGTCTTGGAATACATGCGCGAAAATTTCAGCGCCTACCAATGGTTCAATATGTACGTTGAAATCGTGCATCGGCTCGACGACCTTGGAGCGGTTGTCACGTGGGCGAGCCATGCGACTTCGCACGACGGCTTCGATGCTGAATGGCGGGGTGTTCACCTGTTGACTGTCGAGGGTGACAGCGTGAGCCGCGCCGAAATGTTCGACGAGCAAGATCTTGACGCCGCGATCGCACGGTTTGCCGAATCACACTCATCCACAAAGACTCTCGAGAACGCAGCAACCCGCGCCTACGAGACCCAGAAGGCTTGCTTCGCAGATCGCGATTGGGAAGCACTAGCTGACATCATCAATGAGAACGCTTGCTACGACGATCGTCGTCGCGTCGTGAACTCCGGCACTCGGCATGGCCGGGACGCCATGCTTCGCGAAATCTCCGGAATCGCGGAGGTCGGGGCTAAGCAGATCGCGTCAGAGGTGATCGCTACTCGTGGCGATAGCCTCGCGCTCAGCCGTGCTCAAGCACTAGGCCAGGATCCGCGGCCTGAAGCGTTTCGCACCCATGTTCTCGACGTCGTCGAAACCGACGCCGATGGCCGGATGGTGGCACGGATCCTCTTCGACCCGGACGATTTCGACGCCGCGATAGCCGAACTCGACGCGCGATATCTCGTCGGCGAGGCGGCTCCGTACGTCCACACATGGTCGGCGATTAGGGCGGGCTACGCCGCGGTGAACCAGCGCCGGCCGTTTTCGACGACGCCGGATTGGGTGAACATCGATCACAGGCGTGGGATAGCTTTCGCGCCGGGCGAGATGCTCGAGAACATGCGCGCTCAATGGGATCTCGCGTCGCACATCAGCTTATACGTCGAGGCAGTACATCGGCTGAACGACCGTGGTGCGGTCGTCACGAGGGCAGCCCATGGCACGTCGCGACAAGGATTCGACGCCGAATGGCGCGTGATCGACTTATTGACCTTCGAAGGCGACATGGTCAGCCGGTGCGAAACCTTCGACGAATCAGACCTCGACGCTGCACGCGCGAGGTTCGAAGAGCTCAGCACGCCGATAACGCGGCTGGAGAACGCAGCAAGCCAAGTGGTCCGGAGTTACCAGGCGCACTTCGCGGCCCGCGACTGGGACGCCATGGAGCGGCTGGTCGCCGATGACATGTCGACAGAGGATCGTCGTCGTGTCGTGAACGGCGGCGTCATGCGAGGCCGAGAAGTCGAAATCGCAAACATACGGACTATCGCCGATCTCGGCGGCGAAAGGTTGACGTCGCGCGTGATCGCGACGCGCGGGAACCGCCTCGTCCTCGCTCGCACCACATTCTCTAGTCGCGACTGGCCGGACTCGTTCGAGATCGTCGACATCGTCGAGATCAATACCGATCATCGACTCTCGGCGCATGTCCTGTTCGACCCCAACGATATTGAGGCCGCATTCGCGGAACTCGACGCTCGCTACGTCGCTGGCGAAGCCGCCGCCCACGCACACACGTGGTCGGTCATCACGCAGGTGTACGCAGGACTCAACCGACACGAGCTCTCCGCGACAACGCCCGACTGGGTGAACCTGGACCACCGACGAGTCGCCGGGATCGAGTCAGGTGATCTGACCTCATACATCCGTGCTGTGTTTGACGACACACCGGACATCAGCGTTCATATCGAGGCCGTGCATCGGCTGAGTAATCGCGGAGCGCTCTACACGCTAGTGGGTCGCGGGACGTCTCACCAGGGCTTCGACGCCGAGTGGCGGGGAGTCGACATTCTGATGGTCGAAGGTGACCGGATTAGCCACTGCGAGAGGTTCGACGAGGCAGACCTCGACGCGGCGATCGCCCGGTTTGAGGAATTGCACTCCGAAACGCGGCGCCTGCAAAACACGGCAAGCCGAATGTACGAGTGCCTCACCCAGTGCTTCGCAGAGCGCGACTGGGCCGCTATAGCAGACATGCTGGCCGACGACGTTTGCAGCGACGATCGCCGACGGGTCGTGAATGCCGGCATCAGGCGCGGCCGAGACACCAACATCGCGGACATGAGAGCCGTTGCTGACGTAGGGGTCACGGACATCCCGGGCACGCCAATTGCCACCCGCGGTGAGCGGCTGGCACTGCTGCGCAGCCGACTGTCGGGCCGAGATACGAGACCCGGGGCCTATCACAATGAGGTGCTCCACGTCGTCGAGGTCAATGCGGACGATCGAATTGCAGCGGTCGTCGTCTTCGACGGCGACGACGTCGACGCTGCCTTCGTCGAGCTCGACGCCCGGTACCTCGCCGGCGAAGCAGCCCCCAACGCGCACACGTGGTCGGTCATTGCAGGAGCCCACGCCGCGTTCAACCGGCATGAACCTCCCACAGCGGACTACGTCAACATCGATCACCGGCGAGGGTCACCCTTCACATCAGACAACGTGACGGAATTCATCCGCGGCGTTTGGGAAGTCACGCCAGATCTCACCATTTACATCGAGGCTGTGCATCATCTCAGAAGTTTCGGGGCCCTCTTCACAAATTGTTCGCGCGGTATTTCCCGCGACGGCTTTGACGCCGAGTGGCGGATGATCCAACTTGTGACTGTCGAAGGCGACCGAATCAGCCGATGCGAGATTTTCGACGAGGCCGACATCGACATCGCGCTCGCGCGATTCCACGAACTGCAATCACAGACGCGACGGCTGGAAAATGCGGCAAGTCGAATCTACGAGCGGTACCGAACATGCTTCGCTGCGCGCGACTGGGCTGCCATAACCGAGATAATGGCCGCGAACACCTCCTACACGGATCGTCGTCATGTCGTGAATGTTGGCTTCCGTCAGGGCCGGGACACTGTGATCCGCGACTTGTCCGCCGTTGCCGACGTCTGGTTGAGAATCACGTCAGACGTCATTGCGGCTCGCGGCGAGCGGCTCGTCCTCAGTCGTACCTGCGCATCCGGGGAGCGGGGGCGGGAGCCGTTTCATACCCTCAGCTTGGACGTCGTCGAGATCGACTCCGACGAGCGCATCGTGGGAGCTGATGTGTTCGACGTGGACGACATTGACGCCGCCTTCGCGGAACTCGACGCCCGATACCTCGCCGGAGAGGCCGCCGCCCATGCCCGTACGTGGTCGGTGATCATGGACGGATTCGCCGCGCTGAATCGGCATGAGTTACCGAGAACGACAACAGAATTCATTAATGCTGATCACCGTCGAGGAACAGGGTTCGCGCCGGGAGATCTGTTCGCATACCTTCGCGCGACGTGGCACCTCACACCGAACAGACGACACTACATCGAGGTTGTACATCGACTGAGCGATCTCGGAGCGGTTTGCACCGCGGCGGCGTATGGGATCTCGCAGGAGGGGTTCGACGCGGAATGGCGGATGATTCTGATTCTCACGGTCGAAGGTGACCTCTTCAGTCGAGGCGAGGTCTTCGAGGAGACAGACCTAGACGCAGCGCTGCAGAAGTTCGATCAACTCAATCGTCCGGTCCGGAACCTGGAGAATGCCGCGAGCCAGGTTCTGGCACGCATTTGGGCACTCCTGGCGGATGAAGATTGGAACGCCATTACGAAATCGATGGCCGACGACTTCAACTCGCACGACCATAGGCGTGTCGTCAACGCTGGTGTTCGACGCGGTCGTGACGTCCATATCGCCAACTTGCGAGTGGTCGCCGACATTGGATTCGAAAATCTGACCTCCACGGTGATTGCGACCCGCGGGAACCGCCTCGCCCTCAGTCGTGTCCGCTCCTCGGCCCGTGGCCTACCGCCGGGAGAGGTTAGCAATGAGTCGCTCAGCATCGTAGAAATCGATGCCGAAAACCGGCTCGCCGCACACGCTGTGTTCGACGTCGACGACATCGACGCCGCCTTCGCAGAACTCGACGCCCGATACCTCGCGGGAGAGGCCGCCGCGCAGTCCGACATGTGGTCGTACGTGGTACAGGCCTACGCCGTCATGAACCGCCATGAGCTACCGCCGATGTCAGATTGGGTCACCATCGACCACCGCGTCCGGGAGACATTCGAAGCGGATGACTTAAGCGCATACACCCGCGCGATGTGGGACATCGCCCCGGACCTCAAGATGTACATCGAGGCCGTGCATAGGCTGAGCGACTGCGGAGCAGTCGTCACCCACGTGGCCTATGGCAACCCGGAAGTGGGCTTCGAGGCCGAATGGCGAATGGTGGCAATGCTGATCTTCGGAGGCGACCGCATCAACCGCTGTGAGTTGTTCGACGAGGAAGACCTCGACGCCGCGCTCGTCCGCTTCGACGAACTCGATCGTCCAGCGCCGCTGCTTGAAAATGCAGCCACCAGAGTCTGGGCGAGGGCCGTCGACGCTATAAACCGCCGTGATCTGGACAAGGCCCTAGCCGATGCTGCGCCGGACGCACGCTATGAGGACCGGCGCAAAGGGTTGCGGGACGAAGGCCCAATGGGGCCAGAGGTGGTGCGCGCCCTATTCGAAGCGGCTAGCGAATGGCTGCTAGAGACAGAACCCATTGCGATCCGCGGGGATCGCCTCGCGCTGGGTCGCGACAGGTATCGCGAAACGGTTGATGCGACGCGACCAGTCGCGCTTGAGCACCTGACGCTTCTGGAACTCGATGACGACAATCGAGGGCGCACCATAATGCTGTTCGATCCCGACGATATCAACGGCGCGATGGCGGAACTCACCGCGCGATGGATCGCGTCCGGGAAGGTCGCTCATCCTGAAGTGATCGACTCATTGCACAGCCTCATTGAGGCTACTAACCGCCACGACTGGGATGCCCTCGCCACGGCGAGCGCCGATGCGACCTACATCAACCACCGACAGCTCCCGTCCGCTGGCGACACCATCGCCGATCACATGTCGTCGACCCGAATGACCGCCGAGCTCATCCCCGACCTCTCGGTGGAAATCCCTGAGATATTGGCACACTCGGCCTCAGGCGTGGTGATCCACTCTCTTGTCAAAGGCACATCAACCGACGGTGTCGCCGTCGAGATTCCATGTCTCATGCTGACGCTGTTCGAGGGCGCTCGCGTCACGCACGTCGAGCTGTATGACGTCGACGACCGTGACATGGCCCTTTCTCGTTTTGCTGAGCTCAGGCCATAGCGATTTGGACGCGCTTTTCTATGCTCAGCGTCGAAATGCGCGCCGAAATCACAGCACCGGTAACAGCAGCCGTGACGACGAACGCACGGTATTCAAGCTGCTGGCGCCAACGCTGGCGTGCCTGAAGTTCAGGATCGCCGGTGTCGCCGGATCCTGGTCGTCGCTGGTCAGCACCACCTGGATGCGGTGGCCGACAGCAAAGCGACGGGCGTTGGGCACTAATGGAATTCGGTACTCCACGTCTTCACCGATCGGCACCGCGCGGGGCGCCCGGCACGGCAGCACCGGCGCGCCCGGCCGGCTCACCGCCTCGTCGACCTCACGCAAGCTGGCCCGTAGCCAGCCCGCCGTGACCGGGGTCGCCGACCCATCGGGAGCCACATCCAACAGCGTCACGATCCACGCCGTGTCGATCGCCGTCGCCGACGCGACCAGCCGCAGTTCGATGTCACCGACGACGTCGACCGCCTCCAGCAGCGGCGCAGAAGTCCACGTGAGCATCGACGGTGGGTCGATCCGACTCGGCTTGACTCGGTTCAATCCACTACCAAGCACCATGAATTCCCTGCTGCCGGAACGTCCTTCGGCCTCGCCCAGCATTCCGTCGGTACGCAATGCCAGCTCCCGATGATGAGCAGTCGGCGGCCAGTCGTCCGCAGTGCGCCACGACCCAGCGCCGGGAAGGAAATAGCGAATCGGCGGCCCTTCCAGAATCCCGGTTTCGCGACCCTTCAGCCAGTGGTCGAACCACGCCAACGCCTCCGTGTGCAGACTTTCCCACGGCCATGTCAACCCGAACCGGCCCAGCATGCCCATCCGCGTGAACGGCTTGTCTCGCAGGATGTTCCATGCGATGAACGTCGACGGCAGATGCAGAGGTACGTTCTCCCAGTCGCAGCCGAGATAGACCGGAACATCGATATTGCCCAGCAGCGGAACGAGATTGCGCTCCTCCCACCACTCGTCGCGCAGAGGGTGCTTGACCGCCACGTCGAGCCACAGTTCGTCCCATGGGTGCGGGTCGTGCGGGAGCTTGAGCAGCTGACGCATCATCGTGACCGCCGACTCGCCATTCATCGTCGCGAACTTGCGATGCAACCGCGGGGTGTGCAGCACGCGCCGGGCCAGGCCGAGAGCCGGACCGCGCCAGAACCCGTCGCTACGTTCGGAAGTCAGCCCCATCATCGACAAGAACGGCGTGATGAACGACGCGTTCATCAGGCCGTGGTGCATTCCGCCCTCATACAGGTCGGCGGTGACCGCCACCGGGAAGATCGCCTTCAGATGCGGCGGGCGCTCGACGGCGGCTTCGAGTTGGGTCATCGCGAAGTAGCTGATGCCAATCATCCCGACGTTGCCGTCGCACCACTGCTGCGCGGCCACCCACTCGACCAGGTCATGCATGTCGCGGCGCTCCTGGGCGTCGAAGAACCCGAACTCGCCGCCCGACCCGCAAGTGCCGCGCACGTTGGCGATCACGTGGACGTAGCCGTGCGCCACCCAGAAACTCGTGACGCCGGCCTCGATGAACCCGGCCGGAGCGCCGAGGTCCTGTATCTGACGCGGATACGGCGACGCGGCGATCAGCGCGGGGAACCGGCCCGCGGCGTCCGGGCGGTAAACGTCCGCCAGCAGCGCGATGCCGTCGCGCATCGGCACGGCCACGTTGAGGTCGCTCCGATGCGTGTGCTGCGGCTGGCTGAGGTTGCGGTAGTCGCGCCCGGTGGTTTGCGGCCCGTTCAGACTGAAACCCATGACGACCATGATCGAGGTTGAGCCGCAGCCGCGCATCGACACCCTGGTTCGCTTGCCCGGCGGCGGCGAGGCCCGCCGCACCGAGTACGTCGGTACCGCGTGGTTCGACGGCAAGCCCGAGGTGGCCGGTCTGATGCTGCGCCGACCGGCGAACGCGCCAAGGGGCATCCGGACACCCAATGTTCAGGCTGTGTTCTTCGTCCCCGACAGCCTGCCGTATTCGCGGGCGGCGTTGGGCGACGCAAAGCTCAGCATCTCGGTCGGGCTGTGCGGTGCAGGCGAGACCAGCGCGATCACCGACGCCGCCGCAGTGTTCGCCGACGACCCCTCCGGCGTCCCCACATGGATTCAGGTCCACATTCACGGCCACCTTGGGTGGCCCCGCGGGGGTCGCGTACCGGATCGTCGCGCTGACGCCGCCGGAGGCGGCATAACCGCCCACGTAGACTCGGTGACCGGACTTTGCAGTAAGAGAGGTAGTACTCGCATGAGCGGCCATTCCAAATGGGCCACGACCAAGCACAAGAAAGCCGTCGTCGACGCTCGCCGCGGCAAGATGTTCGCCCGCCTCATCAAGAACATCGAAGTGGCGGCGCGCGTCGGCGGCGGTGATCCGGCGGGCAATCCCACGCTGTACGACGCGATCCAGAAGGCAAAGAAGAGCTCGGTGCCCAACGAGAACATCGAGCGGGCCCGCAAGCGCGGAGCCGGCGAGGAAGCCGGCGGCGCCGACTGGCAGAACATCACCTACGAGGGATACGGGCCTAGCGGTGTCGCGGTGCTCATCGAGTGCCTCACCGACAACCGCAACCGCGCGGCCGGGGAGGTCCGCGTCGCGGTGACGCGCAACGGCGGGAGCATGGCCGACCCGGGTTCGGTGTCCTACCTGTTCTCCCGCAAGGGCGTCGTGACGCTGGACAAGGACGGGCTGACCGAGGACGACATACTCGCGGCCGTGCTGGACGCGGGCGCCGAGGACGTCAATGACCTCGACGACGCATTCGAAGTCATCTGTGAGCCATCGGATTTGGTCGCGGTGCGGACCGCGTTGCAGGATGCCGGCATCGACTACGACTCGGCCGAAGCGGGCTTTCAGCCGTCGGTCACGGTGCCGCTGGATGTCGAAGGCGCGCGCAAGCTGATGAAGCTCGTCGACGCGCTGGAGGACAGCGACGACGTCCAGGACGTCTACACCAACGCCGACATCCCCGACGAGGTGATGGCCGAGCTCGACGAGTAGTGGCCGCGCCGCGTGTACGAAACTCGGGTTTCGCACGTCGGTACTCGCACTTTCTGTGCGAAACTCCGGTTTCGCACGAGAGGCGGGTGTGCTGGCGCAGCAGTATCCCGCGCCGGCATCGCAGTAAGCGGCGTGTCGCTGCGCGCCTCTGTCGGGTCAACCGATTAAGGTTCCCTCGAACAATTGTTCGCAACATACGGAGGCCCGCGCGTGCGCGTCATGGGAGTCGACCCGGGGCTGACCCGTTGCGGCCTCTCCCTGATCGAGAGCGCCGGCGGCAGGCAGGTGACCGCCCTTGACGTCGATGTCGTGCGCACGCCCACCGACATGCCACTGGCGCTGCGGCTGCTCGCGATCAGCGATGCCGCCGAGCACTGGATGGACACCCATGCGCCGGACGTGATCGCGATCGAGCGGGTGTTCTCCCAGCAGAACGTGACGACGGTGATGGGCACCGCGCAAGCCGGAGGAGTGATTGCGCTGGCGGCCGCTCGCCGAGGGATCGACGTGCACTTCCACACGCCCAGCGAGGTCAAGGCGGCGGTGACCGGCAGCGGAGGCGCCGGCAAGGCGCAGGTGACGGCGATGGTCACCAAAATCCTTGCGCTGCAGACGAAACCGGCGCCGGCAGATGCGGCCGACGCGCTGGCGCTGGCGATCTGCCACTGCTGGCGGGCGCCTACGCTGGCCCGCATGGCGCAAGCCGAAGCGCTGCTTGCCCAGCAGCGCAAGAACTTCGAAGCCAAGGTGAAGGCGGCGAGATGATCGCATCGGTTCGCGGTGAAGTCCTCGAAGTGTCCCTCGACCATGTCGTCATCGAGGCGTCCGGTGTCGGCTACCGGGTCAACGCGACGCCGTCGACGCTGGCGACTTTGCGCCGCGGGGAGGAGGCCCGCCTCGTCACCGCGATGATCGTGCGCGAGGACTCGATGACGCTGTACGGCTTCGCCGACGCTGACAGCCGCGACCTGTTCCAGACGCTGCTGTCGGTCTCGGGTGTGGGCCCGCGTCTGGCGATGGCGACGCTGGCCGTGCACGAGGCGCCGGCGCTGCGCCAGGTGCTTGCCGACGGCGACATCACCGCACTCACCCGGGTGCCCGGCATCGGCAAGCGCAGCGCCGAGCGAATGGTGCTCGAACTGCGCGACAAGGTGGGTGCCGTTTACGCCACCGCGGGAGCACCGGCCACCAACGGCCACGCGGTGCGCAGTCCGGTGGTGGAAGCCCTTGTGGGACTTGGCTTTGCGGCCAAACAGGCCGAGGAGGCCACCGACGCGGTGCTCGCCGGGGATGACGCCGCTACCACCACCTCCAGCGCGTTGCGGGCGGCGCTGTCGCTGCTGGGCAAGACGAAATGACGCGCTTCGAGCCGGCCGAAGAAGAGGACCGGGAGGTCTCGGCGGCGCTCACCGTCGGTGAAGGCGACATCGACGCCAGCCTGCGGCCGCGCTCACTGGACGAATTCATCGGCCAGCCCCGGGTGCGCGAGCAGCTGCAGCTGGTCATCGCGGGCGCCAAGAACCGCGGTGGCACACCGGATCACATCCTGCTGTCGGGTCCGCCGGGGCTGGGCAAGACGTCGCTGGCGATGATCATCGCGCACGAGTTGGGCAGCGCGCTGCGCGTGACGTCGGGCCCGGCGCTGGAGCGCGCGGGGGACCTGGCCGCGATGCTGTCGAATCTCGTCGAGGGTGATGTGCTGTTCATCGACGAGATCCACCGGATCGCGCGGACCGCCGAGGAGATGCTGTACCTGGCGATGGAGGACTTCCGCGTCGACGTCATCGTCGGGAAAGGCCCTGGGGCGACGTCGATTCCGCTCGAGGTCGCGCCGTTCACGCTCGTCGGCGCCACGACCCGCTCAGGCGCGCTCACCGGCCCGCTGCGTGACCGGTTCGGCTTCACCGCGCACATGGACTTCTACGAGCCGCCCGAACTTGAGCAGGTGCTGAGGCGCTCGGCGGGCATCCTCGGCATCGAACTGCAGGCCGACGCCGGCGCGGAGATCGCCCGACGCTCGCGCGGTACACCGCGCATCGCCAACCGGCTGCTGCGCCGGGTGCGTGATTATGCGGAGGTGCGGGCCGACGGCGTCATCACCCGCGACATTGCCAAGGCGGCGCTGGCGGTCTACGACGTCGACGAACTCGGGCTGGACAGGCTGGACCGCGCGGTGCTGACGGCGCTGATCCGCAGCTTCGGCGGAGGGCCCGTTGGCGTTTCGACGCTCGCAGTCGCGGTGGGCGAGGAGGCGGCGACGGTCGAGGAGGTGTGCGAGCCGTTCCTGGTGCGCGCCGGGATGATCGCGCGCACTCCACGCGGACGCGTCGCGACGCAGTCGGCGTGGACGCACCTGGGTATCCCGCCGCCGAGCGGTCTGGGTCAGCCGGGGCTCTTCGACTGAAGCGGACGCACCCAGTTGCGAATCGGCCAGAAAACCAGCTATCTAAGGGCTATAATTCCAGCTATACTCTGTGCGATGAAGACCGTTCCGCTCACGGAAGCCAAAGACAAACTCTCCGCACTGGTGGACGAGGCCGAGACCACCCACGAAATCATTCACATCACCCGGCACGGGCGCGTCGCTGCGGTCATCATGTCGGCCGACGACCTTGAGTCCCTCCACGAGACATTGCACGCGCTGCGAGACCCGGGTGTCGCAGCGGAACTCGCGCAAGCCAATGTCGATTACGCGGCAGGCAACGCCATCGGTGGCGAGGAGATTCGCAAACGCTATGGGCTGAGGTGACTGGCAGCGAGGAAGGCTGGGTTGTCCAGTTCTCGCCGACTGCGGTCCGGGCGCTCGATCGACTGCCACACAAGATCGCCGCCGCGATCGCAGAATTCATCACCGCCGCCTTGCCGGCCGACCCGTACCGGCTGTCCAAACCTCTGCGGTTCCAGTTCGAAGGTTGGCGTGTGGCGCGCCGCGGCGACTACCGCGTCACATTCCGCACCGTCGACGACGACAAGGTGCTCTATATCGGCCGCATCGAGCACCGTGCGGACGCGTATCGTCCCCAATAGTTCTTCGCGCAACGGCCGGCATCTGACGGTAACTGGCATGATTGCGCCGCGGGCTGAGCCGAGTCTAAGACGCGCGCTGCTCGGCGTACGCGAACGCGCCCTCTTCGTCGTCGTGCTCGAATTCGCACATCGATGCCAGTCGGCCGTCGCGGATTTCGACCACGAGAAGGCGAGTCCACGCGTATCGCTCACCGCCGCGACCGACAGCGTCCCGATCGAGGCGGCTGACGCTCCAGACCGGCGACACCCAGCAGACAGCCGAGAGCCACGTCCGAATTGATGCCGTCATCGCGTTCAACTCCCCAAAGCTTTCGCGGAGGGCGCTGGCCGAGCGGTCTGGAAAAGCCAAAAGAGTCCGGTTTTCCACGCGCAGTTCGGGACTGCTGAGCTCACTGAATAGCCGGTCGAAATCGCTTTGGTTGAGTGCGACGATCGACTCGGCGGATGTCCCCCCCCCGTGCGCCCACGGCGCGCCTTCGCCGGCGTAGTAGCGACGTTCGAGTTCGCGATAGGCAGCGACGAAGTCGTCCTCGTCGAAGCTGGCCTGATAGGCGACACGACCGTCGTCATCGACTTCGAACACATGGAGGTAGTCCGACTTGTTGCCGGCCTCATCCGACCATCGACTCCAATACATCGCCAAACTTTCGCCCCGGACGGCCAGCGCGCGCCCTTCGAAGCCGTTGAACTGATTGAAGATTCGCTCGACCGCGGCTTTCAGCCCTGCGCGGCCCTCAATGGGGTCCCCGCTAATTCGCCGGTGCTCGTCGAACACATAGTCATCGGAGCACCAGTCGAGGGAGGCGTCGACGTCGTGAGCGTTCATCGCATTGACGAGAGCATCTGCCGCGTTGCTCGCCCGATTGGTTACTGGCAGCCGGCTAAAGGTCGACCGCATGCGCTCGTCGGCGTATGCGAATGCTGCATCCTCGTCATCGGCGTCGAAATCGCAAAGGTATGTGCATAGCCCGTCACGAATCTCGCCGACGTATATCCGGGTCCATTCGAATCGCTCTTGGTCTGATCCGACAGCCTCGCGTTCCTGACAAGCGACGAACCAGTTGGGTGAGAGCCAGCACAGAGCCGGGTACCAAATGCGCACCGAACCGACCATGGCAGAGAGCTTTTCGGTTGTGGCGCGCAGCTCTGCGGCGGACCGATCCGGAAACGGCGAGTGCGAGCGGCTGTCGAAACGAAAGTCCGGGCTAACGAATTCGCCGAACACTTTCTCGAAGTCGCCCCGATTGTTGGCAATGACGATCTCCGTGCAGGTAGCGCCCGATTCGGCGTATGGCGTGCCCTCGCCCGCATAGTAGCGCCGGTCGAGCTCGCGGTAGGCGCTCTCGAAATCATCCCCATCGAAGCGTCCTTCATAGACGATCAGTCCTTTATCGTCGACCTCGATCACATGCAGTTGCTTCGTCTCATTGCCGGATCTGTCGGACCAGTGGCCCGAGGACAATTGCAGCCTCTCACCGCGCACCGCCAGCGGCTGTTGGTGAAATTCATCGTATTGGGCGAGGGCTCGCTCGGCAGCAGCACGCAGTTGCTGCCGATTCCTGACCGGATCTCCGCTGAGTCGGCGACGATCGTCGTAGATGTATCCATCCAGATAGCACTCGGCAGCGGCGTCGACGTTGCGTGCGTTCATTGCGGCGTAAATGTTCGCGACTGCCTGGCCGGCGCGGTTGCGGACTGCAAGTCGGCGCCGCTGCTGCGCAACAAGCGATTCAGCGTAGGCGAATGCCGAGGCTTCGTCGTCAACACCGAATTCACGCACTGACACGAGGAGCCCGTCGCGGCATTCGCCCACGTAGACGAAATTCCACCCGTATTCTTCGCCGTCCACGCCGACGGCTCGGATTTCACCTAGGCCCACCGCGCAGGTCGGTGAAACCCAGCGCAGGACAGGAACCCAGTGCAGTTGGGTCGCCACCTGACGCCCACGTTCTCTCAACCACTGGAACATGTCGTCGATGGTCCGCTCACCGGCCTTCAGCGCGCCCGGCGGTGCGTGCCAGAGGAATTCGGGTGCGGAGAATCTCCGCGCCGCCTCGAGATCGCGCGCGCCGATCGCCTGAATCCAGCCGCTCGCCGCGTGGCCGCTCTCCGCAAACACCGCGCCTTCGCCGGCGTAATAGCGCCTCTCGAGTTCTCGATAGGCGCCCCAGAAATCGTCCTCGTCGAACCGCCCGTGGTATTCAGCTAGTTCGTCCTCGCCGAGTTGAAACAGGTCCAACGACGTCGTTTCGTTACCGGCGTCGTCCCAGAACCGAGCCCACAGCAATCCCAGGGTATCGCCCCGGACGGCCAGCGGGCGCCACTCGACGTTCGGATACTGAGCGATGAGACGCACTCCGGCGGCGCGTAGTTCAGCGACGTCCTCGATCGGGGCGCCGCTGAGTCGCCGGTGATCCTCATAGGTAAAGGTGTCCGAGTAGACCGCGACGACGCCATCTGGGTCGTGATCCCGCATTGCCCGCCATCCGGCATCGACAATGATGCTTGCTCGGTTACAAATGGCCAGCCGTGACGGTGTCGCGCGATCGTCGGGAAATGCAGCTGGCCCAGCAGGTCCCTCGGTGTGCCTTGCCGCCACCACGGCATCCTTTGCGGCATAGAGCGATTCGGCCGAACGCCGGGCCTCCGCACCGCCCCGCTCGTCACCGGCAGAGACCATCACCCGGGCGAGGGCAAGGCACGCGTCGGCGTGGTCGAGCACCAGGTCGGTGTCGGCGGCGACGGCCACGGCCTCGCGGGCCATTGCGACGCCGTCCTCGTAGCGCCCCTGCGCCGCAAGGATTTCAGCACGTACCGCTCGCCAGGCGATCGCGGTCTTCAGATTGTGTCCGGCAAGCTGTTGGCTCTGGGAGGCGTACCGGTCGGCTTCGTCGACCCGGCCCTGTGCGAGCACCGAGCGTGCCAAAAGCGCGGCGGCCTGACCGGCGTCGGCACCAACACCCAGCGCGTCCAATCCTTCCAGGGCGGTGCGGAAGTGGGGTTCGGCCGCGACAGGATCGCCGACCATCGACTCGATGATCCCGGCAAACAGCTCGGTTTCCATCAGGCCGTGGCGAAGACCCAAATCCGCTACCACCTGCCGGGCGTCGGCGAGCATCGACCGCGCCTTGTCCGGTCGACCGCGCAGCAGTTCGAGTACGGCGAGACAACGCAACGACGTGGCCTCGAGAGACGGCGCCGCCGTCGTCATCCGCTGCATCCGAACGACATCCAGGCACCGGCCGCCGGCTTTGGGCACCGGGCTCGGTCCCCACAGCGCCGCAGCGGGTGCGGCTGCCAGCGCGGCGGTGATCTGCCGGTGGTCGCCGCCGCTGCGCGCCGCGATGAGCGCCTCGAAGAGGTCAACCTCGCAGTCGCCGATGCGGCCGAGGCGAGCTCGCGCGCTGGCCCGCACCCGGTGCGCCTTAGCCAACCCGGCCGCGTCCTCGCGTCTGCCGAATTCGTCGATGGCGGCCTGCAGACGGCTGTCGACCTCAGGTAAGCGCTCCGGGTCGGTGTAGACGGTCAACTGGCAGCGGTAACAGGTCGCCCACGGCACCAAAGCATCTCGGGCGATGTGGTCGAGATCGTCGACAAGGGGCGCACCGGATGCGACGTCACCGCACGAGAGGAACGCTTCGCAGCCGACGAGCAGCAGTTCGGCATGCAGCGCTTCATCCGCGGCTGCCGCGAGCGCCGCACCGCGAGCCGCCTGGGTGCCAGCCGAGACGAGCTCGTCGCGGTCGAGTGCCCGGCGCGCCGACGCGAGATAGCAGCGCGCCGAGCGCAGTGCGAGATCAGCCGTGTGCTCGTCGTGGGTGCCCAGCTCGACGCGATAGCTGTACGCGGCTTCCAGATGCCGGGCGACCATTTCGTCAGTGTCGAACGCGACGCTCGGGCCGCCCGTCTCCACCCACTCCGCCAGTCGCTCATGGAGTTTCGCCCGGTCCGACTTCAACAGTCGACGGTAGGCGACGTCGCGGATGAGGACGTGATGGAACCGCCACACCGGCTCGTCACCGATGTAACTGCCACTGGGCTGCGCGAACTCGAGCCGGCGCAACCGGTCGAGCGAGGACTTGATGGCCGCCGCGCCACGTTGCTCCAACGCAGACAGCGCGGCAAGGGAGAAGTCATAGCCGACCACCGACGCGATCTCTAGCACGCGGCGATCCGCGACGTTGAGCCGTTCCAGCCGGGACGCGAGCAGCGCCTGAATCGTCGGTGGGATGGCGATGGCATCGACGTCGATCGTGAGCCGCCAACCGACAGGCTCGTGGACAAGAACCCGATCGTGCACGAGCATTCCGACCAGCTCACGCACGAACAGCGGGTTTCCTCCGGTCGACGAGGGCAGGCGACTCACGAGTTCGTCGGGCAGTCGGGCGGCGCCCAAGACGCCTGCGGCGAGTTCGGCGGTGGCGCCGGCGTCGAGGCCGCTCAGATGGACCGCCTGCGACACCCACCGGCTGACGGCGACGAGGTCTGGCCGGACCTCACGCAGTTCGGGCCGGGCGAGGGCGACCACGAGCACCGGCACATCCCGCACCCACTCCGCCAAGTGTTCGACGAAGTCCAGGAGCAGGGTGTCGGCCCAGTGGAGATCGTCGAGGATGAGCAGCAGCGGCTCATCGGATGCCAGCGCCTCGACGAATTGCCTTAGCGCCCAGAAGGTTTCCTCGACCGAACCGGGTACGCCTTCGGCCAGGCCTCTGAGGTCGTCCAGTACACGATTTCGCTCGGGAACGCCGACGGAGATGTCGGCATCGAGGTCACGGGTTCGCAGTACGTCGACGATCGGTGCCAGAGCGACGGTCTGTTCGGCGTCGCATCGGGCTTGGATGATGCGGACATCGCGCTGCGCCTCGACGAATTCGGTTGCGAGCCGGCTCTTTCCGACGCCGGGGTCGCCGATCACGGTGACCAACCTGGCGGCCCGTGCGGCGACCGCGTCGTCGAGTGCGGCCTGCAGCCGGCGCAGTTCGTCGGCCCTGCCGACGAACACGGCGAGGTCGGCAGTCTCCGACTGAGGGCCCAGCCACTGGTAGACCGCCACGGGCGCGCTGCGGCCTTTCACCTGCACCTGGCCGAGGGACTCGTACCGGTGCCGGCCACGCGTCGCACGCCACGTTTCCTCGCCGACGACCACGCGGCCGCGCTCGCACTCAGCCTCGAGGCGCGCGCCGACATTCAATGCGTCGCCGACCAAGTCGGCGTCACCCGCTCCTACCACCACCTCGCCGGTGTTCACCGCAACCCGCAGGGCGAGGTCGACACCGTGCGTGTCGGCGACGCGCTCGGCGAACTCGACGAAGCGCTCCTGAAGTTCGACCGCGGCGTCGACGGCGTGACCGGCGTCGTCGGATCCCATCTCGGGCGCGCCCCAGACGGCCATGAAACCGTCGCCGATGTACTTCGTGACGCCCGCCCGATGCCGGTCGGCTGTCGAGCGCAGCAGATGGTGGTAGCCGGCGATGACCTCGCGGGCCGTCTCGGCGTCAACCTGTTCCTCGAAACTGGTAGAACCGGCCAGATCGGCGAACATCACGGACACGGTCTTACGTACCGGAGCACCTGCGGGCGCCGGCACCGCGGAGATGCTGAGCGGGGTGCCGCACGCCCGGCAGAACCGCGCCGTCGCGCTCGCCTCCACGCCGCAACTCCCACACGTCCGGGCGAGTGAGGCTCCGCAACCTTCGCAGAAGCGGGCGTCCTGTTCGTTGGTCGTGCCGCAGGCGGTGCACATGCAGCCCTGGTCGCTCACCTCAGTCGGGCCTCAACGCCAATGCATCGTGGTCCTCGATCGCCGCCGACGCGCGTTCGAGCATGGTGCGGAGCAGCTCTACCTGGCGGTCGTTGGCGGGAGCGAGTCGACCCGCGCCGACCACCGGGTAGACGAAGCACCACGCCGTGGTGAGCCGGTAGTCGCGCCAGAGCTCGTCTCGTGGATAGTCGACTCCGCGCTCAGCGAGTCGCTCGGCATACCGCTCGATCAGTTCGCTTTCGCAACTGCGCCGGGTCTCGGGGGTGAGGCTCTGGCTGAGGAAATAGGCAACGTCGTAGGCCGCCCGGCCCTTCGACGTGATCTGCCAATCGAGCGCTGTCAGCGGCGGGTCGTCCGCGTCGACGGCGAAGAACAGTTGCTCGAGCCGCAAGTCACCGTGCAGAAAGGTGTGTGGCGGACGTGTGATCTGCTCGCAGAACCATGGCACCAGAGACGGAAGCCGCTGGCTGAAAGCGCGCAGTGCCGGTGAGAGCTCGGCGCCGATGCCCTCGAGGAAACCTGGCACCGCGAGTTTGACATTGCTCGCAAACACCTCCGGGAAAGGTGGCGTGGTGTATTCCTTCAACCACGAGAGTGCGGCCAGGCGGCTGCTGTCCCACCAGTAGGCGTGGTGACGGGCGATGGCGTCGATGACGATTTCTGCGTCCGCGGCGCTGCAGCCCACGACTTGGTCGGTCACGCGGAGCCGGCCCAGATCCTCGAGAACGAGCACGAAGTCGTGCGTGTCGGGGTCGAAGGCGGTGAAGTAAGGGCGCGCCGGCGGGAGCGGATCAGCCAGGCCGATCTCCTGGTAGAAGCGCACTTCGCTGAGGTAGAACTCGAGGTCCTCGCAGATCGCCGACCTGGCCTCGGCGTCGAGGATCGGAAACTTCAACACCACCGACCTCGGCGCGCCTTCGCCTTCGAGATGCGCCCGGTACAGACGGCCGAGCAGCCCGACCCCGATGCCGATCTGCTCGAGCCGACATGCCTGCACGTCAGCATTGAGAACTTCGGTGAGCCACGCGGGCGTCACGGACAGGGGATCAACCGGGAACCCTGCCATCCACCGCCCTCCTGTGAATGGCGCAATCTTACGAAATCCTGCGGATATAGCGTGCTTTTCCGGGCGTCAATAATCGGCCCGGGCCGTGGTTGCCGCGATGTGGAGCGGGTATCCACAACTCACCATCCAGTGCAGGAGGCAATGTCATGACCAAAGTGGACACCGCTGGTGCTCCGGTACGCGGTTCGAGAATGCGGATTCCGCGAAGCCGAGGCGCGACAAGCGGGTTTCTGCTCATTTTGTTGGGTGCATGGGGAGCGCTCATCCCATTCGTCGGTCCGCTTTTCGACTTCGCGTGGGGAACCGATCAGGCGTGGGCGTGGCTGCCCGCGCGCGGCTGGCTGGAAGTGCTGCCCGGCGCGGCGACGGTGCTCGGTGGCGTGCTGCTGCTGGGCTCGCGCAACCGCGCCACCGCGATGCTGGGTGGCTGGATCACCGTGCTTGCCGGGGCCTGGTTCGTCGTCGGGCGTCCGCTCGCCGACGTGCTACGGATCGGTGACGTCGGCAAGCCGCTGGCGGCTACCGATGCCAAATTCGCAGCGCTGGATCTCACCTACTTCACGGGCCTCGGTGTGGTGATCGTGTTCCTCGGGGCCCTCGCACTGGGCCGCTTGTCGGTGCGCACGTTGCGGGACGTCCAATATGCGCAACGGCCGGTGACGACGACCGCGGAGACCGCTCCAGCCGCTCGTGCAGGTACCACGGAGCCGGCCGACGCGACCACGCCGGTCGCAGAACAGCGGCCGTCGTCAGCCGAGCCGGTCGACGAACGAGCCACGGCGGTCACACAGGAAGAGCCGCGGCGCCGCGGCCTTCGCGGCCTGTTCCGGCGTCGCCGGGAGCCGACCCTCA
>JBLNEK010000206.1:0-3735 GCA_050262635.1 Candidatus Sericytochromatia bacterium | reverse complement strand
TGGTGCGGGCCGCGCTCACCGAGCACGACGGCGTGCTCGCACTCGGCGGCGGCGCCATCACCACCTCCGGCGTGCGCGACGCGCTGGCCGGGCAGACGGTGATCTACCTGGAGATCAACGCGGCCGAGGGGGTGCGCCGCACGAGCGGAAACACCGTGCGCCCGCTACTGGCCGGTCCCGACGGGGCCGCCAAGTACCGTGCGCTGATGGCCGACAGGGTTCCGCTGTACCGTCGCGCGGCGACGATCCGCGTCAACACCAACCGGCGCAATCCCGGCGCCGTCGTGCGCCACATCGTCACCCGATTGGAGAACCCGAACCCGGTCCGGTCGCGCCGCAAGCGGCGGCAGATGTGGCGGCGCTCGCCGATCTCCCTGACGCCGGCCGAAGCCCCGCAAGCACCACCCAGCCCTGCTGCGCTAGCCGCCCGCAACGCCGAACGGACACAACGTGACTGACCCCGTGACCGTCGACGTCAACGTGGACCCGCCATACCCCGTGATCATCGGGGAGAAGGCGGTCGATGAATTGCCCCGGCTGCTCGAGGGCACCCACAAGGTCGCGATCCTGCACCAGCCGGTGCTCGCCGGCACCGCCGAAGGCATCCGAAAGACATTGTCGCACAACGGTATCGATGCTCATCGCATTGAGATCCCGGACGCCGAGGCCGGCAAGGACCTACCCGTCGTCGGCTTCATCTGGGAAGTGTTGGGCCGCATCGGAATCGGGCGCAAGGATGCGTTGGTGAGCCTCGGCGGGGGTGCGGCCACCGATGTCGCGGGATTCGCGGCCGCCACCTGGCTGCGCGGGGTGCCGATCATCCATGTGCCCACCACGCTGCTCGCTATGGTGGACGCTGCGGTCGGCGGCAAGACCGGCATCAACACCGAGGCGGGCAAGAACCTCGTCGGCGCCTTCCACCAGCCGACGGCGGTGCTCGTCGATCTGACGACGCTGAAGACGTTGCCGCACAACGAGATCGTTGCCGGCATGGCCGAAGTGGTGAAGGCCGGCTTCATCGCTGATCCGACGATCCTCGACCTCATCGAGCGCGACCCGCAAGCAGCGACCGACCCCGAACAGGCCGTGCTCAGAGAGCTGGTTCGCCGCGCCGTCGCGGTCAAAGCCGAGGTCGTGGCGGCCGACGAGAAGGAGTCGCAGCTGCGGGAGATCCTCAACTATGGGCACACTTTGGGCCACGCGATTGAGCGCCGTGAGCAGTATCGGTGGCGGCACGGCGCCGCGGTGTCTGTGGGGCTCGTTTTCGCGGCCGAACTGGGACGGCTATCCGGTCGGCTCGACGACGCGACCGCCGACCGGCACCGGTCGATACTGACGACGCTGGGGCTGCCGGTCTGCTACGACCCCGACGCGCTGCCGGAACTGGTCGAGATCATGGCCGGCGACAAGAAGACTCGCGCCGGGGTACTGCGGTTCGTGGTTCTCGACGGCCTCGCCAAACCGGGGCGACTCGAAGGTCCGGACCCGTCGCTGCTGCCGGCCGCGTACGCGAAGGTGGAGCAGAAGTGACGACGGTCAACGTGCTGAACGGCCCGAACCTCAACCGGCTGGGGCTGCGGGAGCCGGACGTGTACGGTGCCACCACCTACCTCGAGGTGGTCGCGCTGATCGAGAAGACCGCGGCCGAGCTCGCGCTCAAAGCGCTTGTGCGCCAGAGCGACAGCGAAGCAGAGCTGATCGACTTCGTCCACCGCGCCGCCGACGCCGACGAGCCGGTGATCCTCAACGCCGGCGGCCTGACTCACACCTCGGTGGCGCTGCGCGACGCCTGCGCCGAACTGCGCGCACCGCTGATCGAGGTGCACATCTCGAACGTCTACGCGCGCGAGGAGTTTCGGCACCAGTCCTACATCAGCGCGGTGGCGACGGGCGTGATCGCCGGCCTCGGCGTGCAGGGTTATCTGCTGGCCTTGCGTTACGTCGCAGACCTGACGAGGTAGTTACTGTTCCCGGCGCGGGGCTTCCTGGGTCCGGCCCTCGTGCAGCGGAGCCTCCTCGGTCGCGCCTTCGTCGTAGCGGATCTCTTCCGTCCGTCCTTCGTCGAACCGCGCTTCCTGCGTCCGCCGTTCGTGGAAGGCGGCTTCCTGCGTTTGCTCCCGCGCCTCGGCTCGGCCGCCGCCCACCGCGGCGAACACGTCGGTGTCGGGATTGTCGTCGTCAGCACCTTCCCGGCGGCGTGCGGGATAGCCTTCTTTGGCGTAGCGGCGGTCCACCAGGAACCGGCCGACCGCGACGCCGATCATCGCCATCACGAACACCAGCAGCGCGGTGAACGCCGCGAACGTCGTCACCTCGTTCATCAACGCGGCCACGTACATCGTCTTGTAGAACAGCGATATCAACCAGCACACCAACCCGGACAGCAGGCCGGCAACCAGTCCTGCCAGCAACCACGTCATCGCGAGATCGGCGCGGCGGTCTGGGTCTGGCTCCCTGTTGGCGTCCCTGCGGCCGTCGACGAAGCCCCAGATCAGGACGAGGATCGCGTAGATACCCACCAGCGAGAAGCTGATCACCTGGGCTTGGGTTTCCCAGGTGTTGATCATCACGCCCTGGATGACGCGCAGGACGACCATCAGGAACGCGAAGATCAGTCCGCGCAGCAACCATGACCTCATGGGCGGAAAGCCTAACGGGTAGCGTCAAGTGCTGTGACATATTCTGCGCGCCGCGTCAACCTGTGTCGGCAGCTTGCGAGCCGCGAACTAGACGCGTTGCTGGTCACCGACCTGGTCAATGTCCGTTATCTGTGCGGGTTCACCGGGTCCAACGCCGCGTTGCTGGTGTTCGCCGACGACGACGCGCGCACAGCGTTGGCCACCGACGCCCGCTACGCCACCCAAGCCGCGCACCAGGCGGCCGGGGTGCTGCTGGAGATCGAGCGGGCGTGCGGCCCGCCTCTGGCCCGACTCGCCGGCGACGCGGGCGTCAAACGGCTGGGCTTCGAGAGCAACGTCGTCACCGTCGACGGCTACGACCAGTTGGCGCGCGCCGCCGGCGACGTGCAGTTGATGCGGGCGCCGGGCATCGTCGAGGAGCTACGAGAGGTGAAGGACGACGGCGAGAAGGCACTGCTGCGGCTGGCGTGCGAGGCCGCCGATGCCGCGCTGGCCGACCTGATCGAACGCGGCGGTTTGCGGCCGGGACGCACGGAGCGGGGCGTGGCCCGCGACCTCGAGGCGCTGATGCTCGACCACGGCGCCGACGGGGTGTCCTTCGAGACCATCGTCGCGACGGGCGCCAACTCGGCGATTCCCCACCACCGGCCGACCGACGCGGCCCTGGCGACGGGAGACTTCGTCAAGATTGACTTCGGCGCGCTGATCGCCGGGTATCACTCCGACATGACGAGGACGTTCGTGCTGGGCCAAGCCGCGCAGTGGCAGCTTGAGCTCTACGAGCTGGTGTCGGCCGCGCAGCGTGCCGGCCGGGAGGCGCTAGCTGCGGGCAAAGCATGCAGCGAGGTCGACGCGGCGGCGCGCACCGTGATCGCAGATGCCGGCTACGCCGAGAACTTCGGGCACGGGCTCGGTCACGGCGTAGGACTGCAGATCCACGAGGCGCCCGGCATCAGCGCCGCGTCGACGGCAACGTTGCGGGCCGGATGCACAGTGACCGTGGAGCCTGGCGTGTACCTTCCCGACCGCGGAGGTGTGCGCATCGAGGACACGTTGATCGTGGGGGAGAAGACGCCCGAACTGCTGACCCGGTTCC
>JBLNEK010000205.1:0-60466 GCA_050262635.1 Candidatus Sericytochromatia bacterium | reverse complement strand
AGCAGGCACTCGGCGGGCATGGCCGGTGCGACGACTTCTTCTGCCGCGTCGGCGATGTCGAAGAAGTCGATGCCGGTCTTGACGCCGATCTTGTCGAACACCCCGATCAGCGCTTCGACCGGCGCGTTGCCGGCGCCGGCGCCGAAGCGGCGGCAGCTGCCGTCGATCTGCTTGGCGCCGGCCCGCACCGCCTCGACGGAGTTCGCCACACCGAGCCCGAGGTTTTCGTGGCCGTGAAAACCGACCTGCGCCTCGTCACCCAGTTCGGCGACCAGTGCGGCGACGCGGTCGCGGACACCTTCTAGAACCAGCGCCCCGGCGGAGTCGACGACGTAGACGCACTGGCAGCCGGCGTCGGCCATGATCCGGGCCTGCTTCGCCAGTGCCTCGGGCGGGATGGTGTGGCTCATCATGAGGAAGCCGACGGTCTCCAGACCTCGGTCACGGGCCAGGCCGAAGTGCTGGATCGACACGTCGGCCTCGGTGCAGTGCGTGGCGATGCGGCAGATCGACCCGCCGTTGCCCTGTGCCTCGATGATGTCTTCCTTGGTGCCCACGCCCGGCAGCATCAGGAAGGCGATCTTGGCCTCCTTGGCGGTGTCGGCCGCGAGCTTGATCAGCTCTTGCTCGGGTGTCTTGGAGAACCCGTAGTTGAACGACGACCCGCCGAGCCCGTCGCCGTGGGTCACCTCGATCACCGGAACGCCGGCAGCATCGAGTGCCGCGACGATCGCATGCACTTCGTCCTTCGTGAACTGATGACGCTTGTGGTGCGAACCGTCGCGCAGCGACGTGTCGGTGATCCGCACGTCCCAGATGTCGTTGAAGAAGATGTCGGTGCTCATGCCTGGCCTCCCGCCTTCGCGGACAGTAGTTCCTTGGCGATCTCCTCGCCGACCTTGGTCGCCGCAGCGGTCATGATGTCGAGATTGCCCGCATAGGGCGGCAGGAAGTCGCCGGCGCCTTCCACCTCGACGAAGGTCGTGACGAGTGCTTGGCCGCCCGAGTTCAGCGATGGAGGGTCGAACTGCGGCTCGTTGAGCAAGCGGTAGCCGGGCACATATGTCTGGACCTCGGCGACGACGTCGTGGATTGACCGCGCGATCGCGTCGGTGTCGGCGTCTTCGGGGATCGCGCAGAAGATGGTGTCGCGCATGATCATTGGCGGCTCGGCGGGGTTGAGGATGATGATCGCCTTGCCGCGCTGCGCGCCGCCGATGGTCTCGACCCCCCGCTTGGTGGTCTTGGTGAACTCGTCGATGTTCGCGCGGGTGCCTGGTCCTGCGGAAACCGACGCGACCGACGCGACGATCTCGGCATACGGCACGTCGACAACGCGGGACACCGCGTAGACGATGGGGATCGTCGCCTGACCGCCACAGGTGATCATGTTGACGTTCGGGGCGTGCAGATGTTCACGCAGATTGGCGGGCGGGATCACCGCGGGGCCGATCGCCGCGGGGGTGAGGTCGATGGTGCGAATACCGGCCTCGGCATAGCGCGGCGCAGCTTCGGCGTGCACGTACGCCGATGTCGCCTCGAACAGCAGATCCGGCTTGTGGTTGAGGTTGAAGAGCCAGTCGACACCCTCATGACTCGTGTCCAACCCGAGTTCGCGTGCGCGTTTGAGGCCTTCGCTGTCCGGATCGATACCGATCATCCAGCGGGGCTCCAGCCACTCCGACCGCAGCAGCTTGTATAGCAGGTCGGTGCTGATGTTGCCGGAGCCGACGATCGCGACGCTGGCCTTGTCGGGCATGAACACTCCTATTCGAAAGTCAACCGCACGGACCCGAGTCCGTCGAACTCGGCAAGGAACCGGTCACCGGGCCGGGCGTCGATCGCGCGCGTGCACGAACCCGGCAACACGATGTCGCCCCTGCGTAGCCGCACACCAAAACTCTCCACCTTGCGGGCCAGCCACGCCACTGCGGTCACCGGATCGCCGAGCACGGCGTCGCTGCGGCCCTTGGCCACCACTTCTCCGTTGCGGGTGAGCACTGCGTCGATGTTCTTGATGTCGATGTCCGCCGGCTTCACCCGTTCGGGCCCGAGCACGAACCCGGCCGAGGACGCGTTGTCGGCGATGGTGTCGCAAAGCTTGATCTTCCAGTCGGTGATGCGGGTGTCGATCAGCTCGATCGCCGGGGCGTACGCGGCGGTCGCCGCGATCACGTCGTCCTCGGTGCAGTCGGCGCCGGGGAGGTCCTCGGCGAGGATGAAGCCGACCTCCACCTCCACCCGGGGATAGAGGTAGCGGCCGGCCTTGACGGGCTTGTCTTCGAAGACTTCCATCTCGTCAAGCAAATGGCCGTAGTCGGGTTCGTCGACACCCATCATCTGCTGCATCGCTTTGCTCGACAGGCCCACCTTGTGGCCCACCACCCGGGCGCCCTCGGCGACGCGCTGGTGGATGTTGATCAGCTGGATCTCATAGGCGTCGACCACGTCTATCGTGGGGTTTCCGTCGGTGAGGGGGGCGATGGGAACTCTGCTGCGCTCGGCTTCGGCGAGCTCCGCAGCAAGTTCGTCACGCCTTTGGACGCTGAGCATCTGGTGATCGCCCCTCTGTTCGATCCGGCGGGGTCGGTGGCGCCCGGCCCGGCCAATTCTATAACGTGTTCTAGTATGACTGGACGCGAGTACGACGTCGTCGTCGTGGGCAGCGGCGCTGCGGGCATGGTAGCCGCCCTCACCACCGCCCACGAATGCTTGTCGACGGTGGTGATCGAGAAGGCGCCGCACTACGGCGGCTCGACCGCCCGATCCGGCGGAGGCGTGTGGATCCCGAACAATGAGGTCCTCAAGCATGACGGGGTCACCGACACGCCCGCGGCTGCGCGCACGTACCTGCACGGGATCATCGGTGACATCGTGGAACCCGAGCGCATCGACGCCTACCTCGACCGGGCGCCCGAGATGTTGTCGTTCGTGCTGAAGCACACCCCGCTGAAGATGTGCTGGGTGCCCGGTTATTCCGACTACTACCCCGAGGCCCCGGGCGGGCGCCCGGGCGGGCGCTCGATCGAACCGAAGCCGTTCGACGCGCGCAAGCTGGGACCCGACGAGTCCGGCCTCGAACCGCCGTACGGCAAAGTGCCACTGAATGTCGTTGTCATGCAACAGGATTACGTGCGGCTGAACATGCTCAAGCGCCATCCTCGCGGCGTGCTGCGCAGCCTGAAGGTGGGCGCACGAACCATGTGGGCGAAGGCGACCGGCAAGAACCTGGTCGGCATGGGCCGCGCGTTGATCGCGCCGCTGCGGATCGGGCTGCGCAAGGCGGGCGTGCCCGTGCTGCTCAACACCGCGCTGACCGATTTGTACATCGAGGACGGTGTGGTGCGGGGCGTGTACGTCCGCGACACGACGGGCCCGGAAACTGCTGAGCCGCAGTTGATTCGGGCACGCCGCGGGGTGATCCTGGGCTGCGGCGGCTTCGAGCACAACGAGCAGATGCGGGTGAAGTACCAGCGTGCGCCGATCACCACTGACTGGACGGTCGGGGCTAAGGCGAACACCGGCGACGGAATCTTGGCTGCCGAGAAGCTCGGGGCAGCTTTGGATCTAATGGAGGACGCCTGGTGGGGGCCGACGGTCCCGCTGGTCGGTGCGCCGTGGTTCGCGCTGTCGGAACGCAACTCGCCCGGGTCGATCATCGTCAACATGTCCGGCAAGCGGTTCATGAACGAGTCGATGCCCTATGTCGAGGCGTGTCATCACATGTACGGCGGCCAGTGGGGCCAGGGCCCCGGCCCGGGCGAGAACGTGCCGGCCTGGCTCGTGTTCGACCAGCAGTACCGCGACCGCTACATTTTCGCGGGATTGAACCCGGGACAACGCATTCCGCGCAAATGGCTCGACTCGGGCGTGATCATGATGGCCGACACGCTCGAGGAGCTGGCGGAGAAGGCCGGGTTGCCGGCCGACACGCTGAAGGCGACGGTGGAGCGGTTCAACGAGTTCGCAACCTCCGGGATCGACGAGGACTATCACCGGGGCGAGAGCGCATACGACCGCTACTACGGCGATCCCACCAACAAGCCCAATCCGAATTTGGGTGTGATCAGCCATCCCCCTTACTATGCGGCGAAAATGGTGCCCGGCGATCTCGGTACGAAGGGCGGCATCCGCACCGACGTGCATGGCCGAGCACTGCGCGACGACGGCAGCATCATCGAGGGCCTCTATGCAGCCGGTAACGTCAGCGCGCCGGTGATGGGGCACACCTACCCCGGCCCGGGCGGCACCATCGGCCCGGCCATGGCATTCGGATACCTGGCCGCGTTGCATCTGGCCGGAAAGGACTGAGATGCCCATCGATCCGTCCGTCGCGATCGGCGCAGAGCTGCCGCCGAGCGAGTTCAGCTGGACCAGCAGTGACATTCAGCTGTATCACCTTGCGCTGGGCGCCGGTTCGGATCCGATGAACGCCCGCGAGTTGAGCTACCTGGTGGATAACACCCCGCAAGTGCTACCGACGTTCGGCAACGTGGCGCAGAGCTTTCACCTGACCGAGCCGCCGACAGTTCCGTTCCCGGGAATCGACATCGAGCTCGCCAAGATCCTGCATGGTGCGGAGTCCGTGACTGTAGCGGGCCCGATCCCGGCGTCCGGAAGCGCTCGCGCCACCAGCCGCGTCGTCGACATCTGGGACAAGGGGAAGGCCGCGGTGATCCTCACCGAGTCGTCGGTGACCAGTCTCGACGGCACACCGCTGTGGACTACGACGCGGTCGATCTTCGCCCGCGGCGAGGGTGGATTCGGCGGAGAACGCGGCCCGTCGACCTCGTCGGCGCCGCCGGATCGTCCGTGCGACCACGAGATTCCGCTGCCCACGCTGCCGCAGCAGGCGCTGCTGTATCGCCTGTGCGGTGACCGCAATCCACTGCACTCTGACCCGGAATTCGCTGCCGCAGCTGGGTTTCCGCGGCCGATCTTGCACGGATTGTGCACCTACGGCATCGCGTGCAAGGCGATCGTCGATGCGTGCCTGGAAAGCGATGTCAGCCGGGTCCGCACCTACGGCGCCCGCTTCGCCGGCGTCGTCTACCCGGGCGAGATGCTACGGGCCCGCGTCTGGGAAGACGACGACCGCTTCGTCGCGGTGGTCACCGCGCCGACCCGCGACGAGGAACCCGTGCTGTCGGGCGTCGAGCTGATCCCGACTTAGCGCGCGAGCAGACGCAAAAGCCCCCAAATTCCGCCTCGAAATGGGGCCTTTTGCGTCTGCTCGCGGAGTGGGGCTAGCCGAGAATCAGACCGGACGTCGGCACACCGGTTCCCGCGGTGACGAGGACGTGCTCCACGTCGGGCACTTGGTTGACAGACGTGCCGCGCAATTGCCGCACACCTTCAGCCATGCCGTTCATGCCGTGGATGTAGGCCTCGCCGAGCTGGCCGCCGTGCGTGTTGATCGGCAGCCGGCCGCCGAGCTCGATCGCGCCGTCGGCGATGAAGTCCTTCGCCTCACCCCAGCCGCAGAATCCCAACTCCTCCAGTTGAATCAGCGTGAACGGCGTGAAGTGGTCGTAGAGGACCGCTGTCTGGATGTCCGTCGGCGTCAGGCCGGACTGCGCCCACAGCTGCCGGCCCACCAATCCCATCTCCGGCAGCCCGTCCAACTCGGGCCGGTAGTAGCTCACCATCGAATACTGGTTGGGGCCGGAGCCCTGCGCCGCCGCCTCGATGACGGCAGGGCGATGCTTGAGGTCGTTGGCCCGCTCGACGGAGGTGACGACGAGCGCGACGGCGCCATCGGTCTCCTGGCAGCAGTCCAGCAGCCGCAGCGGCTCGGCGATCCACCGCGAATTCTGGTGGTCCTCAATGGTGATCGGCTTGCCGTAGAAGTACGCCTGCGGGTTGTTCGCCGCATGCTTGCGGTCGGCGACCGAGACCGCGCCGAAGTCTCGGCTCGTCGCGCCCGAAAGGTGCATATACCGCTTGGCGATCATCGCCACCTGCGCCGCCGGCGTCGACAGACCGTGCGGGTAGGAGAACGAGTTGTCGACGCCGGTCGAGTCGGCGTTCTCTACGAGCCGGGTCTGCACCTGCCCGAACCGCACTCCCGAACGCTCGTTGAAAGCCCGGTACGCCACAACGCATTCCGCGACTCCGGTTGCGACGGCGATCGCCGCCTGCTGGATCGTTGCGCACGCGGCGCCGCCACCGTGGTGAATCTTCGAGAAGAACGTTAAGTCCCCCATCCCGGTGGCCCGCGCGATCGCGACCTCGGTGTTGGAGTCCATCGTGAACGTGGCCATGCCGTCGACGTCCGCAGGGGTCAGTCCCGCGTCGTCGAGTGCGTCGAGCACAGCCTCGGCCGCGAGGCGAAGCTCGCTGCGGCCCGAGTTCTTCGAGAAGTCGGTGGCGCCGATGCCGACGATCGCGGCCTTGCCCGAGAGCTCGCCGGGCATCAGGCGTCACCCATCGTAACCGTCGCGTTCGCGATGACGTGGTCGCCGAGACTGTTGCTGCCAACGACTTTCAGTGTGATGAGCCCGTCCTCGACCGCCGTCACCTCGCCTCGGAACGTGACAGTGTCGTAGGCGTACCAGGGCACGCCGAGACGCAGTCCGATCGACTTGATCACCGCGTTCGGGCCGGCCCAGTCGGTGATGTAGCGCTGCACCAGGCCCGTGTCGGTCAGGATGTTGACGAAGATGTCCTTCGATCCCTTGGCCTGCGCCTTGTCCCGGTCGTGATGCACGTCCTGGTAATCGCGCGTGGCGATCGCCGTCGACACGATGAACGTCGGGTCACCGTAGAGCGACAGTTCCGGCAGCTTCGTGCCGACCGAAATCGACGGAGCACTCATACCCGGGCCCCCTCGCCGGGCTCCCACGCGTACAGTGTCCACGCCGGCCCAGCATCGTTGGCCGGGAAGTCGATATACGTTGCGCGGACCGGCATTCCGATCTCCACCTTGGAGGGGTCGACGTTGCGGAGCTCGCCGAGCATCCGAACACCTTCCTCGAGCTCGACGAGCGCAATCACGAACGGCAGCGACCGGCCGGGGACCTTGGGCGCGTGATGCACGACAAAGCTGAACACCGTGCCCTTGCCGCTTGCCACGACATAGTCGATGGGAGCCTCTTTGTCCTGCCAGATCGCGGGCACCGGCGGATGCTGCAGGCTGCCGTCGGGCCGCTTCTGGATGCGCAACTCGTGGGCGTTGACGCCGTCCCAGAAGAACTTGGTGTCGCGCGACGACGCGGGGCGCATCATCGCGTCGGCGTCGAGGTCCTCGGGCACCGCAGACGCCGACTGCTCCGCCTCCTTCGGCCTGAATTTCATGATGCGCCACATCATTTCGGCAACGTCCTCGTCGCCGACCTGCCATGTGATCTTCTGGGTGATGAAGAAGCCCTCACCTAGCGCGGTCTGCTTGGGACCCACGACATCGGTGAGCTCGGCCAGGACGCTGACCTCCTCACCGGGCCTCAGATACCGGTGGTAGGTCTGTTCGCAGTTCGTCGCGACCACGCCGATGTATCCGGCGTCGTCGAACAATTGGAGAATCTTCGTCAGCGGATCGTCAGCCGCGCGGCCGCTCCCGAGGCCGCCCATCGTCCACACCTGAATCATGGCCGGGGGCGCGACGATCCCGGGGTGACCGGCCGCACGCGCGGCGTCATCGTCGACGTAGATGGGGTTCTTGTCGCCCATCGCGTCGAGCCAGTGGTCGATCATCGGCTGGTTGACCGGATGACGGCCTTTCCGCGGTTTGCTCTTGCCTTCGGCCTTGACCCGCTCGGCCGCCTTCTGGATGTCCTCGATGCGCATCACCGCGGCACCCTCGGCACCTTGAGCCCCGAAGCCGCGATCATCTCCCTCATCACCTCGTTGACGCCTCCGCCGAACGTGATCACCAAGTTGCGCTTGGTCTGCTGATCCAGCCAGTACAGCAGATCGGCGGTATCCGGTTCCGCCGGATTGCCGTACTTGCCGACGATCTCCTCGGCCAGGCGGCCGATCTGCTGGATCCGTTCGGTGGCAAACACTTTCGTGGCCGCCGCATCGGCGACGTCGATGGTCTCCCCGGCCGCGGCAACCTGCCAGTTCAGCAACTCGTTGATCCGCCACACCGACTGGATCTCACCGAGCGCGCGCTTCACGTCGTCGTGGTCGATCGGCGTGACCCCGTCATCGCCGGGCTTCGACGCCCAGGCGTGCACGCGATCGTAGATGCCCGCGAACTTGCCCGCCGGGCCGAGCATCACGCGCTCGTTGTTCAGCTGCGTGGTGATCAACCGCCAGCCGTTGTTCTCCTCACCCACCAGCATGTCGACCGGTACGCGCACGTCGTTGTAGTAAGTGGCGTTGGTGTGATGAGCGCCGTCGGACAGGATGATCGGCGTCCAGGAGTAGCCCGGATCTTTGGTGTCGACGATCAGGATCGAAATGCCCTTGTGCTTCACGGCATCCGGGTCGGTCCGGCATGCCAGCCAGATGTAGTCGGCGTCGTGGCCGCCGGTGGTGAAGATCTTCTGCCCGTTGACGATGTATTCGTCGCCTGCCCGAACCGCGGTGGTGCGCAACGACGCCAGGTCGGTGCCCGCCTCCGGCTCGGTGTAGCCGATGGCGAAGTGCACCTCGCCGGCCAGGATTGCGGGCAAGAACTTCTTCTTCTGTTCCTCGCTGCCGTAGGCCTGAAGAGTCGGTCCGACGGTCTGCAGCGTCACCGCGGGCAGCGGCACGTCGGCGCGCTGCGCCTCGTTGACGAAGATCTGCTGCTCGATCGGCCCGAACCCCAGGCCACCGAACTCCTTGGGCCATCCGACCCCCAGCTTGCCGTCGCGGCCCATCCGCCGGATTACCGCACGGTAGGCCTTACCGTGCCGGTCGCCCTCCATCTCCTGACGCTCTTCGGGCGAGATCAGATTCGAAAAGTACTGCCGCAGTTCGGCTTGCAGCTGGCGCTGCTCCGGGGTCAGGTCGATGAACATTGCGCTCCCACCAGATCGAGACGGTGCGACGGCCCGCCCAGCAGCCTGGTCAGGTCCTTGATCGTCGAGTAGTAGCGAGGCATCGGGTACGTGATGTCCATTCCCATGCCGCCGTGTAGATGGTGGCAGATCTGCATGACAGGCGGCGCCTGTGACGTCAGCCAGTACCCGAGCACGGCGAGGTCGTCCTCGGCGTCCCGGCCCTGCGCCAACCGCCAGGTCACCGCCGACGACGCCAAAGTGATTGTGCGCGAGGCGATGTAGACCTCGGCGAGCTGGGCCGCGACGGTCTGGAACGTCGAGAGCGGCTTTCCGAACTGCCGGCGGTTGCCGACGTAGTCGGCGGTCAGCCGCAGCGCGCCGGCGACCAGGCCGGCGGCGTACGCGCCGATCATCGCCAGCGCAAGCTGGTTGACCCGGTGCGGGGTGGCGCTGTCGAGCACCCGGTCCACCGTGGCGTCGGAGAACGTGACGACGTACTCGTCGCTGCCGTTGGAGGTCGGCGTATTCACCAGCTCGACGCCATCGGCGTTGGGTGACACCACGACGACCGCATTGTCCGCGGTGACGATCAACCACTCCGCTTGCGCGGCGTACGGCACACCGATCTTGGTGCCGCTCAGCCGTCCGTCGGCGAATCTGGTCGCCGGCCGGTCGGGCAGCGCCGAGCCGGGTTCATTCAGGGCGGCCGAGAGCACTGCACCTTTCGCAACGCCGGCCAGGTAGCGGTCTTGCTCCGCGTCCCCGGCGAGGTCCAGCAGAGGCACCACGCCGAATCCGAGCGTCGCCAGCGCGGGACTGACGGTGCCGTGCCGGCCCATTTCGGTCAGCGCGGTTGCAACCTCGGCGAGACCGACGCCGTCGCCACCCAGGCGTTCGGGCACCGCCAAAGCCGTCACGCCTCCGGAAACCAATGCGTCCCAGATGTTCTCGCGTTCCAGCACCGAGGCGACGACGTCACAGACCGCCTGCTGTTCAGGCTCGAGGCTGAAATCCATTACTGCGCTACCGGGCTGGGGCTATCGCCCGCCGCCGGGCACTTGCCCGTGTAGTCCACCTGCCAGTGCTTGATGCCGTTGAGCCATCCCGAGCGCAACCGCTCCGGCTCCGAAATCGGCGTCAGGTCGGGCATGTGGTCGGCGACCGCGTTGAAGATCAAATCGATCGTCATCTTCGCGAGGTTCGCGCCGATGCAGTAGTGCTCGCCGGTACCGCCGAAGCCGACGTGAGGATTGGGGTTACGCAGGATGTCGAACGTAAACGGGTCGTCGAAGACCTCTTCGTCGAAGTTGGCCGAGCGGTAGAACATCACCACCCGCTGGCCCTTCTTGATCGTCACGCCGGACAGTTCGTAGTCCTCGAGCGCGGTGCGCTGGAAACAGGTGACCGGTGTTGCCCAGCGGACGATCTCGTCGGCGGCGGTCTCGGGCCGCTCCCTCTTGTACAGCTCCCACTGGTCGGGGTTGTCGGCGAACGCGATCATGCCGTGGGTAATCGAGTTGCGGGTGGTCTCGTTGCCCGCGACGGCCAGCATCACGACGAAGAACCCGAACTCGTCGTCGGAGAGCTTTTCACCCTCGATGTCGGCATTGATCAGGGTGGTGACGATGTCGTCGCCCGGGTTCTTGGCCTTCTCCTCGGCCATTTTCATGGCGTACATGATCAACTCGGTCGAGGACAACTTCGGATCGATGTCCGCGTACTCCGGGTCGTCGTTGCCGGTCATCTCGTTGGACCAGCGAAAAAGTTCCATGCGGTCCTCTTGCGGCACCCCCAACAGCCCCGCGATCGCCTGCAGCGGTAACTCGCAGGACACCTGCTCGACGAAGTCGCCCGCGGTCTGCGCCGCGGCAGTCTTCGCGATGTTGTGCGCGCGCTCGTTGAGTTCGTCGCGAAGCCGACCGATAGCGCGCGGCGTGAATCCGCGGGAGATGATCCTGCGCAGCCGAGTGTGGTGTGGCGGGTCCATGTTGAGCATCACGTGCCGCTGGACCTCGATGTCCTCGCGGGCGATGTCGTCGTTGAAGCGGGGGATCACGCAGTTTTCGTAGCTCGAGAAGACGTCGTTGCGCCGGGAGATCTCCTTGACGTCCTGGTGCTTGGTGATCACCCAGTAGCCGCCGTCGTTGAAACCGCCGGCGTGGCCCGGGGTTGTTTCGCACCACCAGATCGGCGCGGCCTTGCGCAGCTCCTTGAACTCCTCGACCGGCAGGCCCTTGAGGCAGATGTCAGGATCGGTGGGGTCGAATCCGGGCGGCAGGTTCGGGCTGGGCATTAGCGAACTCCTCAATTACAACGTGTTCTAGTGCCAGTAAAACATGCCTTCACCGCAGACGAAAGGCACTGATTCGCTGTCGCTTGTCAGACTAATGGAACGTGTTCTAGCCTGGCGGAATGGGTAACCCTGTCATCGTCGAAGCCACCCGCAGTCCGATCGGTAAGCGGAATGGATGGCTGTCTGGCCTGCATGCGACCGAGCTGTTGGGCGCGGTTCAGAAGGCACTCGTGGAGAAGGCCGGCATCGAGGCCGGCGATGTCGAGCAGTTGATCGGCGGCTGCGTCACGCAGTTCGCCGAGCAGTCCAACAACATCACCCGCGTGTCATGGCTGACTGCAGGTTTGCCGGAGGAGGTCGGCGCCACGACCGTCGACTGCCAGTGCGGCAGCGGCCAGCAGGCCAACCACCTGATCGCCGGGCTGATCGCCACCGGCGCGATCGACATCGGCATTGCGTGCGGCGTGGAGGCGATGAGTCGCGTCGGCCTAGGCGCCAATGCCGGCCCCAACCGGGCGGCGATCAGGGCCGAGTCCTGGGACATCGACATGCCCGACCAGTTCACCGCCGCGGAGCGGATCGCCAAGCGGCGGGGCATCACCCGCGAGGACATCGACGCGTTCGGGTTCGAGTCGCAGCGCAAGGCCAAGCAGGCATGGGCCGAGGGCCGGTTCGACCGCGAGATCAGCCCGATCGAGGCGCGGGTGCTGGACGAGCAACGTCAGCCCACTGGCGAGCGGCAGACCGTCAGCCGCGACCAGGGCCTGCGCGACACGACGTTGGAAGGGCTGGCGTCGTTGAAGCCGGTGATCGAGGGTGGCATTCACACCGCGGGGACGTCGTCGCAGATTTCCGACGGAGCGGCGGCGGTGCTGTGGATGGATAGTGATGTGGCCAAGGCGCACGGCCTTAAGCCGCGGGCGCGGATCTTGAGCCAGGCGTTGGTGGGTGCGGAGCCGTATTACCACCTCGACGGGCCGGTGCAGTCCACGGCGAAGGTGCTGGAGAAGGCCGGCATGAAGATCGGCGACATCGACGTCGTCGAGATCAACGAGGCGTTCGCGTCGGTGGTGCTGTCGTGGGCGCGGGTGCACAACGCCGACATGGCGCGCGTGAACGTCAACGGCGGCGCGATCGCCCTTGGCCATCCCGTCGGCTCGACGGGGAGCCGGCTGATCACCACCGCGCTTCATGAACTCGAGCGCACCGACAAGAGCACCGCGTTGATCACGATGTGTGCAGGTGGCGCGCTGTCCACCGGGACAATCATCGAGCGGATCTAGGCGGGGCTTCCCGGCGAGCAGAGGCAAGATCGCACGACTCGGTGCTCCCGGACGCGACTTTACGTCTGCTCGCGACGAAGCGCCGGACGCACCCTCGCATGGATGCGGTGAATCTTGCCGTCGGTGGCCGGGATCAGAAACGTCTCGTCGGTGTACGCGACGACGCGGCGGCCGGCGATCTTGACCTTGAGCACAACGGTGAAAGTCGCATGCACTTCGTCGCCGTCGATTCTGAAGCTGCGATCGGTGATCGCGCCGAGCAGACGGAACTGCGGACCGCGATTGGCGCTGCGGCGCAAGTGATTTCCGGAGAATCCAGTCTTGAGTCCATTCTCGATGCGGACGCAGTCGTCCGCAAAGGGCACTGCGTTGGCGTCGTGATTCACAAGCGCATCGAGATAGGCCTCGGCCGCGGCGATGCGGTCGGTGTCGGAAACGGTGTCCACCCCGCGAGCATAGGATGACCGCCATGCCGAAACCAGCGCCCCGCAACTTGAACTCGCCGGTGACCGACTTCGTCTTCAAGTGGATGTCCCGCGGCAACACCTGGCTCTACAAAGCGACCGGGGGCAAGGCCGGCGGAACGTTCAAGAAAGCACCCGTGGCGTTGTTGACCACCACCGGTCGCAAGACGGGTGAGCCACGCGTCAGCCCACTGCTGTACATGCGTGACGGGAACAGGGTCGTCGTCGTCGCATCCAGGGGCGGCTCAGAACGCAACCCGTTGTGGTATCTGAACCTGAAGGCCGATCCGAAGGTGACGGTTCAGATCAAAGACGAGGTGCTTCATCTGACTGCGCGCGACGCCACCGACGAGGAGCGTGCGACGTTGTGGCCGCGACTGGTCGAGATGTATCCGGACTTCGACGATTACCAGTCCTGGACTGAGCGCAAGATCCCGATCGTCATCTGCGAGCCGGCCTCCTAGTCTCGCTCCTCCCGGCGCACAGACGCAAATGTGCCCAAGACGTCGGGCGTAAAGGGTCTTTTGCGTCTGCTCGGCGGAATCGGTCAGGCGCCGTACACCGGCACCGGCGGGCGTGCCTTGGCGAGCAGGTCCGCGACGACGGGACCGAGTTCGCTGGGTTCCCACCGCGCGCCCTTGTCGACCTGCGGGCCGTGCGCCCACCCCTCGGCGACGCGGATCAGCCCGCCCTCGACCTCGAAGACTTTGCCTGTCACGTCACCTGATTCGGCGCTGCCCAGCCAGACCACCAGCGGCGACACATTCTCCGGCGCCATCGCGTCGAAGCCGTCCTCCGGCCTGGCCATCGTCTCCGCGAACACCTTCTCCGTCATCCGCGTGCGGGCGGCCGGCGCGATCGCGTTGACCGTCACGCCGTAGCGCCCCATCTCGGCTGCCGCGACGAGCGTCAGTGCCGCGATCCCCGCCTTCGCCGCCGAGTAGTTTCCCTGCCCGACGCTTCCTTGCAGCCCGGCGCCTGAGCTGGTGTTGATGATCCGCGCGTCGACGGTATCGCCGGCCTTCGCCTTGCCTCGCCAGTACTCCGCGGCGTGGCGCAGCGGCGCGAAGTGTCCCTTCAGATGCACGCGGATCACCGCGTCCCACTCCTCTTCGCTGGTGTTGGCCAGCATGCGGTCGCGGATGAATCCCGCGTTGTTGACGAGCACGTCGAGGCCGCCGAAGGCGTCGACGGCGGTCTTGACGAGGTTCTGCGCTCCCGCCCAGTCCGCGACGTCATCGCCGTTGACGACGGCTTCGCCACCGGCGGCGGTGATTTCGTCGACCACCTGTTGGGCCGGGCTTTCTCCCGCGGAGCCGTCGAGCCCAACGCCGATGTCATTGACCACCACCCGTGCTCCCTCCGCGGCGAAGGCCAGCGCATGCGCGCGCCCGATTCCGCGTCCGGCGCCCGTCACCACGACAACCCGGCCGTCGACCAATCCCATGCCCTACTCCTTACTTGTTCGCGCTCGAAGCCGAAAGATACGGCGGCGGCTCACCACCGCCGTGCACTGCCATCGTCGTACCACTGATGTATGACGCGGCGTCAGACGCGAGAAATGCTGCGGCCCAGCCAATCTCGGCAGGCTTGGCCAACCGGCCCAACGGTACCGTGCCCGCAACCGCCGCTTGCGACTCCGCGTCGCCGTAGAACAGTTCCACCTGTTCGGTCTCCACCATGCCGACCGCGAGCGCGTTGACGCGCACCTTTGGCGCCCACTCCACGGCCAGTGTCTGCGTGAGGCTTTCCACGCCGGCTTTGGCCGCGCCGTACGCTGCGGTGCCCGGCGTCGGTCGACGTCCGCTCACGCTGGAGATCGACACGATCGACCCGCCGGCGGCCTGCTTCTGCATCACGGCGTTGGCCTGCTGCGAAACATGGAGCATGC
The DNA here is from genome assembly GCA_050262635.1 of Candidatus Sericytochromatia bacterium. Classification (GTDB taxonomy): domain Bacteria; phylum Actinomycetota; class Actinomycetes; order Mycobacteriales; family Mycobacteriaceae; genus Mycobacterium. The sequence goes on along the minus strand of JBLNEK010000205.1, from coordinate 45,605 downwards.
CAAGCAGATTCAGGGCGACGATCTTCTCATGGAACTTCGGAGACGCGTCGGCGGCCAACGCATATGGTGAACCGCCGGCATTGTTGACCAGCACGTCGAGACGGCCATGCTTCTCGACGATCGTCGCCAACAGTTCAGCCACTGCATCCGCGTCGCGCACGTCGCAGCTGTGGAACTCGTAGGGCAGGCCGTCGACCGGCCGTCGGGCGCAGGTCACCACGGTCGCGCCTTGACGAGCGAACACGGCGCTGATGCCGGCGCCAACCCCGCGCACTCCCCCGGTGACGAGCACGACCCTGCCGGCGAGGCCGAAATCAAGGGGAAGGGCTTCGCCGCCGTCGATCACTGTGCTAGCTTACCAAGCAAGTGCTTGCTTAGGTAGCGACCCCAGGAAGACTCCCATGACCATTACGTCCGCCACCGTCGAGCCGGGCATCGTTAGCGTCACGGTCGACTATCCACCTGTCAACGCGATCCCGTCCCAGGGGTGGTTCGAACTCGCCGACGCGATCACCTCGGCAGGCGCGAACCTCGACACCCACGTCGTGATCCTGCGCGCGGAAGGGCGCGGGTTCAACGCCGGCGTCGACATCAAGGAGATGCAGAACACCGAGGGCTTCACCGCGCTGATCGACGCCAACCGCGGCTGCTTCGCGGCATTCCGCGCCGTGTACGAATGCGCGGTGCCGGTAGTCGCGGCTGTGAACGGTTTCTGTGTCGGCGGAGGCATCGGCCTGGTAGGCAACTCCGACGTGATCGTCGCCTCGGAGGACGCCACGTTCGGACTGCCCGAGGTAGAGCGCGGTGCGCTCGGCGCCGCCACCCACTTGTCTCGCCTTGTGCCGCAACACATGATGCGGCGGCTGTTCTTCACCGCAGCCACGGTCGACGCCGCAACGCTGCACCACTTCGGGTCGGTGCACGAGGTGGTTTCGCGCGACCAACTCGACGAGGCGGCTCTCACGGTGGCACGCAACATCGCGGCCAAGGACACCCGGGTGATCCGCGCGGCCAAAGAGGCACTCAATTTCATTGACCTGCAACGTGTCAACTCCAGCTACCGGATGGAGCAGGGCTTCACGTTCGAGCTCAACCTCGCCGGCGTCTCCGACGAGCACCGCGACGCGTTCGCCGGTACGGCGAAGGGCAAGAAGGCGTGACCGACAAGCGCACCACGCTCGATGAGTGTGTCGCCGAATTGCGCAACGGAATGACGATCGGCATCGGGGGCTGGGGATCGCGGCGCAAGCCGATGGCATTCGTGCGTGCCCTGTTGCGTTCGGACGTCAGCGATTTGACCGTCGTGAGCTACGGCGGACCCGACGTCGGGTTGCTGTGTTCGGCCGGCAAGGTGCGCCGCGTGTACTACGGCTTCGTGTCGCTGGATTCGCCCCCGTTCTACGACCCGTGGTTCTCCAACGCGCGCACCAGCGGCTCGATCGAGGCGCGCGAAATGGACGAGGGGATGCTGCGCTGCGGACTTCATGCGGCCGCGCAGCGGCTTCCGTTCCTACCGATCCGGGCCGGCCTCGGCAGCTCGGTGCCGGACTTCTGGGAGGGCGAGCTCAAGACCGTCGAAAGTCCGTACCCGGCGCCCGGGGGCGGGCACGAAACGCTCATCGCGATGCCCGCACTGTCACTGGATGCGGCGTTCGTGCACTTGAACGTTGGCGACGAGCGCGGCAACGCCGCCTACACCGGCGTCGACCCCTACTTCGACGACCTGTTCCTGATGGCCGCCGAACGACGCTACCTGTCGGTGGAAAAAGTGGTGCCCACAGAGGAACTCGTCAAAGCCGTGCCGCGCCAGGCGTTGATCGTGAACCGGATGATGGTCGACTCGGTGGTCGAAGCGCCCGGCGGCGCTCACTTCACCACCGGCGCAGCAGATTACGGCCGCGACGAGAAGTTCCAGCGACACTATGTCGAGGCGGCGAAGTCACCGCAGGCATGGGAAGCATTCGTGCAGACGTATCTCTGTGGAAGCGAAGACGATTACCAGGCGGCGGTGCACCGGTTCGCCACGGAGGAAGATTCATGATCTACGCCAGCCGCGCCGAGGTATGCGTCGCCGCCTGCGCGGACCTGTTCCGCGACGTCGGCGAGATCATGGTCAGCCCGATGACCACGGTCGTCTCGATCGGGGCCCGGCTGGCCCGCCTGACGTTTGCGCCCGACATCCTGCTCACCGACGGAGAGGCACTGCTGCTCGAGGACACCCCCGCACTCGGTGCGGCCGGTGCCATCGAGGGCTGGATGCCGTTCGGCCGTGTCTTCGAGACGCTGGCCTGGGGCCGGCGGTATGTGGTGATGGGCGCCAACCAGATTGACCGGTACGGCAACCAGAACCTGTCGGCATTCGGGCCGTTGCAGCATCCGACACGGCAGATGTTCGGGGTCCGCGGGGCGCCGGGCAACACGATCAACCACACCACGAGCTATTGGGTCGGCAACCATTCGCCGCGTGTGTTCTGCGACACGGTGGACGTCGTCTCCGGCATCGGCTACAACAGGGTCGATCGCGCCAATCCTGCCTTCCGCTTCATGGACGTCCGGCGCGTCGTCACCAATCTCGGCGTGTTCGACTTCGGCGGGCCCGATCACACGATGCGGGCGGTGTCGCTGCACCCGGGCGTCACGCCCGACGAGGTCCGCCAGGCGACCTCCTTCGACGTGCACGGCCTCGACGATGCCGATCGGACGCGGTTGCCCAACGGCGACGAATTGAACCTTATGCAGAAGGTGATCGACCCGAAGAGCCTGCGGGACAAGGAAGTCAAGGTATGACGCGGTGACGAGAATCAGAACGCCGCTGACCGATCTGGTCGGCATCGAGCATCCGGTGGTGCAGACCGGGATGGGATGGGTGGCCGGCGCCCGGTTGGTCTCAGCGACTGCGAACGCGGGAGGGTTGGGTATCCTCGCGTCGGCCACGATGACGCTCGACGAACTGGGCGAAGCGGTGCGCAAGGTGAAGGCCGCCACGGACCGGCCCTTCGGTGTCAATATCCGTGCGGACGCTTCCGACGCCGACGACCGCGTGGACCTGATGATCCGCGAGGGCGTGACGGTGGCGTCGTTCGCTCTGGCGCCACGCCAGGAGCTGATCGCCCGTCTGAAAGCCGCTGGTGCCGTGGTGATTCCGTCGGTCGGCGCGGCAAAGCACGCGCGCAAGGTGGCGTCGTGGGGTGCCGACGCGATGATCGTCCAGGGCGGCGAGGGCGGTGGGCACACCGGGCCCGTGGCGACGACGCTGCTGCTGCCCTCGGTGCTCGACGCGGTCGACATTCCCGTGGTTGCGGCGGGCGGCTTCTTCGACGGGCGAGGGTTGGCCGCCGCCCTGTCGTACGGCGCGGCCGGAGTGGCGATGGGAACGAGGTTCCTACTGACGTCCGATTCGACAGTGCCCGAAGCGGTCAAGCAGCGCTACCTGAAGGCCGGGCTCGACAGCACAGTGGTGTCCACCCGCGTCGACGGAATGCCGCATCGCGTCTTACGCACACCACTGGTCGATCAGCTCGAAAGCGGCTCGCGCATAAGAGGTTTCGCTGCGGCAGCGCGTAACGCGGCGAAGTTCAAGAAGATGTCCGGCATGACGTGGCGCACGATGGTGCGCGACGGGCTGGCCATGCGGCAGGGCAAAGAGCTCACCTGGTCACAGGTGCTGATGGCCGCCAACACACCCATGCTGTTGCGGGCCGGGCTGGTGGAGGGCAACACCGACGCAGGCGTGCTGGCGTCGGGCCAAGTGGCCGGGATCCTCGCCGACCTGCCGTCGTGCGCTGAGTTGATCGAGTCGATCGTCACCGACGCCGTCAAGCACCTTCGGGCTGCTGCCGCGCTGGTGGAGTAGCTTGGCCGAATGGCCACACATCAAGCGGTTCAGGTCGAAGCGGCGGGCGCTCCGCTTCAGCTGGTGGAGGTTCAGACCCAGTCGCCCAGGCGGGATTATGTCCGCATCGACGTCGCCGCGTGCGGCGTCTGCGGAACCGACCACATGATCGTCAACGGCGCGTTTCCCGGCACGTCGTTTCCGGCCACACCGGGCCACGAAATCGCCGGCACCGTCGCCGAAGTCGGCGAGGGGGTCACCGGGTTCGCCGTGCGCGACCGCGTCGCCGTCGGCTGGTTCGGAGGCCACTGCAACCACTGCATCCCCTGCCGCAGAGGTGATTTCATCACGTGCGAGAACTTGCAGGTGCCTAGCGTGCAGTATCCCGGTGGATATGCGCAGTCGGTGACGGTGCCGGCCAGTGCGCTGGCGCGGATACCGGACGGGTTGTCCTTCGCCGAGGCCGCACCAATGGGATGCGCCGGCGTGACGACATACAACGCACTGCGGCACACCAGCGCGGTACCAGGCGACCGAGTCGCGGTGTTGGGTATCGGCGGGCTGGGACATCTCGGCGTGCAGTGGGCGAGGGCGATGGGCTTCGAGACAGTGGCCATCGCACGCGGCAAGGACAAGGAGGCCGACGCTCTCGAACTCGGCGCGCATCATTACGTGGACTCCACCGCCGGGGATGTGAGTCAGGCCCTACGAGCACTCGGCGGGGTCGCCGCATTGTTGGCCACGGCCGCGAACTCGCACGCCATCGGTCAGACGATCGGCGGCTTGGCGCCGCGGGGCGAGCTCGTGATCGTCGGTGTGTCAGCTGACCCGCTGCCGATCAGCCCGGCGCAGCTGATTTCGCCCGCCGTCCGCGTCTCCGGTCACCCGTCGGGCACAGCCCGCGACGTCGAGGAGACGATGGCCTTCGCGGTGCTGTCCGGCGTGCGGGCTCGGATCGAGGAGAGGCCGTTGCGCGCGGCAGCTGAGGCGTATGCGGCGATGGACGAGGGGCGGGCGCGATATCGCATGGTGCTGACCATGTGATATCGGTTAAGTGATTAGCTGTGAACTTCACGGCTTCAGCAGACCGCGCCGCGCTGATCGGCGACGTCGTCGGTTCTCGCCACGACACTGACCGATCCGTCCTGCACCGGCGACTCGCTGTGGCATTGCACGCAGCCGCCGCGGCGGCCGTCGATCCGCCCGCATTCACGGTCGGCGACGAGTTCCAGGGCAGTTACCGGACCCTGGGGGACGCGATCGACGCGGCACTGCGGATGCGGCTGGCGCTGGCGCCGGACGTCGACGTCAGGTTCGGCATTGGCTGGGGCGAGGTGACGATCCTCGACGAAAAGACCCGGACTCAGGACGGCCCGGGATGGCGGGCGGCCCGCGAGGCGATCGAGTGGACCGCGACGATTCAGCGGCAGCCGGGCCTCACCCTGGTGCGCACGACGCTGCGCGGCAATCGCGACGACGTCGCAGCGGTCAATGCCGCGCTGATGTTTCGGGACCAACTGCTTGGATCGCTCGATGATCGGTCGTTGCGGATCCTGCAGGCGCTGATGAAACACCAATCCAAGAAGGACATCGCGAAAGCGGAGGGAATCAGTCCATCCGCGGTGTCCCAGCGCGCGGGTCGGGACGGTCTCGACCTGATCGTGCTGGCCTCCGAACAGTTGCGGAACATCTCCTGAGTGTGCTCGCGGATGCTGGTTGCCCGAGCACACCCGGCCGGCGCGCTGGTGGTGTTCTTCGGGGCGGCAATAGCTCCCCCTCCCGCCGAGTGTGCAACCAGCTACGCGACACGCCGCGGAAGCGTCGCCAGATTCACACCCGTTGGCCAGCCTCTGCTGATAAGCGCCGCCTGCACGCGCGACAAGATGGTCCCCTGGTATTGCCGGAGCATCTCGCTGCTGACCCTGACGATGATCCAGCCGCATTCCGTCAACCCAACCTGCCGGTCGATGTCGCGCCTGCGCTGCTCGGGATCGGTCCAATGCTGGGGACCGTCGTACTCGACACCGACGAGGTATTCCCGGTAGCCCATGTCGATCCGGCCGACGAAGTCGTCGTGCTCGGTGAAGACCCGAATCTGTGTTTCAGGCTTGGGCAGTCCCCCGTCGATCAAGACGAGTCGGGTGCGCGTCTCTTGAGGTGACTCCGCACCGCCGTCCATCAGCGGCAGCACATCTCTGAGATGACGAATTCCACGCGCACCCTTATGCCGAGCGATCACCGCCTCGACGTCGCCGATAGTGAGCCCGGTCGCGTTCGCCAGCGCATCGAGCTGTTGGATCCCCGGTATTCGGCGTGTGCGCCGGCCGATGTCGAAAGCCGTTCGCGCCGGCGTAGTTGCACTGATGCCGTCGATGTCGATCACTTCGCCGGGCAGCAACGTATCGCTGTGAACCACAAGTATCGACGGCGCACGGCGGTTGTTCCAGATCAGTTCGGCTGGCTCAACGCCGTCGATCCACTTCGTGCCGTGCAGGGCAGCCGCCGATCGCCCCGCGACGACGCCATGGCGATCAGACCATAACCAGGCCGCCTTCGCGCGCTGAGTAGCGGTTATGTCGATGTCACGCGCGACATAGACGTTGGGGTAGACGGGCGCATACAACGTCCGCATTGCGCGCTCGGGGATCACCTTGTCGGCTAGCGCCTCAGACCCGACGAAAGGCCACTGCAGTTCGTCCATGCGGCGATAGTGCCGTCCGCCACCGACAGGGATTGCCCCTCCGCCGAAAATCCCCCTCAGTCTCGCCGAATGTGCAACCAGCTACGCGACACGCCGCAGTTGCGTCGCCAGACTCACACTCGGCGAGAGGAGGGAGGCAGGCCACTCGGCGAGAGGGGGAGGCAGGCCCCTCGGCGAGAGGAGGGAGGCAGGCCCCTCGGCGAGAGGGGGAGGCAGGCCCCTCGGCGAGGGGCTACCGGCGCTAAAGGCGCTAAAGGCGCTAAAGGCGCTCGATGATTGTCACGTTGGCGGTTCCGCCGCCCTCGCACATCGTCTGCAGGCCGTAGCGACCGCCGGTGCGCTCCAGCTCGTTGAGCATCGTCGCGAAAAGCTTTGCGCCCGTGGCGCCGAGCGGATGGCCCAGCGCGATCGCTCCGCCGTTGGGATTGACCTTCGACGGGTCGGCCTTGGTCTCCTTGAGCCACGCCATCACCACCGGGGCGAACGCCTCGTTGATCTCGACCACGTCGATGTCGTCGATCGACAGCCCGGTCTTCTCCAATGCATACCGCGTGGCCGGGATCGGTCCGGTCAGCATGAACACCGGATCTGCGCCGCGCGCGCTGATGTGGTGGATGCGAGCTCGCGGCGTGAGCTTGTGGTCGGCTACCGCCTGCTCGGACGCCAGCAGCACCGCGCTGGCGCCGTCGGAGATCTGGCTCGCCACCGCCGCCGTCAGCCGCCCGCCCTCGGAAAGCGTTGACAGCGAGGCCATCTTCTCCAGCGACGTCTCCCGTGGGCCCTCGTCGACACGGAACCCGTTTACGGGCACGATCTCGTTGTCGAAGTGGCCCGCCCGGATCGCGGCCAACGCCCGCTCGTGGCTCGTCAGCGCATACTGTTCCATCTCCTCGCGGGACAGGTTCCATTTCTCCGCGATCAGCTCGGCGCCGCGGAACTGCGAGATCTCCTCGTCCCCGTAGCGGTGTCGCCAATACTCCGACTCCCCCGTGGGCGACGTGAAGCCGAACTCCTTACCTACGACCATCGCCGACGCGATCGGGATCTGGCTCATGTTCTGCATGCCACCGGCCAGGATCACCTCGGCGGTGCCGGACAGGATCGCTTGCGCGCCAAACGAAACCGCCTGCTGGCTCGAGCCGCACTGGCGGTCGACCGTGACGCCGGGCACCTCTTCGGGGTAACCGGCGGCCAGCCATGCGTTGCGTCCGATGTTGCCCGCCTGTCCGCCGAGCGCGTCGACGCAGCCGACGATCACGTCATCGACCACGCCCGGGTCGATGTCGACGCGGTCGAACAGCCCGCGGAACGCGTGCACACCCAGGTCGATCGGATGGACCTTGGCAAGCCCCCCGTTGCGCTTGCCAACCGCGGTACGTACGGCGTCGATGATGTAGGCCTCGGCCATGTCCAACTCCTTATACCTGCTCGGCTGTTATTCCGCCGAGGACGATCGAAAGGTACTGGCGGCCAACCTGTTCGGCCGTCAGCGTTCCGCCGGGTTGATACCAGCGCACGGAAACCCAGGTGGTGTCGCGGATGAACCGGTACACCAGATCGACATCCAGATCCGGCCGGAAGTGGCCTTCCTTGATGCCCTGTTGCAGCACGTCGACCCACATCTGACGCTGCCTGCGGTTGCGCTCCTCCAAGTAGCCGAATCGCTCCTGGCCCAGCAGCCGCTTGGCCTCGTCCTGGTAGATCACCACTTGCGCGTGACGACGCTCGATCGCGTCGAAGGACGTCATGAACAATCCCTTGAGGCGCTCCAACGGGTTCGGCTCGGTGTCGATGATGTGCTGGTACCGGGCGAACAACCAGTCGAGGAAGTCACGCAACACCTCGTCGACCATCTCTTCTTTGGACGCGAAGTGGTGATAGAGGCTGCCCGACAGGATCCCGGCCCGGTCGGCGATGTCGCGCACGGTCGTCGCACGCAGCCCCCGTTCGGCAAACATGGTCGCTGCGAGGTCCAGAAGCTCGTTACGGCGGCTGACCGGCTGCTCTGTCATGGGTGCTGGCTCGATACCGAAATCACTTCACCGGTAAGGTAACTCGAGTAGTCGCTGGCCAGGAACGCGATCGTGGCGGCCACCTCCCACGGCTCGGCGGCACGGCCGAACGCCTCTCGCTCGGATAGCCGGTCGAGCAGATCAGCGGAGCTGGTCTTCTCCAAGAACTTGTGGCGGGCGATGCTCGGCGACACCGCGTTGATCCGGACCCCGTACTCGACCGCTTCGATCGCGCTGCAGCGCGTCAACGCCATCACGCCCGCCTTCGCGGCCGCGTAGTGGGATTGCGAGTGCTGCGCCCGCCAGCCCAGCACGCTGGCGTTGTTGACGACCACGCCGCCGTGGGGTGCATCCCGGAAGTATTGCAGCGCAGCGCGAGTGGCCCGCATGACGGACGTGAGGGTGACGTTGAGGACACGGTCCCATTCCTCGTCGGTCATGTCGACGACGGGTGTCTGCCCGCCCAGCCCGGCGTTGTTCACCAGCACGTCGAGGCGGCCCATCCGCGCGGTCGTCGATGCCACCAGCGCGTCGACCTGCGCGCTGGACGTGACGTCGCACACCACGCTCTCCACCCGGCCCAGCTCGAGCTTCGTGAGCTCGTCACGGGCTTCGCCGAGTCGCCGCTCGTGATGATCCGAGATGACAACGTCCGCGCCTTCGAGAAGCGCCCGCCGGGCGACGGCCGAGCCGATCCCGGTGCCGGCCGCCGCGGTGACGACGACAACCTTCCCGGCCAGAAGACCGTGTCCACCAATCTCTTTCGGAGGATCGGCGAGCGTCATGTTCCCTTCACCTCCCGAGGCAGGCCGAGCACCCGCTCGGCGATGATGTTGCGTTGGATCTCGTTGGAGCCGCCGTAGATGGTGTCTGCTCGCGAGAACAAATAGAGCCGCTGCCAGTCGTCAAAGTCGCCGTCGGCCTTCACCAGACCGGCCTTGCCGACGACGTCCATCGCCAGCTCACCAAGGTCACGATGCCAGTTGGCCCACAACAACTTCGAGACATTGTCCTGCCCCGGGCGTTCCACGTCCATCGTCGCCAACGCATACGACCTCATCGCCCGCAGGCCCACCCACGCCCGGGCCAGCCGCTCACGGATCAGCGGGTCGTCGGCCGCACCGTTGCGCTGCGCCAATTCGGCGATGCCGGAAAGCTCTCGTGCGTAAACGATCTGCTGGCCCAGCGTCGACACGCCGCGCTCGAATGTCAGCGTGCCCATCGCGATCCGCCAGCCGTCCCCCGGCTCGCCAACCACCAAATCCGCTTCGGTGCGTGCGTCGTCGAAGAACACCTCGTTGAATTCGGAGTCGCCCGTGAGCTGCACGATCGGACGCACTTGGACGCCCGGCTGGTCAAGTGGTACGAGCAGATACGAGAGCCCGGCGTGGCGTTTCGAGCCCTTCTCGGTGCGCGCCACCACGAAACACCACTGCGCGTGCTGCGCGAGTGACGTCCACACCTTCTGCCCGTTGATGACCCACTCGTCGCCGTCGAGTTCGGCCGTGGTGGAGACATTCGCCAAGTCGCTTCCCGCGCCCGGCTCCGAGTAACCCTGGCACCACAGTTCGGTGACGTCGAGAATCTTGGGCAGGAACCGCTGCTGCTGCTCCGGCGTTCCGTAGGCGATCAAAGTCGGGCCCAACAACTCCTCGCCGAAATGGTTCACCTTGGCCGGCGCATCGGCAAGCGCGTATTCCTCGTAGAACGCGACCCGGTGGGCCACCGACAGCCCGCGACCGCCGTTTTCCTTCGGCCAGCCGAGACAGGTCAGCCCCGCCGCGGCCAGATGCTGGTTCCACGCCCGGCGCTCCTCGAACGCCTCGTGTTCGCGCCCGGGTCCGCCGAGGCCCCTGAGCTTGGCGAACTCGCCGACCAGGTTGTCGGCCAGCCAGTCGCGCACCTCGGCCCGGAACGCCTGGACCTCTTCCACCCCTGTAGGCTAACCTACCAAGCACTTGCTTTGTTAGAGGAGCGTCGATGACGACCGAGTCCCGCACCGTTCCCGCGGTGCTGGAGCGGATGGCGCGCCAACTACCCGACCACGAAGCGCTGGTCTCGCCCGATCGCCGATTCACGTTCGCGCAGCTGCACGACGAGGTGCGCCGTGCCGCCGCGGCGATGATCGCGCTGGGCGTCGGCCGAGGTGACCGGGTGGCCATCTGGTCGCCGAACACCTGGCACTGGGTGGTGGCGTGCCTGGCGGTCCACCACGCCGGCGCCGTGATGGTGCCGCTGAACACGCGCTATACCGCCTTCGAGGCCGCCGACATCCTGGCTCGCACCGAGGCTCCGCTGCTGATCGCGATGGGTCGGTTTCTCGGTATGGACCGGCTCGCCGACTTGGATCGTTCGCAGCTGCCGGGCCTGCGCCACGTCGTGCGCGTGCCGATCGAGGCTGACGGGGACTGGGACGAATTCGTGGCTCGCGGAACCGACCTGGACGCTGTCGATGCCGCTGCTGCCGCGGTACGCGCTGACGACGTCAGCGATATCCTGTTCACGTCGGGCACGACTGGGCGCAGCAAAGGAGTACTCTGCGCGCACCGCCAGTCGCTGTCGGCGTCGGCGGCGTGGGCAGCCTGCGGCAAGATCAGCAGCGATGACCGCTACCTGTGCATCAACCCGTTCTTCCACAACTTCGGCTACAAGGCCGGCATCCTGGCCTGCCTGCAGACCGGCGCCACGCTGATCCCCCAGCTGACGTTCGATCCGGAGCAGGCGATGCGGGCCGTCCAGGAGCAACAGATCACCGTGCTGCCGGGTCCGCCGACGATCTACCAGACCCTGCTCGACCACCCGAAACGCCAAGAACACGACCTGAGTTCGTTGCGGTTTGCCGTCACTGGAGCGGCGATCGTCCCGGTGGTGCTGATCGAGCGCATGCAGTCCGAACTCGACATCGACATCGTGCTCACCGCATACGGATTGACTGAGGCCAGCGGCTTCGGCACGATGTGCCGCCCGGAGGACGACGCCGTCACCGTCGCGACGACGTGTGGACGCCCGATTGCCGACTTCGAACTGCGCATCGATTCCCCCGACGGGACGGGCGCCGGTGAGGTGCTGCTGCGCGGTCCGAACGTGATGCTCGGCTACCTCGACGACCCGGATGCCACCGCCGCCGCGATCGACAACGACGGGTGGCTGCACACGGGCGACGTGGGCACCGTGGACGACGCCGGCAACCTACGGATCACCGACCGCCTGAAGGACATGTACATCTGTGGCGGATTCAACGTGTATCCCGCCGAAGTGGAGCAGGTGTTGATGCGCCTCGACGGCGTCGCCGATGCCGCGGTGGTCGGCGTGCCCGACGAACGCCTCGGCGAGGTGGGCAGGGCGTTCGTCGTCCGGAGCCCGCACGCCGATCTGGACGAACAGGCGGTCATCGCTTACAGCCGGCAGTATCTGGCGAACTTCAAGACACCCCGGTCGGTGGTGTTCTGCGACTCACTGCCGCGCAACCTGGGCGGCAAGGTGCTCAAGACTCAACTGCGAGAGATGACTTAGATGGACCTGGATTTCGACGAACCCACCGAGGAGTTCCGGGCCGAGATCCGGGATTTCCTCGCCGCGAACCGGGACTCGTTTCCGACGAAGTCCTACGACACCGCCGAAGGCTTTGCGCAGCACCGGCAATGGGACAAGGTGCTCTACGACGCCGGCTTGTCGGTGATCACCTGGCCGCAGAAGTACGGCGGCCGGGATGCCAGTCTGCTGCAGTGGGTGGTGTTCGAGGAGGAGTACTTCAAGGCCGGCGCGCCCGGGCGGGCCAGCGCGAACGGGACATCGATGCTCGCGCCGACCTTGTTCGCGCACGGAACCGAGGAACAGCTCGACCGGGTGCTGCCGAAAATGGCTAGCGGAGAAGAGATCTGGGCCCAGGCGTGGTCGGAGCCTGAGTCCGGCAGCGACCTGGCGTCGCTTCGGTCGACGGCTACCAAAACAGACGGTGGCTGGCGGTTGAATGGCCAGAAGATCTGGAGTTCCCGGGCGGTGTTCGGCGACAGGGCGTTCGGGCTGTTCCGCTCCGACCCGCGAGCGGAGCGGCACCGCGGCTTGACCTACTTCATGTTCGACCTGCGCGCCGACGGCGTCACAGTGCGCCCCATCGCACAACTCAACGGCGACACCGGATTCGGTGAGATCTTCCTCGATGACGTCTTCGTGCCCGACGAGGACGTCATCGGCGAGCCGCACGGCGGATGGCGAGCGGCGATGAGCACGTCCAGCAACGAACGCGGCATGTCGCTGCGCAGCCCGGCCCGCTTCGTCGCGGCGGCCGACCGGTTGGCCGAGCTGTGGAAGATACGGCGCGACAGCACATTCAGCGATCGCGTGGCGGATGCGTGGATCAAGGCGCAGGCTTACCGGCTGCACACGTTCGGCACGGTGACCAGGCTCGCCGACGGCGGCGAGCTCGGGGCTGAGTCGTCGGTGACCAAGGTGTTCTGGAGTGATCTCGACGTCGCGGTCCACCAGACCGCACTGGACATGCGTGGCGCCGACGGCGAGCTGGGCGAAACCTGGGTTGACGGGCTGCTGTTCGCGCTCGGCGGCCCGATTTACGCCGGCACCAACGAAATTCAGCGCAACATCATTGCCGAGCGGTTGCTGGGCCTTCCTCGGGAGAAGACGACATGAGGTTCGCGCTCGACGAGCAGCAGCGTGATTTCGCGGCCAGCATCGACGCGGCGCTGGCGAGCGCCGACCTGCCGAGCGCGGTGCGCGCCTGGGCAGGTGGCGACACCGCGCCCGGCCGGAAAGTCTGGGCCCGGCTCGCCGACATCGGCGTCACCGCACTCGCGGTGCCGGACCGGTTCGGAGGCATCGAGGCTCACCCGGTCGACGTGGTCGTTGCGCTCGAGCGACTCGGCCGCTGGTGTGTCCCGGGGCCGGTCACCGAATCCGTCGCGGTGGCACCGATTTTGATGGCCGACGACGAGCGTGCGAAACAGTTGGCGTCCGGTGAGCTGATCGCCACCGTCGCGATACCGCCGTGGGTGCCGAGGGCTGTCGACGCCGGCTCCGCCGGTTTGACGCTGTTGACCGCCGGCGACGCCGTCAGCGATGCGGAGCCGCAACAGGAACACGCCTGCGTCGATCCGAGCCGGCGCCTATACGACGTCACGGCCGTCGGAGACGCCCGCCCTGCGGACGTCGGCCGCGCGTACGAGTTCGGTGCGCTCGCGACCGCCGCTCAGCTGGTGGGGACGGGGCAGGCGTTGTTGTCGGCGGCGGTCGACTATGCCAAGCAGCGCACGCAGTTCGGCCGCGTGATTGGCTCCTACCAGGCGATCAAACACAAGCTGGCCGACGTGCACATCGCAGTGGAGCTGGCGCGTCCTCTGGTGTACGGCGCCGCCCTGTCACTTGGGGCCGAATCACCCGACACTGCAAGAGATGTCAGCGCCGCAAAGGTGGCCGCGGCCGAGGCTGCGACCTTGGCCGCGCGGCACGCGCTGCAGACCCACGGCGCGATCGGCTTCACCGCCGAGCATGACCTGTCGCTGTGGCTGCTGCGGGTGCAGGCACTGCGCGCGGCATGGGGCGACCCGGCCGCTCATCGTCGTCGGGTTCTGGAGGCGCTGTGAAGGACGAACGCGACCTGCTCCGCGATACCGTCCGCGGGCTCGTCACCAAGCACGCCGGCCCGGAAGCGGTGCGACGAGCGATCGAGTCGGAGCTGGGTTACGACGAAACGTTATGGAAGCTGCTGTGCGAGCAGGTCGGAGCCGCCGCACTGGTGGTGCCTGACGACTTTGGCGGCGCTGGCGGCGAACTCGCCGACGCTGCAACGGTTCTCGCGGAACTCGCCCGGGGGCTGGTGCCCACCCCGTTGCTCGGCAGCACTCTCGCTGAGCTCGCGTTGCTCGCGGCCGACGACGTCGACGCCGACACGCTCGGCCGGTTGGCAGAGGGCACCGCGATCGGCGCGGTCGCTTTCGACGCCGACTACGTGATCAACGGCGACGTCGCCGACGTCGTGGTCGCGGTGGACGGCGACCAGCTCGTCCGCTGGAACACGTTCGAGTCAGAGCGGGTCGACACGATGGATCCCACCCGCCGATTGGCGCGAGTGACGGCGCAGGGCACCTCCCCTCTGGGGGCCGATCCCGGCATCGCCGATACCGGTTCGATCCTGATGGCAGCAGAGCAGATCGGCGCCGCCGAACATTGCCTCGAGCTGACCGTCGACTACACCAAGCAGCGCGTGCAGTTCGGCCGTCCGATCGGCAGCTTCCAGGCGCTCAAGCACCGGATGGCCGATTTGTACGTAGCTGTCTCGGCGGCCCGCGCCGTGGTGGACGAGGCCATCGCCGACCCGAGCTCGACCACCGCTGCGCTCGCCCGCGTCGCCGCGACCGAGGCCTTCGAGGCCGTTGCGGCCGAGGCCATTCAGATGCACGGTGGTATCGCGATCACCTGGGAGCACGACATCCAGCTCTATTTCAAGCGGGCGCACGGCAGCGCTCAGCTACTCGCGCCCCCGCGGGATCACCTGCGGCGGCTCGAGAGGGAAGTGTTGAATAGCCGACGTGACTAACCACGGAGCCGCGACGCCGGCGACATCGAGGCGAGTTGCGTTGCGGGCCGGGGTACCGCCGTTCTATGTGATGGACGTGTGGCTGGCAGCGGCCGAGCGGCAGCGCACCCACGGCGATCTGGTCAACCTGTCGGCCGGGCAACCCAGCGCCGGCGCGCCCGCACCGGTGCGCGCGGCCGCCGCCGCGGCGCTCGACCAGGGCCCGCTGGGTTATACGGTCGCGCTGGGCATTCCCGAACTTCGCGCCGCAATCGCCGGCGCGTACCAGGCCCGGCACGGCATCGACGTCGGCGTCGACGACGTGGTGGTGACGACCGGCTCGTCGGGAGGCTTTCTGCTGGCGTTTCTGGCCTGCTTCGACGTCGGTGACCGCGTGGTGGTGACCAGCCCCGGGTATCCCTGCTACCGGAACATCCTGTCCGCGTTGGGGTGTGAGGTCGTCGACCTGCCGTGCGGCCCGGAGACGAGGTTTCAGCCCACCGCACAGAAACTCGCCGCTCTTGCCCCCCCGGTGCGCGGTGTCGTCGTCGCCAGCCCGGCCAACCCGACCGGAACGGTGATCCCGCCCGAGGAATTGGCGGCGATCGCGACGTGGTGCGACGAGTCCGGCGTTCAGCTGATCAGCGACGAGGTGTACCACGGCCTGGTCTACCCCGGAGCGCCGGCCACCAGCTGCGCCTGGGAGACGTCGCGCAATGCGATTGTGGTGAACAGCTTTTCGAAGTACTTCGCGATGACCGGCTGGCGGATCGGCTGGCTGCTCGTCCCGCCGGCGCTGCGTCGTGCGGTGGACTGCCTTACCGGCAACTTCACGATCTGCCCGCCCGTGCTCTCACAGTTCGGGGCGGTGGCGGCGTTCAGCCCGGACTCGGTGGCAGAGGCCGACGAGCGCGTGAAGCACTACGCAGTGAACCGCGAACGGCTGCTGAACGGCCTGCGAGCGATCGGGCTCGAACGCCTGGCTCCCACTGACGGTGCGTTCTACGTCTACGCCGACGTCTCGGACGTCACGACGGACTCGCTGTCGTTCTGCTCGAAGTTGTTGGCGGAGACGGGTGTTGCGATCGCCCCCGGCATTGACTTCGACACCGTACACGGCAACTCGTTCGTGCGGGTATCGTTCGCCGGACCGACGGCAGACATCGACGAGGGTCTACGCCGTATGGAGCCGTGGCTGGCCGCACAGCGCTAGCACTTGAACCGTGACGCGATCGGCCGTCAGGCCGGAGCGTTCGCGGTCCCGCCCGCCTCGCCGAGCAGTCGGGCATCGTGGCGGTCGATGTCAGCCAGGTCGACGCCCTTCGTCTCCCGGGTGAAGAGCACTGCGATCAGCGTGACGACAGCGGCTCCAGCAAGGTAGACCGCGATCGGCACCCAGGAGTCGTAGATCCCGAGCAGGCGTACCGCGATGATCGGTGCGAGTGATCCGGCGAAGATCGCGGTGACCTGATAGCCAAGGGAGACACCCGAATACCGCATCCGGGTGGGAAACATCTCGGCCATGATCGCCGGCTGCGGGGCGTACATGATCGCGTGGATCACGAGGCCGAGAATCACCGCCGCCATGATCACGAGGTAGCGGCCGCTGTCCATCATCGGGAAGGCGAAGAAACCCCACGTGCCCGCGGCGATCGCACCGACGAGATACACCGGGCGCCGGCCATAGCGGTCCGACAGGCGGCCGACGGTGGGGATCGCGACGAAGTGCACCGCGTGGGCCACCAGCAGCCACCACAGGATGTCGCTGGTGTCGGCATGGACCTGCACCTTCAGATAAGTGATGGAGAAGGTGACCACCAGGTAATACATGATGTTCTCGGCGAAGCGCAGACCCATGGCCGTGAGCACACCGCGCGGATACCGCCTCAGCACCTCGACGACACCGAACGACACGGCCTTCGTTGCCTCGACCTCGCGTTGTGCCGCAATGAAGATCGGTGCGTCGCTGACCTTGGTGCGGATGTAATACCCGATGAGGACCACCACCGCGGACAACCAGAACGCAATTCGCCAGCCCCACGACAGGAACGCCGCATCGGTCAGTGTGGAGGTCAGCACCAGCAGCACCACGGTGGCCAGTGCATTCCCGACGGGCACGGCCGCCTGTGGCCAACTGGCGTAGAACCCGCGGCTGCGGTCGGGGCTGTGCTCGGCCACCAGCAGGACGGCCCCGCCCCACTCGCCGCCGACAGCGAAGCCTTGCAGGAAGCGCAACACAACCAGAAGCGCGGGGGCCCAGTATCCAATCTGGGCGAACGTCGGCAGACAGCCCATCAGGAACGTCACGGTGCCGACCAGGAGCAGGCTGAACTGCAACAGCTTCTTGCGCCCGTGGCGGTCGCCGAAATGTCCGAACACCACGCCGCCAAGCGGACGTGCGGCGAAACCGACGGCGTATGTGACGAACGCGGCGAGAATTGCATCCAACTCGCTACCGCCCTGCGCGAAGAACAGCTTGCCGAAAACCAGCGTGGCCGCGGTCCCGTACAGGAAGAACTCGTACCACTCCACCACCGTGCCGGCCATCGATGCGGCGACGACCCGCTTGAGCCCGGTCCGGATCGGGTCCTCACCCCCTGTCGACGTGTTGCCCTCGCTCATCGCATTCCCTTCACCGTCGGCGCACCGTAGTGCATTGTGACCGCACCGGCTTGGGGGCATGGGCTGACCCGGCTGAATCGGAGCGATTTCGCTGTGCCGCGCGTAGCGTCTGCACCATGTCTGCTCCCGACGACGAGGACGCAATCAACGCGCCGGGCGATCCTAACGTCAGAACGCGGATATTCGCGCGAGTGCTGGGTCCGTTCTTCGCCATCGTCCCCGCCACGATCGCGGTGCGTGGTGAGAACATGAGAACGCTGCTGGACGAGTTCGGGTCGAACCCGATGTGGCCGTGGCTGTTTGGCGCTATCCTGCTCCTGTTCGGCACCCTGATCATCG
The DNA here is from genome assembly GCA_050262635.1 of Candidatus Sericytochromatia bacterium. Taxonomy (GTDB): domain Bacteria; phylum Actinomycetota; class Actinomycetes; order Mycobacteriales; family Mycobacteriaceae; genus Mycobacterium. The sequence goes on along the minus strand of JBLNEK010000205.1, from coordinate 27,570 downwards.
CGTTCCATCAGTTCTGGCGCGGAGTGGCCCCGGTGCTGGTGTCGCTTCTCGGCTGGTTCCTGTTCATCCGCGGGGTGCTGCTGCTGACTGTTCCGCAGTGGGTTACGCAGGCCGGCGAGGCGCTGACGAGCCGCGGTGCGTACATCGGCGTGCGGGTGTTCTTCCTCGGCCTTGCTTGCGTCGGGCTGTATCTGACGTATGTCGGCTGGATCGCCAAGCCGCGGCCTCGACCAGGCGGGTGAATCTACAGCCAGGTGTCGGCGGTGGTGGCGGTCAGGAACGCCTCGAGGTCGTCGCGCCACTGCGCAGGAGTGGTCTTGTCCGGTTCGATGCCGGTGTACTCGCCGCGGTAGAACAGCAGCGGCCGCGGCTTCTCCTTGGGCAGCTCGGAAAGTGAGTGGACCTTGCCGAACACCACGAAGTGGTCGCCACCGTCGTGGACGCTCTCGACGGTGCAGTCGATGTGCGCCAGCGACCCGTCGATCACCGGCGATCCCAACGTCGATGGAGCCCAGTCGATTCCGGCGAACTTGTCGGGCTCCTTCGAGCCGAACCGTGCGCAGACCTCCTTCTGCTTCTCGTGCAGCACGTTCACGCAGAACCGTCCGGTCGCCTCGATCGCCTTCCAGGACCGCGACACCTTGGTAGGGCAGAACAACACCAGCGGCGGGTCCAGGGACAGCGCCGCGAACGACTGACACGCGAACCCCACCGGTACATCGTCGTGCACTGTGGCGATCACCGTGATGCCCGTGCAGAACTGGCCCAGCACGTGGCGAAACGCGCGAGGGTCGAGCGGGGGGGACGACATCAGCTGCTGCGCGCACCCACCGTGAAGTCGTGACCCCACAGGCTCACCGCGGTGCTTTCCCGGGCAATCCACTCGTGGTCGTCGACTTGCCGTCCCTCGCAGCCGAATTCGACGTCAAAACCGCCCGGCGTCTTCATGTAGAACGACAGCATCAAGTCGTTGACGTGGCGGCCGAGCGTGGCCGACATCGGAACCTTGCGCCGCAGTGCGCGATCCAGGCACAGCCCGACGTCGTCGCTGTTTTCCACCTCGACCATCAGGTGCACGATGCCGCTGGGCGTGGGCAACGGCAGGAACGCGAGGCTGTGGTGGCGCGGGTTGCAGCCGAAGAACCGCAGCCATGCCGGCGCCCCGTCGGCGGGACGGCCGACCATCTGCGGCGGCATACGCATCGAGTCGCGCAGCTTGAAACCGAGCACATCGCGGTAGAAGTGCAGCGCTTCGGCGTCGTCGCGGCAGGACAGCACCACGTGGCCGAGACCCTGGTCACCGGTCACGAACTTGTGCCCGTAGGGGCTGACCACGCGGCGGTGCTCCAGTGCTGCGCCGTGGAACACCTCCAGGCAGTTGCCAGTCGGGTCGCAGAAGGTGATCATCTCGTCGACGCGGCGGTCGGCCAGCTGGGCTTGAGTGGCCTCCTTATACGGCACACCCTCCACGTCGAGCCGATCGCGAATCTCCTGCAGCCCAGCGGCGTTCGCACATTCCCAGCCCGACACCGCCAGCCTGTCATGCTCGCCGGGCACGATCACCAGTCGTGCGGGGAAGTCGTCCATTCGCAGGTACAGCGCACCCTCGACGGTGCCGCGGCCCTCGACCATGCCCAGCACCTTCAACCCGAACTCGCGCCAGGCGGCCATGTCGGTGGCCTCGATGCGCAGATATGCCAGCGCCCTAATGGTCACTGAAGCCCCCTGTTCTTCGCGCACGCGCTCATCGTGATCCTCCGAGGAAATCAATTGTCAGCCGGTTGAATTCGTCGAATTTCTCCAGCTGCGCCCAGTGGCCGCACTGACCGAAGACGTGCAACTGAACGCGCGGGATGGTTTTCAGTGCCACCAGCGCACCGTCGAGCGGGTTCACCCGGTCTTCGCGGCCCCAGATGAGCAGCACCCGCTGCCGCAGCTTGTGGGCCTCGCGCCACATCATGCCGAGCTCGAAATCCGCCCCAGCGAACGACTTTCCCATCGCCCGGGTGGCGGCCAGCGACTCGGGCGTGCTGGCGATCGCGAAGCGCTCGTTGATGAGTTCAGGTGTGATCAGCTTCTGGTCGTAGACCATGATCCGCAGGAACGCCTCGAGGTTCTCCCGGGTGGGCTCGAAGTTGAACTTCGTGAGGAGCTTGACGCCTTCGGTGGGATCAGGCGCAAAGAGGTTGACGCTCAAGCCGCCTGGGCCCATCAGCACCAGCCGGCCGGCCCGGTCGGGGTTGTCCAGCGCGAACCGCACCGCCGTGCCCCCGCCGAGCGAATTGCCCACCAGCGGCGCACGTTCGATGCCGAGGTGGTCGAAGAGGTTGAGCAGTGCGGTCGCGCTGTAGCGGTTGTACTGCTCGTGTTCGGTGTGCTTGTCGGAGTGGCCGTAGCCCGGCTGGTCGACGGCCAGCACGTGAAAGTGCTTGGCCAGCACCGCGATGTTGCGGCCGAAGTTCGACCAGCTCGATGCGCCCGGCCCGCCGCCGTGCAGCAGCACCACGGTTTCGTCGTTGCCGACACCGGCCTCGTGGTAGTGCATCCGCATGTCGAGGTTTCGGCCGCGGACATCCGCATATCTCGACGTCGACTCGAACGTCACCTCTTGCTGGTTCTCGGCTTCGGTTGCGAACGACGTCATCAGACCATGGTGTCCTGGGGCGGAAGACCGAACTCGTTGTTGCCGAAGATCAGATACGCGCGTTCCGGATCGTTGGCGGCGTGCACCCGGCCGGCGTGGGCGTCCCGCCAAAAGCGTTGGATCGGAGCGCTGTTCGCCAGCGCGGTGGCACCGGATGCCTCGAACAGCCGGTCAATGCTCGCGATCGCCCGGCCGGTGGCGCGGACCTGGTCGCGCCGCGCGCGGGCCCGCAACTCGAACGGGATCTCCTGACCGGCGGAGAGGAGCGCATACTCGTCGCTGACGTTGCCGATCAGCTGACGCCAGGCGGCGTCGATGTCGCTCGCCGCCTCGGCGATGCGCACCTTCGCGAACGGGTCGTCCTTGGCCTTCTCGCCGGCGAACGCGGCCCGGACCCGCTTGCCCTGATGCTCGACGTGCGCCTCGTACGCGCCGTAGGCCATGCCGACGATGGGCGCCGAGATCGTCGTCGGATGCACTGTGCCCCAAGGCATCTTGTACACCGGCGCGGTGTTGGTCTGCAGACCGCCGGCGGTGCGGTCGTTCATCGACTTGTAGGACAGGAACCGGTGCCGAGGCACGAACACGTCCTTGACGACGAGCGTGTTGCTGCCCGTCCCCTTCAGGCCGACGACATGCCACACGTCGTCGATCTGGTAGTCGGTGCGCGGAATGAGGAAGCTGCCGAAGTCGACCGGCTTGCCGTCCTTGATCACCGGCCCGCCGACGAAGGTCCACGTGGCGTGGTCACAACCCGACGACCAGTTCCACGAGCCGTTCACCAGGTATCCGCCGTCGACAACCTGCCCGGCACCCATCGGGGCGTATGACGAGGAGACCCGCACGTTGGTGTCGTCGCCCCACACTTCTTCCTGGGCTTGCTGGTCGAACAGAGCCAGGTGCCAGTTGTGCACGCCGATGATCGACGCGCACCAGCCCGTCGAGCCGCACGCGCTCGCCAGCCGGCGTACCGCCTCGTAGAACAGTGCCGGATCGCACTGCAGCCCGCCCCACTGCTCGGGTTGCAGCAGCCGGAAGAAGCCGATCTCCTGGAGTTCGCTGACCGTGGCGTCGGGCAAACGGCGCAGGTCCTCCGTCTCCTGGGCGCGCTGGCGAAGCTTGGGCAGCAGCTCGTCTACGGCGGTCAGAACCGACTGGGCGTCTCGTTGTTGAATGGACGTCACTGGTTTTCCTCCAGAGGTGCGGGCTTAGACGCCAGATTAGAACACGTTACCATTTTAGTCGAGTGCCGCGTTCCTGCAGCAGGTAGACCTGGAGAACCAGATTTCTGTAACATGTTCTAGTTGTGGCCGGAAGGAGAGTCGTGACCGACGAGCCGCTCGGCAGCCACGTGTTGGAACTGCAGGTGGCTCAGGTCGTCGCCGAAACCGACGACGCGCGCTCGCTGGTGTTCAAGGTCCCCGACGGACCAAACGATCCGGTGATCTCCCCGTCGAAGTTGCAGTACGCACCCGGGCAGTTCCTGACGCTGCGCGTTCCCAGCGACCGCACCGGTTCGGTCGCCCGCTGCTACTCGCTGTGCACGTCGCCGTTCACCGACGACGCGATGGCCGTCACGATCAAGCGCACGGACGGCGGCTACGCGTCGAACTGGCTCTGCGACCACGCCCACGCCGGGATGAGGCTGCACGTGCTCGCGCCGTCGGGCACCTTCGTGCCGCGCACGCTGGATGCCGACTTCCTGCTCGTCGCCGGCGGAAGCGGCATCACGCCGATGATGGCGATCTGCAAGTCCGCACTGTCCGAGGGCAGCGGCAAGATCGTGCTGATCTACGCCAACCGCGACGAGAAGTCGGTGATCTTCGGCGGTGCGCTGCGAGAACTGGCCGCCAAGTACCCCGACAGGCTGATCGTCGTGCACTGGCTGGAATCCGTGCAGGGCGTGCCGACCGAGGCCGCGCTCGCCAACCTGATGACCCCGTACGCGTCCCACGACGCTTACATCTGCGGTCCCGGCCCCTTCATGGAAGCTGCCCAGGCCGCACTCGGTGCGATCGGCGTGCCGAAGAACCGTGTGCACCTCGAGGTGTTCCGCTCGTTGGACACCGACCCGTTCGCGGCGGTGGTGATCGAAGACGACAGCGACGAGCCACCGGCGACCGCGGTCGTCCACCTGGACGGGCAACGGCACGAGATCACCTGGCCGCGAAGCGCCAAGCTGCTCGACGTGCTGCTGGACAAGGGCCTCGACGCGCCGTTCTCGTGCCGGGAGGGTCACTGCGGGGCATGCGCCGTGCTGAAACAGGCCGGCGAGGTGTCAATGGAGGTCAACGACGTGCTCGAGCAGTCCGACCTCGACGAGGGGCTGATCCTGGGCTGCCAGGCCCGCCCGCTGACGGATTCGGTGGAAGTCACCTACGACGAGTAGCCGCCAGCTAACATTTCGCCCACCGACGCGGGGAGGGACACCATGAAGCGACTGTCGGTAATCCTTGCCGGGGGGCTGCTCGTTAGCGGGCTCTGCGCACCCGGCGCCTCGGCCGCGTCGGACACCGGCGACACGTCGTTTCCCCTGCCCGACGGCACACAACTGGAAGTGCACGTCACCGCCAACTGCGTCTCGGCGGACAAGCAGTGCTATTTCACGGTCGCAGCCAACCGGCGAAGCGACGCCGGTGTGGAAGGCTTCCCCGGCGATCTGTGGGCGCGCCAGACCACGACGCTGCGCTCGTCGAACCGGTTGAACAACCTTGAGACTCAGGTGGTGGCCGACAACACCCGGCAGTACAAGGAGATGGGGCGCCGCGAGATCACGACGATCTACTTCGGAGGCGGGCCGCCGGAAAGGTACCGGATTTCGGGGCAGACCCAGCCGACCGACTGGCAGACCGGGCAGCCGATGCTCAACGCCGACTACATCGTCTGCGCGGAGATCCAGGTCGTCTATTCGGGCGTGAACATCACGTCGCCGACCACCTGCGCGCAGACGACGTTCAGTTAGCGCCGAGCGTGCGTCGTTGTACGCCAAACCGCGGCGTTGCATAGACACGCGCGCTCGCGCAGGAGGTGACTAGCGCGGGAGTCCGAGCAGCCTCTCGGCGGCCATGGTTAGGAGGATCTGCTCGGTCCCGCCGGCAATCGTCAGGCAGCGGGTGTTCAGGAAGTCGTAAACCTGCTCGTTCTCGACGATGCCGGCGCCGTCCGAAATGTCCATGCGGAATTCAGCCAGCCGCTGCCGGTAACGGACGCCGATGAGCTTGCGGGCGCTGGCCTGCGGCCCCGGATCCTGACCACCGACAGCCAATTGCGCGATGCGGTGATCCAGCAGTGATCCAACCTCAGCGGCGACGATCAGTTCGCCAAGCCGATCCTGTGCGGCCGGGTCGAGATCGGCGGTGGTTACCGTCTGGAGCAATTGCTCCATCGGGTTGCCGAGCGCGGTGCCATGCGCCATCGCGACCCGCTCGTTGGCCAGCGTCGTACGCGCCAGTCGCCAACCGTCATTGACGTTGCCGACCACCATCTCGTCGGGTACGAACACGTCGTCAAAGAACACCTCGTTGAACAACTCGTCGCCGGTGATCTCGCGCAGCGGCCGGATCGTGATGCCCTCGGATTTCATGTCGACGAGGAAGTAGGTGATGCCCTTGTGTTTCGGCGCGTCCGGATCGGTGCGCGCCAGGCACACGCCCCACTGTGCCCAGTTCGCCCGCGACGTCCACACCTTCTGCCCCGTGAGGCGCCAACCCGACTCGGCACGAACGGCCTTCATCCGCAGCGACGCCAGGTCCGAACCCGCGCCGGGCTCGCTGAACAGCTGGCACCAGAAAATGTCGCCGCGCAGTGTCGCGGGCACGAAGCGCTCGATCTGCTCGCGGCTGCCGTGCTCGAGGATCGTCGGCACCGCCCACCAGCCGATCACCAAATCCGGTCGCTCGATACCCGCCGCCGCCAGCTCCTGATCGATCAGCAACTGTTCGGCCGGAGAAGCTTCCCGCCCATACGGTTTGGGCCAATGCGGCGCCAACAGCCCGGAGTCGGCCAGCGCAACCCGGCGCTGGTCCTCGGGGACCTTCGCGACGTCGGCCACCGCCGCGGCGATCTCCGGCCGCAGATGGGCGACCGAGTCGAGGTCGATGTGCAGTTCGCGACGCAACCCGTCGCGGGTGAGCGCCGCGACCCGACGCAACCATCGTGACTGACCGCCGAGGAACTGCGAAATCCCGTATGCACGACGAAGATACAGATGGGCGTCGTGCTCGAAGGTGATACCGATACCACCGAGCACCTGGATGCAGTCCTTGGCGTTGGCCTTAGCGGCCTCCATGCCGATCGCCGCCGCAACCGCGGCCGCAACAGAGAGCTGAGCGTCGTCGCCTGTGGACGCCGCGTGCGCCGCGTCGGCCGCGGCGACCGACACCTGCTCGGAGCGCAACAGCATTTCGGCGCACATGTGCTTGATCGCCTGAAAGCTGCCGATCGGCTTGCCGAACTGTTCGCGCACCTTCGCGTACTCGGTGGCCGTCTGCAGCGTCCAGCGCGCCAGCCCGGCCGCCTCGGCCGCCAGCACCGTCGCGACCAGATCGTGGACCCGCTGCGCCGGCACGTCGAGCGCCGTGGCGGGCACGTCGTCGAGTGCGACCCCTCCCAACGGCCGGGAGAAGTCCGTCGACGTCACCGGCTCCACCGTCGCGCCGTCGGCACTGGTGTCGACCAGCAGCCACTGCGTTCCGGCGCGGGCGATCACGTACTCCCCCGGCTTGCCGCCGAGCACCACCGGCAGGGTGCCGCTGACGCGACCCGACTGATAGCTCAGGCCGCTGTCGAGCCCGACGCCGGCGCTGCGCTGGCCGGAGATCAGCTCGCCGACGACCTGCTCGTCGGCGACGAGCAGCGTGGCCAGCGCGGTCGTCGCGACCGGGCCGGGCACCAGCGCGTAAGCAGCTTCCTCCAGCATCGCGCACAGATCGGGGATCGCGCCGCCGGCGCCGCCCAGCGACTCGGGCACCGCCACCCCGAACAGCCCGAGCTCAGCTAACCCTCGGAAGGGCTTCTGCCACGCCTCGGCGTCGCCCTGCTCAACCGCCCGCGCGGCCGCGGTCGACCCGGATGCAGGCGCCCACGAGCGGACGAGCTCCCTGGCTGCGGCCTGCTCGTCCGACGCTGGTGACACGATCAGCCTCCTAAGCCGAGAGGAAAGATAGGTGCAGCCTACTAGAACGTGTTCTAATAGTAGGTGTGCCGGTCATCCGACCGGTGCATGAAACATGCAGTACACGAAGCGTCTGCCAGGCGGCATTGGACAAGAAGTACCCGGGCGGCGTGCGTATCGTTTTTGAGGTAGGACGAGACAAGGAGTCGCTCACCGCATGTCGACGCCAGCTCACGCCGCTTCCGGTCCGCCGGGCGAACCGCGTCAGCCGCAGGTCCTGACGGTGGCCGCATTAGCCGAGTCCGAACTCGGCTCGGAGGCTCAGCGCGAGCGCCGCAAGCGCATACTCGACGCCACGTTGGCTATCGCCTCTAAGGGCGGCTACGAAGCGGTCCAGATGAGGGCGGTCGCCGAACGCGCCGACGTCGCGGTCGGCACGCTGTACCGGTACTTTCCGTCGAAGGTCCATCTGCTGGTGTCGGCACTGGGGCGCGAGTTCGAGCGCATCGACGCCAAAACCGACCGGGTGGCGCTGGGAGGCGGAACGCCGTATCAGCGGCTGCATCAGATGATCAGCCGGCTGAATCGGGCGATGCAACGCAATCCGCTGCTGACCGAGGCGATGACGCGCGCGTTCGTCTTCGCCGACGCGTCGGCGGCCGGCGAGGTGGACCACGTCGGCAAACTGATGGACAGTATGTTCGCGCGCGCGATGAGCGACGGCGAGCCCACGGAGGACCAGTACCACATCGCGCGAGTGATCTCCGACGTGTGGTTGTCCAACCTGTTGGCGTGGCTGACCCGCCGGGCGTCCGCGACGGACGTCAGCAAGCGGCTCGACCTGGCGGTGCGGCTTCTGATCGGCGACGAAGAGCACCCCAAGATCTGAGCGCTCATGGGCGCTGCTGGCGCGAGCGTGCACGTTTGTACGTGGTTTGTCGGCGTGTCGGCGCACCAACGCGCGCACTCACGGAAAGTGGAGTCAGCTGGGCGGGCCGACGGTGCGGCCGCGGACCAGCTCGGTGGCCAGCACCTCGTCGACGGGCAAACCTGTCCGGGGCGGCGTGTGCAGCAGTTCGCCTGCGCGACGGCCTTTTTCGAGGTTCGGCTGCTTCACGGTGGACAACCCGCGCCGTAGCGCCTCCGGCACGCCATCGAAGCCCGTGACGGTCATCTGGCCGGGCACGTAGATGCCGCGTGCCCGCAGGTAGTCCATGGCCGACAACGCCAGCACATCCGCGGTGCACATCAGCGCGGTGGTCCGGGGATTGGCCTCAAGCGCGACCTCCGCCGCCGCCCCGCCGGAGGTCGGCAGATGTTCGTAGCTCTCCACGACCGTCAGTGACTCCGGGTCAAGCCCACCAGCCGCCATCGCCTCCCGCACGCCGCCGATGCGCTCTCGCTGGACATGAAAGTGCGGGGACTGCAAGCGTTCTGGGCTCGCCACCGCGGGAGCCCCCCGCGTGCGCTCCCGGCCCAGCCGCATGGTCAGCAGTGCAATGTCCCGATGGCCAAGGCTCACAACGTAATCCGCGATTCCGCGCATCGCCGCGCGGTCGTCGATGCACACCCCCGACGTGCCCGGCACCTGTTTGGGCTGGTCGATCACCACCACGGGCACGTTGCGATCCAGTGCCACCTGCAAATACGGGTCGTCATCGGCGACCGAGTAGACGACGAAACCGTCGACACTGGCGTTGAGTACCGCATGCGAGCCCTCCGCCACACTTCGGCCCGGCCCGACAGCCACCAGGAGCAGGCCCTGGCCTACCTCTTCGCACGACTCGGCAAGCCCGGCAACGAAACTCACGGCCGCCGGATCGCTGAACGCATAGTTGAGTGGCTCGGTGAGGACCAAACCCACGGCGCCGGCCTTGCGGGTGCGCAGCGACCGCGCTACCGGATCGGGGCCCGGGTAACCCAGCCGTTTGGCGGTCTGCAACACGCGCTCGCGAAGGTCGGCCGACAGCTGATCGGGCCGGTTGTAGGCGTTGGAGATCGTAGTGCGAGACACCTTCAGCTCGGCCGCCAACGAGGCTAGAGTGGCCCGCCGCCGGTGTGCGGAAGGCCTCGACATGGTCGTTCACGTTAATGCATCATCCCGCCGGCCAATTCCGCGATGCGCTACATTAATGGAAACGGTTTTCATTTGTGTTGGGGCTGGGACTCATGCGTCGGGTAGTGACATGGCTGGTCGCCGCCGTGGTTGCGGTGTCGTCATGCGCGGCGCCGTCCCGAGAGTCGCGGGAGGTCGACATACTCGCGTCGACGAGCGTGTGGGGCTCGGTCGCGTCCGCCGTCGGCGGCGACTACGTGCAGGTGCGCTCGATCATCGACGACCCGGCGCAAGACCCGCACTCATATGAGGCCAGCCCGGCCGACGCGGCTGCGATCGCCGACGCGAAGCTGGTGGTCTACAACGGCGGGGGCTATGACAACTTCGTCGAAGCCGTGCTGCGTCAGAACGGCTCAGTCAGCAGGATCGACGCGTTCACCGTCGGGGGTCACCGGCAGGGGGACAACCCGCACGTGTTCTACGACCTCGCGACCGTGACAGGCGTCGCCGACGCCATCGCGGAACGACTTGCCGCCGTCGATCCCGCTCATGCCGCCGACTATCGCTCGAACGCACAGAAGTTTACCGCGGAGGTGCGCGCTGTCGAGGCCGCACAGCGTGCCGTGGCCACCGCCCACCCCGGCGCTGCGGCGATTTCGACCGAGAACATCGCCTACTACCTCGAGACCGCGACGGGCTTGACCGACAAGACGCCCCAGGGATACCTGTCCGCGGTGGCGGCCGACGCCGACCCACCGCCGGTGGACATCGCGGCAGTGCTCGACGTGATCAACTCGCGCGACGCTCGGGTGGTGCTATTCAACCCCCAAACCGACACGTCGGTGACGCGCCGGATTGTCGATGCCGCCAACTCCGCCGGGGTGCCCGTCGTCGAGGTGCGCGAGACATTGCCGGCCGGAACCGATTTCGTCGCCTGGCAGCGTCGCATGGTCCAACAACTGAGCGCGGCGTTGCAGGCAACGGACTCGAACACCCCGTGAGCCGGCCACTCGTCCAACTCAGCGGCGCCGGCCTGACACTCGGCGAGCGCACATTGTGGGACGGTCTGGACCTGACGGTGGCCGCAGGCGAGTTCATCGCGGTACTCGGGCCCAACGGCTCGGGCAAGACGTCGCTGCTGCGGGTGCTGACAGGGCAGCTTCCGCTGACCACTGGCTCTGTTCTCATTGCGGGACGACCGGTTTCCGCGGGGCGCAGCGACGTCGGCTACATCCCGCAACACCGCACCGAGCGGGCGCTGACGATGCGCGGACGCGACCTGGTGCAACTCGGTGTCGACGGGCACTGCTGGGGATTCACCACCCGTCGGGCTACCCGCGCGCAGCGCGACCTCGCGGTGCGGCGGGCACTGGACCAGGTGTCAGCGAGCCACCTTGCCCGCACGCCACTCTCGGTGATGTCGGGTGGAGAGCTGCAGCGCCTGAGGATCGCCCAGGCGCTGGCCGGGGATCCGGTTCTATTGTTATGCGACGAGCCGTTGTTGAACTTGGACCCCGCTGCGGCACAACATGTTTCGGAGATGATCGACAAGCGGCGGCGGGACGCCGGCACCGCGGTGCTGTTCGTCACCCACGATGTCAACCCCGTGCTGCCGTACGTCGACCGGGTGGTGTACCTGGTGGACGGACGCTTCCGGGTGGGCACCGTCGACGAGGTGATGACGTCGGAGAACCTGTCGGCGCTGTACCGGTCAGAGGTCGACGTGGTCAGGGTGCAGGGACAGTATGTCGTCGTGGGCAATCGGGGGTTCTGCCATGAATGACGCCCTCGGCAGACTGCTGCACAACCTCTTCGCTTTTCACGTCACCGCGGACCTGCTGAGCCGTGGGTTCGTCCAGCAGGCAGTCATCGCGGGCGCGCTGCTTGCGTTGATCGCCGGCTTGATCGGGCCGTTCATCGTGATGCGGCAGATGTCCTTCGCCGTGCACGGTTCCAGCGAATTGTCCTTGACCGGAGCGGCTTTCGCGTTGCTGACCGGCCTCAACGTGGGATCCGGCGCGCTGGCCGGCAGCCTGGTCGCTGCGGTGCTGTTCGGTATCTTGGGACAGCGTGCGCGGGAACGGGATTCGGCGATCGGCGTAGTCGTCGCCTTCGGTCTGGGTCTGGCAGTTCTGTTTATCTATCTCTACCCCGGCCGGGCAGGTACCAGCTTCGCGCTGCTGACGGGTCAGATCGTCGGCGTGGGCTATTCAGGGCTGACGCAATTGGTCGCGGTGGCGGTGGTCGTCGCGGTCGTGCTTGCCGTGGCCGCCCGGCCGCTGCTGTTCGCGACGGTTGACCCGGAGGTCGCGTCGGCACGCGGCGTTCCGGTGCGGGGCCTCGCAATCGTCTTCGCGGCTCTCGTGGGCCTAGTTGCGGCACAAGGCGTCCAGATCGTCGGCGCGCTGCTGGTGATGTCCTTACTGATCACGCCGGCCGCGGCCGCCGCCCGGCTGTTCTCGTCGCCATCGGCCACGATCGCCGCGTCGGTGATCTTCGCCGAGTTCGCGGCGGTCGGCGGCATCGTGCTGTCGCTGGCGCCAGGCGTGCCGATATCGGTGTTCGTCACGGCCATCTCGTTCGCGATCTTCGTGGTGTGTTGGCTCGTCGAACGTCGCCGGCGGCCGGTGGCGCACGCCTAGGCTGGTTTTTGTGTCCTCCCGACAGCTCTCGGTAGACCTCAACGCAGACCTCGGAGAGGGCTTCGGGGTGTGGCGGCTGGGCGACGACGACGAAATGCTGCGGCTGGTCACCAGTGCCAACATGGCTTGCGGCTTCCACGCCGGTGATCCGGCCGGACTGTTGCGGACGTGCCGGGCTGCCGCCGCCCGGGATGTCCGGATCGGCGCCCAGGTCGGCTATCGCGACCTTGCCGGATTCGGCCGCCGCTTCATCGACGTGTCGTCGGACGACTTGACCGCCGACGTCATTTACCAGATCGGAGCCTTGCAAGCACTCGCCCACACCGCGGGCTCAGCGGTGTCCTACGTCAAACCCCATGGCGCGCTGTACAACACCGTCGTCTGGAACGAAGAGCAGGCGTACGCGGTCGCGCAGGCGGTACACAGCGTGGACCCGACGCTGGCCGTTCTCGGACTCAGAGAGTCGACCATGTTCGAGGCTGCAGCCGAAATGGGATTGCGCTGCGTCGCTGAGGTATTCGCGGATCGTGCGTATCGACCCGACGGCCGGCTCGTGTCGCGCCTGGAACCTGGCGCGGTGATCCATGATCCAGACACGGTGGCGCAGCGGGTAGCCGGCATGGTCATTCACAGAGAGGTAGCGGCAATCGACGGTTCGCTGGTTCCGGTGGAGGCGGAATCGGTCTGCGTGCACGGCGATTCACCCGGTGCGGTGCAGATCGCCACCGCGGTTTGGGAACGGCTGATCAGCGAGGGAGTGGAATTTCGGCCGTTCACGTGAGCCCGGTGAGCGCTTGTTTGACGATTGAGATAATTTCTCGGTTGCGGCATGGACACGACATTGATCCGGTACAGTTCCGTTGTCTCAGCGCCAGGTAGCGACTGCCGTCATCACCGCGGGGGTGAGACAAGGAGGAACCGATGCGGTGGACGGGCGAGAACGACCCAATCCTGACTCCGTTCATCCGCAGCCAGCTGGCCATATTCGTGGCATTGGCCCTTTTCGGGCTCGGTGCATTGGTTTTTCACTTCGTCCGCGTCCCGCAGCAGGTGGGCATCGGCCAGTACACGTTGTACGTCGACCTGCCTCGATCCGGTGGCCTGTACGCGACGAGCCACGTGGTCTACCGGGGCGCGACGATCGGGCAGGTGAAAAAGGTCGAGCCGACGGAGCAGGGTGCCCGGGCCACCATCAGCATCAGCGACCGGTACAAGATCCCGCTGGACTCGTCAGCGAACGTGCACTCAGTCTCGGCCGTCGGTGAGCAATACCTGGACATCGTTTCAAAGAGCGGCGACACGAGCCAGCACTTCCGCGGCGGGCAGACGATCACCAACAGCACCGTGCCCTCCGAGGTCGGCCCAGCCCTGGATGCCGCAAACAACGCGCTGGCAGCGTTACCCAACAACAAAATCGACGACCTGCTGACCGAGACATCGCGAGCGGTCGGCGGGCTAGGGCCGGCGTTGCAGCGGCTGGTCGACTCGACCACCGCGATCGCGAGCGATTTTCGAGACAACCTGAACCCGGTCAACGACATCATCGCCCATTCCGCGCCGATCCTGGATTCGCAGGTCAATTCCGGGGACGCGATCGAGGCGTGGGCGGCCAATCTCAACGTCATCGGAGCGCAAGCCGCCGAGCAGGACGCGGCGCTGCGCAGCGGGCTGCAGCAGGCCGCGCCGACAGCCGATCAGCTCAACGCCGTGTTCTCCGGGGTGCAGGACTCACTGCCGCAGACCCTGGCCAACCTCGAGATCGTCATCGACATGCTCAAGCGCTACCACAAAGGCGTCGAGCAGGCGTTCGTCTACTTCCCGGAGAGCGCCTCCCAGCTCGAGGCCGGGACCGTATTTCCCGGCTATGGCATCATCAACTTCGCCCTCGGCCCGTTATTTGTCGGAATTGGTGCCTCAGTCTTGACTCTGCAAGCCGTGCCACCAGGCTTTGGGACCGCTCTCAACAGTCCGCCACCATGCTTGACGGGTTTCCTTCCGCCGTCAGAGTGGCGTGCGCCGGCCGACACGTCAATGGCACCGCTGCCCTCGGGCTTGTACTGCAAGATCCCGAAGGAATACCAAGGGCTGGCGGTTCGCGGTGCCCGCAATTACCCGTGTGCCGACGTGCCGGGGAAACGCGCGGCTTCACCGAGCGAATGCCGCCGCAACCAGCCGTACGTGCCATTGGGCACCAACCCCTGGTACGGCGACCCGAACCAGATCTTGACGTGCCCCGCACCGGGGGCGCGCTGTGATCAGCCGGTGGAGCCCGGCCGAGTTATTCCTGCGCCGAGCGTCAACAACGGCATGAACCCATTGCCCGTCAGCATGTTGCCACCCACCGGCTCTCCGGCACCTGTCAGCGATCCGCTCTCGACACCCGGACAAGGCAGCGTGGTCTGCAGCGGCCAGCAACCCAATCCCTGCGCATACACCCCGTCCCAGCTCCCGACGGCCATCTACAACCCGCAGAGCGGCGAGGTCGTCGCACCCGACGGCTCCCGCTACGCGGTTCAGGACTCTGCGGGCACGGGTGACGACGGCTGGAAGGCGATGCTGGCACCAGCAGGGTGAACGCCTCGACGGCTGAGGTGTTCGCCGCCGTAGGGTGATCACATGCGCCTCAAGCTCGGCCGGCCCTTCCTGACGGAATTCACCAAGCGGTTTGACGTGCCCGCCGCCACGGTCGACGCGCCGCTGACGGTGACGTGGTTGGGGGTGTCCACGCTGCTGATCAGCGACGGCACGTCGGCGTTGATGACAGACGGATTTTTCTCCCGCCCCAGCCTCGCCAACGTAGCGCTGAGGCGGGTGGAACCGTCACTGGAGCGCATCATCGGCTGCCTCGAACGCACGCGCGTCCGGTCCCTGGAGGCCGTTATTCCGGTGCACACCCACTACGACCACGCGCTGGACTCCGGGCTGGTGGCCGCGCGCACCGACGCGAAGCTGGTCGGCGGCGAGTCGGCCGCCAACGTCGGCCGCGGCGCCGACCTGCCCGCGGACCGCATCGTCGTCGCGACGCCCGGCGAGGTGATGACGCTGGGCGCCTATGAGGTGACGCTGGTCGAGTCGAAACACTCGCCGCCCGACCGCTACCCGGGCGTCATCACCGAGCCCGTCGTGCCACCGGTCAAGGCTTCGGCGTACAAGTGCGGCGAGGCGTGGTCGGTGCTGATCTGTCACCGAGAGACGAACAGCCGGCTGCTGGTGCAGGGCAGCGCGGGCTTCGTCGAAGGTGCGCTGGCCGGACAGCAGGCAGACGTGGTCTATCTCGGTGTCGGTCAGCTCGGGGTGCTGCCCGAGCAGTACATGGTCGACTACTGGAACGAAGTGGTGCGGCGGGTGGGCGCACGCCGCGTGGTGCTGATCCACTGGGATGACTTCTTCCGCCCACTGACCGAGCCGATACGCGCGCTGCCGTATGCCGCCGACGACCTTGATGCGACCGTGCGCGTGCTGTCCCGGCTGGCGGCCGAGGACGGAATACCCCTGCACCTGCCCACGGTGTGGGAACCGGAAAACCCTTGGGCCTGAGCCGTATACCTTGCTGATCGTCTCGTTGGCGGCACTGGCCGTCGTCCTGACGTTCGCGTTGCTGCGCCCGAAGGGTTGGACAGAAGACATCGCCGCGGTTCCCGCTGCCGTGACCCTCATCGCTATCGGCGCCCTGTCCCTTCGTGACGCGGTCGACGAGATGGCACGTCTGCTGCCGGTCATCGGCTTCCTTGCCGCGGTGCTCGTGCTGGCCGAGTTGTGCGACGAAGAGGGTGTGTTCCGGGCCGCCGGCAAGATCATGGCGCGCAGCAGCGCGGGACGGTCTCGACTGCTGTTGCGGCAGGTGTTCGTCGTCGCCTCGGTCACCACGGCAGTCCTGTCCCTCGATGCCACCGTCGTGCTGCTGACGCCTGTCGTGCTGGCGACCGCGCGCGCGCTGCGTCTACCGGTGCGGCCACACAGCTATGCGAGCGCCCACCTGGCGAACACTGCCTCGTTGCTGCTGCCGGTGTCGAACCTGACCAACTTGCTTGCGTTCGCGAGCACGGGGTTGTCGTTCACCCGGTTCACGGCGTTGATGGCAGGGCCCTGGCTAATTGCGGTCGCCGCCGAGTACGTCATCATCCGCCGCTTCTTCACGCGCGACTTGTCAACTGACGCAACAGAAGACGCTCTGCCGATCTGGCCAGAGCTGCCGGTGTTCGCTCTCGTTGTGACGGCTGTCACGCTGGCCGGTTTTGCGGTCACCTCGCTCGTCGGGATCTCTCCAGCTTGGGCGGCGTGTGCCGGCGCGGGGGTACTGGCAGTGCGTGGGTTCACTCGGCGACCCGGGACACTCGGCGTCGTCGTTCGTGCGGCCAACCTGCCTTTCCTTGCGTTCGTACTGGCCCTGGCGGTGGTGGTGCGGGCGGTCATGGTGAACGGACTCGACTCTGCGACAGGGGATCTGATACCAAACGGTGATAGCCTGGTAGCACTGCTGGCGCTGGCGGGAATAGCAACCGTACTCTCCAATCTCGTCAACAACCTGCCTGCGGTGCTGTTGCTGCTGCCGCTCGTGGCCGGTGGTGGAGCAGCCCCGATCCTCGCCGTGCTGATCGGGACGAACGTTGGCCCAAACCTCACCTACATGGGCTCGCTGTCGAACCTGCTGTGGCGAAAAACGTTGCAAGACAACAATGTCGATGACGGATTCGGCACGTTCACCAGGCTCGGATTGTGCACTGTACCAATCACACTGGTTGCGGCGGTGCTGGCGCTGTGGGCCAGCCTACGAATGATCGGGGCCTGACCGTTGCCTGCACGAGGCGACGCATTACCGTTGGCGAATTCATGCGATTTGGTGTCTGCTCGCGCAAGGAGGCCTAACTGCGACGCTGGCGGGCTACCTCAGCCAGCGCGACCCCGGCCGCGACCGCCGCGTTCAGCGACTCGGTAGCTCCAGCCATTGGAATCGACACCACCGCGTCGCAGTTCTCCCGCACCAGGCGAGATAGCCCTTTGCCCTCCGAGCCCACCACGATCACCACATCCCCGGTGGCATCCAGCTGATCGATTGTGGTGTTGCCGCCCACGTCCAGCCCGATCACCTGCAGACCGGCAGCGGCCCAATCCCGAAGCGTGCGATTGAGATTGGCTGCACGCGCTACCGGCACCCGGGCGGCGGCCCCGGCACTGGTGCGCCACGCCACCGCGGTGACGGCCGCGCTGCGCCGCTGTGGAATCAGCACGCCGTGCCCGCCGAAGGCAGCCACCGAGCGCACGATTGCGCCGAGATTGCGGGGATCGGAGATGTTGTCCAGCGCGACGAGCAAGGCGGGCGTCGAAGCGTCGCGCGCTGCGGCGAGCACGTCGTCGGGGTGGGCGTAGCCGTACGGCGGCACCTGCAACGCGATGCCCTGGTGCAGCCCGTTGGCACTGAGCCGGTCCAAGTCGGCTCGCGGAACTTCGAGGATAGGGATTCCCGAATCGGCTGCGCGTCGAACGGATTCGGTCAGCCGCTCGTCGGCATCGGCTCCCAGCGCCACGTACAGGCTGTTCGCGGGAACGCCCGCGCGCAAGCATTCCAGCACCGGGTTGCGGCCGAGCACCATCTCGATGTCATCGGTCTTCTTAGCGGCATGACGCGACTTCTCTCTGGCGGCAGCGCGTTTGGCGGCCGGATGGTTCGGCCGCAGGTGCGCCGGCGGGGTGGCGCCGCGTCCCTCCACCCCGCGGCGGCGGACACCGCCCGAACCCACCGTCGGGCCCTTCTTGGTGCCGGGCTTGCGTACCGCACCACGGCGCCGGGAGTTGCCGGCCATCTACTTGTCGCCGTCGATCAGCGACCACTGCGGCCCGTCGGCGGTGTCGGTGACCTCGATGCCGGCCTTCTTCAGCCGGTCGCGGATCTCGTCGGCCAGCGCCCAATCCCGTTGCGCCCGCGCCGCTTCCCGGCGCTCCAACTCGGCATGCACCAGTACGTCAACCGCGGCCAGCGCCGCTGACGTCTCGTCGCGCGTCTCCCAGCGGTCGTCGAGCGGGTCGCAGCCCAACACGGCCATCATTGCCCTGATCTCGCCGGCGCGGGCCATCGCGGTGTCGTGATCGCCGGCCTCCAGCGCCCGGTTCCCTTCAGCGCGGGCGTGGTGGATCTCGGCGAGCGCGATCGGTACCGAAAGGTCGTCGTCCATTGCGGCCGCAAACCGTGGGGTACAGACCCCCGGCGTGACGGCGCCGACGCGGGTGCGCACGCGGTGCAGGAAGTCCTCGAGCCCGGTGTAGGCCTTGACGGCGTCCTGCAGTGCGGTCTCGGAGAACTCGAGCATCGACCGGTAATGGGCGCTGCCCAGGTAGTACCGTAGCTCGACGGGCCGAACCCGTTGCAGCACAGCCGGAATCGACAGCACATTGCCGAGCGACTTGCTCATCTTCTCGCCACCCATCGTGACCCAGCCGTTGTGCAGCCAGTAGCGGGCGAACCCGTCACCGGCCCCGCAGGCCTGGGCGATCTCGTTCTCGTGGTGCGGAAAGACCAGATCCATTCCGCCGCAATGGATGTCGAACTCCGAACCGAGGTACTCATGTGCCATCGCGACACATTCGGAGTGCCAGCCTGGTCGGCCCCGGCCCCACGGTGTGGGCCACGACGGCTCACCCGGCTTGGCGCCCTTCCACAGTGTGAAGTCGCGCTGGTCGCGCTTTCCGGCGCCGATGCCCTCGCCCTGGTGCACGTCGTCGATCTTGTGGCCGGAAAGCTTGCCGTAGTCCGGCACGCTCAATACGTCGAAGTACACATCGCCCGCGCCTGTGTAGGCGTGGCCGCGGGCGATCAGCCGCTCGATCAGCTCGACGATCTGAGTGATGTGCCCGGTGGCCCGGGGCTCCGCGGACGGGGGCAGCACGCCCAGCGCGTCGTAGGCGGCGCTGAACGCCCGCTCGTGGGTGGCGGCCCACTCCCACCAAGGCCGTCCCGCGTCGGCGGCCTTGTTCAGGATCTTGTCGTCGATGTCGGTGACGTTGCGGATGAACGCGACGTCGAGCCCGCGCGCCATCAGCCAGCGCCGCAGCACGTCGAAGGCGACGGCACTGCGCACGTGGCCGATGTGCGGAAGGCCCTGCACGGTGGCGCCGCACAGGTAGATCGAGGCGTGGCCGTCGCGCAGCGGCACGAAGTCGCGCACGGCACCGGTGTAGGTGTCGTAGAGCCGCAGCTGGGCGGGATCGGTCACGACGTGCCAGCTTACCGGCCTATTCGGCACCCGCTATCAAAGCCGTAGCGATGGCCGCGAGCCCCTCGCCGCGTCCCGTCAGCCCGAGGCCGTCGGTCGTCGTGGCAGCCACCGAAACCGGAGCGCCGAGCAGATCCGACAGAACGCGTTGCGCCAGCTCGCGGCGTGGCCCGATCTTCGGCCGGTTTCCGATCACCTGGACCGCGGCGTTGACGACCCGGAAACCATTGCCCGTGAGGAGGCCCCTGACGTGGCTGAGCATTGCGCTGCCCGTGACGCCGTCCCATCGGGGGTCGTCCACCCCGAATACCTCGCCGATGTCGCCGAGGCCTGCCGCGGACAGAAGGGCGTCGCACAATGCGTGTGCCGCCACATCGCCGTCGGAGTGTCCGCTGCACCCGTCGGCGTCCTCGAAGAGCAGCCCCAGCAGCCAGCACGGCCGCCCCGCCTGGATGGGATGGACGTCGGTTCCGAGCCCGACCCGCAAGTCCGTCACGGCCGTCTCCTCTTCGCGCAAGCGCTCATCGGCTGTTCAGCACCGCCTCGGCCAGCAGCAGGTCAAGCGGGGTGGTGATCTTGAAGGCCAGCGGGTCCCCGTCGACGACGTGCACCTGCGCACCGATGTTCTCCACCATCGACGCGTCGTCTGTGACGGCCGCGGACTCGGCGCGGTCGTACGCACGCAGCAGAAGCTCGGTGTGGAAGCCCTGCGGAGTCTGTACCGCCCGAAGACCCGCCCGGGCGGGCGTCGTGATCACATCTCCGTTCGCGTCGACCGCTTTGATCGTGTCGCTCACTGGCAGGCCGGGCACGACGGCCTGATAGCCGGCGCGCAGCCCCTCGACGATTCGTCTGATCATTTCCGGCGGCGTCAGGGCACGCGCCGCGTCGTGCACGAGGACAAGCTCGGGGTTGCCGACGGCAGCCAGCGCACGGCGCACCGATTCGGTGCGATGGGAGCCGCCCACGACGACGGTCGCATCGGAGCCGAGGATCAGCTTCGCCTCGTCGGTTAGGCCGGCCGGAACCGCGACCACGACGCCGTCGACAGCACCCGAGCCGCGCAGACCGGCCAGGGCACGCTCCAGGAGGGTTTGTCCGCCCAGCTGGACGAACGCCTTCGGCCGGTCGGCGGCCAAGCGCTCACCGGTACCCGCGGCCGGAACGACCGCGACTGTGCTCATCCCCTAGGAGGCGGCAGCCAAAACCTCGTCGAGGATGGTCTCCGCCTTCGCGTCGTCCGTGTTCTCGGCCAGCGCCAGCTCGCCGACCAGAATCTGGCGGGCCTTGGCCAGCATGCGCTTCTCGCCGGCCGATAGGCCACGCTCCTGGTCGCGGCGCCACAGATCGCGGACGACCTCTGCGACCTTGTTCACATCGCCGGAAGCCAGCTTCTCGAGATTGGCCTTGTACCGGCGCGACCAGTTGGTGGGCTCTTCGGTGTGCGGCGCCCGCAGCACCTGGAAGACCTTGTCGAGACCTTCCTGGCCGACCACGTCGCGCACGCCGACGTACTCGGCATTTTCTGCAGGTACTCGGACTGTCAGGTCTCCCTGGGCGACCTTCAAGACGAGATATTCCTTCTGCTCGCCTTTGATGGTCCGGGTTTCGATCGCTTCGATCAACGCAGCACCGTGGTGTGGATAAACAACGGTGTCTCCGACCTTGAAAATCATCTGATTGGAGCCCCTTTCGCCACTCCATGCTAACACGGCGCTCTGACACGCGTTCAACAACGGTGCAGGTCAGGGGCACAGCAGGTGAACATTGGGGGTTGACACCGCAGCGATTACGTGCTTGGCGACCGTTTCCTTCGCAGTGACGCAGGTAACTGGTTGCGGCGCTGGAAGGCATCCGGCGCGAGAAGCGGCGGGTCCAATAACGCCCGGCGGCTTCGCTGTCGGGCGCCGACCTACTACTGTGCATAGTCGAACGCTGACGGCCCAGGAGTCGGCCGATTCCGATGCCAGTTCGATGCCAGTTCCATGCCAGTGCGTGCCGAGCAGGAGATTTCAGTGAACCTCTTTTCCACTCACGGATCGGCTTTCGGCGGCGTGCTAGCCGCGACTCTGATCGCCACAACGCTGACCGGATGCGGAGCGGGACAGCAGTCTCAAACCGCCACCCAGGAACCTGCCGTCAACGGCAGCAGCGCCGGCGTTGGCAGCATCGCGCTGCGCGACGTCCGGATCCGAGCGGAGATCACCGGCGCCGAGCTGAAGCCCGGCGAAAGCGTCGACCTGATGTTCGTCGCCGCCAACCAGTCGGGCACCGAGAACGACCGGCTCATGGGCATCACATCCGACGTCGGGTCCGTCACCATCAGCCCCTCCAATCCCGAGCTGCCCGCAAACGGGTCGCTGATCGTCGGCAAGCCCGAAGGCGCGGAGGCGGAGGCCATGCAGAAGCTGGCCGACGCCCAGAAGGCGACGGCGACGGTGAAACTGAACAAGCCGATCAGCAACGCGCTGACGTACGACTTCGTCTTCAAGTTCCAGCGCGCCGGTGAGGCCAAGGTGGCGGTGCCTGTCAGCCCCGGAGAGAACGCGCCGCGACAGGGCGAGAAGCCGTCGCAGGGCGAGGGCCAGCAGCCGGGCCACTAAGTGTCGGACCCCGCCGATACCGTTTCGGCGTGGCCAAGACACGCACTCAGTACCGCTGCTCCGAGTGCCGGCATGTGATGAGCAAGTGGGTGGGCCGGTGCCCGGAATGTGGCACCTGGGGCGCCGTCGACGAGGCAGCGCCGATCAGAGTCGTCGGCGGCCGATCCCTCACGGTGCCCGATTCCGTTGCGGTTCCGATGAGTTCGATTGCGCCCGATTCCACGCGCCACGACCCAACGGGCGTCGGGGAGCTTGACCGGGTACTGGGTGGCGGGCTGGTGCCGGGTTCGGTCACGCTGATCGCCGGCGAGCCCGGCGTCGGCAAGTCCACGCTGCTGCTAAGCGTCGTGCACCGGTGGGCGTGCGCCGGACGCAGGGCGCTGTACGTCTCCGGCGAGGAGTCGGCCGGCCAGGTCAGGATGCGAGCCGAGCGAACCGGATGCAGCCACGACCAGGTTTACCTGGCCGCCGACTCGGACCTCGACAGCGTGCTGGCCCATGTCGAGGCGGTTCGTCCGAGCCTGATGGTGGTCGACTCGGTGCAGACGATGTCGACCACGGACGCCGACGGCGTGACCGGCGGCGTCACCCAGGTGCGCGCCGTCACGACGGCATTGACGACGGCGGCGAAGCGCAGCGGCGTCGCGATGATCCTAGTTGGTCATGTCACCAAGGACGGCGCGATCGCCGGCCCCCGGACGCTGGAGCATCTGGTGGACGTGGTGCTGCACTTCGAGGGCGACCGGCAGTCGATGCTGCGGATGGTTCGGGGGGTGAAGAACCGGTTCGGCGCGGCCGACGAGGTGGGATGTTTTCAGCTGCACGAGAGCGGCATCGAATGTGTCGCCGATCCGTCGGGGCTGTTCCTCGACCAGCGTCCCGAGCCGGTGTCCGGCACGGCCGTCACGGTCACCCTCGACGGCAAACGTCCGCTGATCGGCGAGGTGCAGGCGCTGCTGGTGCCGACGCATAATGCGACACCGAGGAGGGCGGTGAGCGGCATAGACCAGTCGCGGGCGGCGATGATCAGCGCCGTACTGGCACGGCGCTGCAGGATGCCTGCAGTGTTGGGCACCGACATCTACCTCTCCACGGTCGGCGGTATGCGGCTCACCGACCCGTCGGCCGATCTCGCGGTGGCGATGGCCATGGCGTCCGCATACCGGAACCGGCCGCTGCCCTCCTCCGCGGTCGTGATCGGTGAGGTTGGCCTCGCCGGCGACCTTCGGCGCGTCAGCGGTATGGAGCGCCGACTGGCCGAGGCGGCCCGCCTCGGGTTCACCACGGCGCTGATCCCGCACGGGGTCAAATCTGTACCCTCCGGGATGCACGCGCTGCCGGCGAAAACCATCAATGGGGCGCTGGCGCTGCTCGGTGAGATTACGGTCAAGGAGCCGGCACACACCCCGAAGGACGACAGGCCACGTTGGCTATGACGACGCCAGACCGCAGCCAGAACACCAAGGCGCCGCTGGTGCATCCGGCGCTGCGGGAGACGCTGCGCCGGTTGGCGCCCGGCACGCCACTGCGGGACGGGCTCGAGCGAATATTGCGCGGCCGCACCGGCGCGCTGATTGTGCTGGGGTACGACGAGCGGGTCGAGTCGATCTGCGACGGCGGTTTCTCTCTCGACGTCCGGTTCGCGCCGACGCGGCTACGCGAACTGTCGAAGATGGACGGGGCGCTGGTGTTGTCGACCGACGGCAGCCGAATCGTGCGGGCCAATGTCCAACTCGTGCCCGATCCGTCCATACCGACCGACGAGTCGGGCACCCGGCACAGATCGGCTGAGCGCACCGCGATCCAGACGGGGTATCCCGTTGTGTCCGTTAGCCATTCGATGAGCATCGTCACGGTGTACGTCGCGGGGGAGCGCCACGTGATGGCCGACTCGGCGACCATCCTGTCCAGAGCCAACCAGGCCGTCGCGACCCTCGAGCGCTACAAGTCCCGCCTTGACGAGGTGAACCGGCAGCTGTCGACCGCCGAGATCGAGGACTTCGTCACGCTGCGCGACGTGATGACCGTCGTGCAGCGCTTGGAGATGGTGCGCCGGATCAGCCTCGAAATCGACGAGCACGTCGTGGAACTCGGCACCGATGGCAGGCAGCTCAAGCTTCAGCTCGAGGAGCTGGTGGGCGGAAACGACCTCGCGCGTGAGCTGATCGTCCGCGACTACCACGCCAACCCCGAGCCGCCCGCCGCCGAGCAGGTGGCTTCCACGCTCGACGAGCTCGACCAGCTCTCCGATGTCGAGCTTCTCGACTTGACCGCGCTGTCAAAGGTTTTCGGCTATCCCTCCACGGCCGAAGCGCAGGACTCGGCGATGAGCTCGCGCGGATACCGTGCGATGGCAGGCATCCCGCGGCTGCAGTTCGCGCACATCGACCTTCTGGTGCGCGCCTTCGGATCGCTGCAAGGCCTGCTCGCGGCCAGTGCCAGCGACCTGCAGAAGGTGGAAGGCATCGGCGCGATGTGGTCGCGGCACATCCGCGAGGGCTTGTCGCAGCTGGCGGAGTCGACGATCGCCGACCGGCTCGCGTAGCGGGCTCAGCCCGCCGGCGGCGTCTGCACCGGAACCTGGCCCGGCGCCTGGCCGGGCGCGGCGGTCTCATTCTGCGCCGGCGGCGCGGCGATGATGAACGGCACCGGCGCGGACCGCAAGTTGCCCAATTGGACGACGAGGTTGTAGGTGCCGGCCCCTATCGGCTGGCGCGGCAGCGGGCACTGCGGCGCGGAACTCATTCCGGTCCAGGTGACTTCGGTCGTTACCTGCTCGCCGGGGCTGAATTTCTTGACCAGCGTCTCGTTCGACGGGGCGCAGTCGAGGTTGGACCACAGCCGCTGGTTGTCGAGCGAATACACGTACGCAGCCAGCACGGCGGCACCGACGTCACGCTGGCAGGCCACCAGTCCGATGTTGGTCACCACCATCGTGAATTTCGGCTGCTCGCCGAAGACATACTGCGGCTGGCTGGTAATGCCCTTGACGGCCAACGTGGAGTCGGGGCAGTCGTCGCCATCTTTGAGCACCGGCGGCGGCATGACGGCCGCGGTCGCGGTCGGCGTTTGGGGGGGTACAGGCGGCAGCGGGGTGATCGGCGACTTGATCTCGGGCTGCGGGTTGGGCGCTTGCGAGGCCGGGACGTCGGCGGGCTTCGCGCTGTTCTTGCTGTCGCCGCCGGAATTACCGCTGAGCACCGTGATGACGACCGCGACCACGATCGCGATCACGACGACCGCGATGCCTCCTGCCAGGGCGCGGCGGCGCCAGTAAATCTGCGTCGGCAATGGGCCATGCGGTTCAAGATCCAGCACGTTCTCACGGTAAGCCCAGGTCACCGCGAGCCGTCCGAGGCTGCTCGGCGTGTCGCCTGAGCTAACTCTCGGCCGGATACTCGCCGATGTCGCCGACGCTGTTGCGCAGCGCCACCCGGCCGTCGGCCAAGTGATACGTCAGGCCCACGATCGCCAACTCTCCGGTAGGTATCCGCTCCAGGATCGCGGTCGACCGCGAGAGCAGTTGCGCAGCGGTCTCCCGGACGTGGTGTGCCTCGATCTCGTCGACCTGGTTCAGCCCTTCCCGGCGGCCGGTGAGCACCGATGGCGTGACGCGTTCGACCAGGTCACGCAGGAAGCCGTGCGGAATGATCCCGTTGTCCAGGGCATCAAGCGTGGCCTTGACCGCGCCGCAGCTGTCGTGGCCGAGTACCACGATCAGCGGCACTTCGAGCACGGAGACGGCGTACTCGATCGAGCCGAGGACGGCCGAGTCGATGACGTGACCCGCGGTGCGGACGACGAACATGTCGCCCAGACCCTGGTCGAAGATGATCTCCGCGGCCACTCGGCTGTCGGCGCAGCCGAACACCACCGCGATCGGGCGCTGACCTTCGGCGAGGCTGGCGCGGTGCTCGACACTTTGGCTCGGATGGGCGGGCTGTCCGGCGACGAACCGCTCGTTACCCTCCTTGAGTGATTTCCATGCGGCGGCAGGATTGGTGTGCGGCATGGCGCCCATTGTGCCTTGCGACGGCGCCGGCTCCGCAATGAGCGTCGCCGCCGAGGAGTTGATCGGGTGGTATGACGCGGCCGCGCGGGACTTGCCGTGGCGGCGGCCGGGGGTCAGCCCGTGGCAGATTCTGGTCAGCGAGTTCATGCTGCAGCAGACGCCGGTGTCGCGAGTTGTGCCGATCTGGGCGGCGTGGGTCGACCGCTGGCCGACGCCCTCGGCCACGGCGGCCGCCGGCGCAGCCGAGGTGCTGCGGGCGTGGGGAAAGCTCGGATACCCGCGCAGGGCGAAGCGATTGCACGAGTGCGCAACCGTGATCGCCCGCGACCACGACGACGTAGTTCCCGACGACGTGGAGGTTCTGCTCCAGCTTCCCGGCGTCGGCGCGTATACCGCGCGTGCGGTAGCGTGCTTCGCCTACGGACGCCGAGTGCCCGTGGTGGACACCAACGTTCGGCGGGTGCTCGCACGGGCGGTGCGCGGGGTCGCCGACGCGCCTGGCAGGGCACACGATCTTGTCGACGTCGAGGCGATGCTGCCCGATGACGGCTCCGCCGCACGGTTTTCAGTAGCGCTGATGGAGTTGGGCGCCACGGTGTGCACGGCCCGGTCGCCGCGGTGCGGGGTGTGCCCGCTCAGCGTCTGCGCGTGGCGGGCCGGCGGTCATCCGCCGTCCGAGGCGCCCGTCCGTCGGGCCCAGACCTACGCGGGCACCGACCGGCAGGTCCGCGGTCGGCTGTTGGATGTGTTGCGGGCCAACGTTTCTCCGGTGTCAAGGCAGCAGCTGGACGTCGTGTGGCTGGCCGACACCGAGCAACGCGACCGCGCACTGGCGTCCCTGCTTGCCGACGGGCTG
Organism: Candidatus Sericytochromatia bacterium; assembly: GCA_050262635.1. Lineage (GTDB taxonomy): Bacteria > Actinomycetota > Actinomycetes > Mycobacteriales > Mycobacteriaceae > Mycobacterium. Next base: position 436 of record JBLNEK010000205.1, on the reverse strand, counting down.
GTGGAGCAGAGGTCCGACGGCCGCTACGCGTTGGCCGGGGAGGTCTCAGGCTGACTGCTCGCAGACCGCGTCGGAGCACGCGAACCTGCGGCGGTAATCCGACGGCGTGACACCCACCAGTCGGCGGAAGTGGTGGCGAAGCAGCGTCGCTGTGCCGAAGCCGCACCGCTCGGCGATGCGGTCGACGTCGAGGTCGGTCTCCTCGAGCAGCCGCCTGGCGTAAAGCACCCGCTGATCGGTGACCCACTGCATCGGCGTTGTGCCGGTCTCCTCCACGAACTTTCGCGCGAACGTCCGTTCCGACATGTTCGCGCGGCGGGCCAAGGTCGCCACCGAGTGCGCCTTATCGAGGTTGGCGAGTATCCAGTCCAGTTGAGGCGCGAAGCCCGGCGAGCAGTGCGTCGGTACCGGCTGGTCGATGAACTGCCGCTGTCCC